>CAJQQO010000316.1 GCA_905480475.1 uncultured Pseudomonadales bacterium | reverse complement strand
TAGTATGATTTGATGGTTTTTAAATAGATCTTGAATTGTGTCGGCATAATCTAAATGCCTATTCGCGACCACCCAAAGCTGGCCATTCACTTGCAGGGCTTGGTAGCTTTGTTGAAGCATACGCTTGGCGACTGAAGTGTCGGTGCTGGTACCAATATGAAACGGCGGATTGCAAATGATCCAGTCATAACGGTTTTGCTTTTTCGCCCGAATACCATCTTGGGCGATAAAGTGGCCTTGAATATTGGAGTCAATTTCGCTTTGTGTAAGCAAGTCGAAATTACTTTGTGCGGCAGCTATCGCCATATACGATTCATCAATAAACGATATCGTTAGCTTGTCATCTTTCGGCTGATTGCCTTCGGTGTCGCCAGCAAATGCTTTTTGGGCGATTAATTTCTTTACAGCGTAAAGACCTAGTACACCGTTACCTGCGCATAAGTCGGCAATATTATGCGCATTGGGTACGTCGTTTTTTTCCAAGGCTTGCAGCATGGCTCTTGCGCCAATATCCAAGCGTTCGCGCGAAAAGCCATTGGCATAACTGATTAGTTCGGCGTTAAGCTGTTCGCAAAAATATCGAGATTCAATTAATGCGCTTTGTTGGTCCGGATCATTTTGCGATTTATCGCATTGTGAAAAAATAAGCCTAGCCTTTTTAGTGGCGCGGGAGGTTTTAGTTGTACCAATATATTTTTCAAATAAGGCGAGGGTGGAGTTGTGGATATGTTTTGTCATGCCCGCCGCGATAATTAAAGTATCAGCGCTTATATGCTGGCTTAAGGTACTTAA
This sequence comes from uncultured Pseudomonadales bacterium, assembly GCA_905480475.1. Taxonomy (GTDB): domain Bacteria; phylum Pseudomonadota; class Gammaproteobacteria; order Pseudomonadales; family UBA7434; genus UBA7434. Next base: position 27,581 of record CAJQQO010000316.1, on the reverse strand, counting down.
TTGCTGCTCTAATAAAGCCAGTGTTTTGGGTATTTTAATTAGCACTACGGAATAATTTCCCTGTAGTGCCTCAGTGCTTTTTATTGGCCTGTAGTTACGAGAGGAGTTAAGAGGGTAGTTAAGTGTATCGTTAACTGTGCGCTGAATCGTATCGCCATCTTCGCCGTTTTGTTTCTCGGCAAAATTGTCCTGTATATTAAACTCACTGGCTTGATGGCTAATGAATGAATCGCTCCAGCAGTCCGGAGTATGCTGATATAAAGCGGTAGCGAGTGCGCCAAATTGATCGTTGATTAATAATAAAGCCGATGTTTGCTTATCAGTCTTGTCAGTTAAGTCAGTTAGCTTTTCCGGATACTGTTGCGCCAGCGTATTTAATAGCAGCTCGTCGGCGGCATCCCAAGCTTGTAAAGGCTGCTTGGTTCGTAGCGGCAAGCGCTGGACTTGGTAGGAACCTAAAGCGGTTTCAAAAACGACTTTCATAAATGCCTTAATAGTAAAACAATCTGCCACAGCGAATGTGACAGATCGATAAATAAATTTTAGGGGCGGACTTTAGATGATTGGCTGCTCATTGCACATACCGTAGCTGTGCATATAATCGCGCCGTATCTAACGAAGGCTTTGTGGGCGGTTAAGCCAGATCAATATTGCCGAGCAAATCCAAACGCCACAGGCCATATAAAAAAGTGCACCGCCATCGGTATTTCCCGCCGCATCAATAACGCGGTTAACGCCCAGAGGGGTAAATAGATGAAAGAAAATTGCGCCGCTAATCACGCCTAAGCTCAGCAATGCGCCAAGTAATCGGCTGGCGGGAATGAGCAGTAGAATAACCGCAAACAGTTCGGTTGAACCTATAACGTTACCGCCATGCTTGGCAAAGGCTTCGGCAAGGCCGGCTGGCAAGCCAATTGATAACATCCATTCGCCAATGGTATTAAATATAATAACGGTTTCTTCAGAGCCGCTGAATTTAAAAAACAGTGATTGGATAAAGACGAACGCGACAAAACCGACAAGTAACCATTGGGCGTATTTTTTCATTGTTTGAGCTTCTCTCTGTGTGGATAATCTGCTGCGCATGCCGTTTGAGGGCTGATGCGCATATTATAAGTAATATTGCCTGTTTATTGAGCGCCTAGGGCGCAGTGACAAGCGAATTGGCTTACTATACCACGCTCAAATCCACTTGCCTGCGAGATTTGTCCAGCAAGCCTGCTGCAAGGTGCCTGTAGCTGCATATAGCCGTATACGACGGTTTTAGCCCATGGTTTAGATAAGCAAATTTAAATCTAGGGAATTAATCATTAAGTAATGGGTCGTAGCTGGTCAATTTGGTCGCTATTATGGTGAATCTCATATGATCAATTGTCTCCACTAAAAAACTAACGAGAAGTGTGATAGAAAATTGTTAAACCAAGAAAACATATTTTTGTTACAGCGCTTTACGCAAATTATCGAAGCGCTGGACGATAGCCAATATACCCATACCGATCCGGCTTTATACAATTCCTCCATTGGCGCGCATGTTCGTCATGTACTTGACCATTATCAGGCATTTGTCCTAGGCCATACGGCGGGGCATATTAATTATGATCAGCGCGCACGCGAACAACGTTTGGAAGTTAATCGCTCAGAGGCTTCGGCGCGGATCAAAAGTTTGATTGAGGCCTTGTTGCCAATCGATAACTTTGAGCAAAGTATTTCAGTCACAATGGATACTAAACTCGATGCCGGGCCTATTTCGGCAGCCGAGGCTTCTGCCGCATCGAATTCGCCAGTAGTAGCAGAAGCTAACCCGCAGTTATCCAGTGTTGGTCGCGAGCTAGCTTTTTTACATAGTCATTCGATTCATCATCAAGCCTTGGTGGGTTTTATTCTTCGCGCTTTAAAGGTTGCGCCGCCACCTGACGATTTTGGTGTGGCGCCAGCAACGCTTCGACATCGGGAGGCTAGCCGATGTGCACCTTAACCTGGTTATTTAATGCCGAGACTGAAGGTTATTCTTTATTTTTTAATCGCGATGAATTAAAAACTCGCAAACGCGCTTTGCCTCCGCAGCCGATGCAAACGGATTGTGGTGTTAATTATTTGGCGCCAACCGATACCGATGCTGGCGGAACATGGCTTGCGGTCAATCAATTTGGCTTAACTATTTGCTTGCTAAATAATTATGTCGCCAAAGAGCCTAAGACCGATAATTTAAAAAGTCGTGGCGAAATTGTTAGGGCTTTAGCAGGCTGTGAAACCACGGCTGCCGCTGAGCAGATATTAACGTCAATGGATTTATCTAATTACCGCGGCTTTGATGTTGTGATTATTCAGCATATTGCTATTCAGTTAAGCTGGGATAGCGAAGTGTTAAGCCGATTAATACCAGAGATTCCAGTCACATCTTCGTCGTACCATTCCGAGTCGGTATGCCATACGCGTAGAGATTATTTTGAATCGCTGGAAAATAAAGACGATATTAATGTTTTACAGCAATTTCATAGCTGTCATATTAATGATGATTTATCGCCGATGAATGGTAAGCCAGAATACGCCGATTCGGTATGTATGCATCGCGAATATGCCAAAACGGTGAGTCAGTGTTTAGTGCAGGTCAGCCTCGATCAGGTATCGATTGCCTATAGTGATGGCGCGCCATGTGAAACCGTTGCTGGACCTTTGCAGGTGTTACAACGCCGCGCTGCCGCTTAGTATTGCGTTTAACTCTTAGACTTTGGATAGTTAATTAATGTTTTTCTACAACGCTTATCAGGAAATTGCATAGTGGATGCTTCAGTTTCCCAATTAGCAAAACCTTTCCAGCTTCCTATACGCCAACGTTGGTTAGCGCGCTTGGTCGAGCGTGTGTTAGGGCTGAACGCTTTATCGCGTTGTTACGAGTCCGCGCCTAAAAATGGTAGCACCGAAGACTTTCTTTTAGGGGTGTTAGATCATCTGGAAGTGAAGCTTAAACCCGTTGATCGTTTTAATGCCTTGGAGAATGTGCCTAAAGAAGGCCCCTTACTGATTGTTGCTAATCATCCACTGGGTGGTCTCGAAGGTGTGGCTATTACCAAGCTGTTATTGGAGTTGCGGCCCGATATCAAAGTGCTGACCAATAATTTACTCAGACGTATACCTGAATTGCAATCGACTTTTATCGGCGTTGATGTGTTGTCAAAAAATGCCGCGCGTGAAAATTTAAAAGGCATACGTGAAGCTTCTCAGCATCTAAAAGGTGGTGGTGCGCTACTGTTATTTCCAGCCGGAAAAGTAGCCTCAGTCAATATGCAGTCGCGGTCGGTAGAAGATCACCCATGGAATCGGCTTGCTGGCAATTTGCTAAAGCGCTCTAATGCCAGTTGTTTGCCTATTCATGTTGATGGTTATAACAGTCGCTTTTTTTACCTAATGGCAATGATTCATCCGCTATTGCGTACCTTGTTATTACCTCGCGAGTTAGCGAATAAAAAGGGCCGTGAGTTAAAGCTGATTATTGGTGAAACGATTAGCCCGCGTGAAGTGTTAAAATTGTCAGATGATCGTGCAGTGACTGATTATCTACGTATGAGTACCGATTTTTTAAAAAATCATCAACAGCCAGCCAAAGCACAAACATCATTGGTATTTGAGCCGATTAGTGTCGAGGATAAAATATCTAACGATAATGTTCAGTTGGCATTAAATGAGATCGTCGATTGCCGTTATATCGAATCTGAACAATACGATGTTTATTGTGCGCCGTTTGAGCGTCTAGGTTGTTTGATGGCGGCAATCGGCGTCGCCCGTGAAATAACTTTTCGCGCTGCAGGCGAGGGCACGGGTAATAGTGTTGATTCAGATCGGTTCGATCCACATTATCTGCATTTATTTATTTGGGATAAAAGCGCTTCTCGAGTGGTGGGCGGCTATCGAATTGGCCGGGTTGACGAGATTGTTGAGCATCATGGTCTAGACGCTTTGTATTCTAAAACCTTATTTGATTTTGATAAGGATTACTTGCAAAAAGTCGGTAAAGCTTTGGAAATGGGGCGTTCGTTTATTCATCCCGATTATCAGCGTTTACCACAGACTTTGGATTTATTATGGCGTGGTATAGGCAGTTATATTGCCCGTAATCCCGAATACAATACGCTATTTGGTGCGGTCAGTATTTCTAATGAGCATTCCGATTTGGCGCGCGCCTTAATTTCAGAATGTATGCTTGAATCATTTTGCGCTGAGCAGCGTTTTCTTGATGATGTTACACCCGTTGAGCCATTAAAGGTCTCGGGTAAAATCTGGACCAATGAAATGCTGGCGTCACTGAATCATGTTTCGGTCGTGAATAAGCTAGTTGGGCGCTGCGATCCGGGTAAAGCTTTACCAACATTGTTGCGGCATTACCTATCGTTAAATGGCAAATTTGTCTGCTTTTCAATTAACAAAGTATTTAACGATTCGCTAGATGGATTGATTCTGGTTGATCTCAGGCAAACACCTGATAAATACCTTAAGCGTTATCTAGGCAAAGAGGGCGCTGAGGTTTTTAAACAAAAATGGCAGTCTTGACGATTAGCTATTAAAACGGAAGCGTCGCGTTATTATATTTTTCTTTTGACGCTTGTGTGGCTAAGCTCTTAAAGGTTGTAAAGGGTGAATCCAATACCAAGCGATTTAATAACCAGCCCGGTATTTTTCCATTGGGATCCATATGGATTTCAAATTGGGTTAATGTTTTATTGTCGCCAAGCGGCGTAAAGTCCCAGCGCGCATTAGCTGTTTCTATTCTGACAACCCCTTTGGTTTTTTCTACATTCTTATTCGAGTCTTCGCTGGGTATTTCGATAACAGCCTGACTAATCATCGTCACACTACCTTGTTCATTCTTGCTCCAATTTAAATGCGCTGTCACTTCACGGTCTTTAACTGGCCAAGGCATATCGTTAAGCGTGTAAACATAGGCTTCTGTATTGGATACCTGTTTTTTCACTACGGATTTTTTGCATAAATCCGCCCATTCCACGCAGGCTTTTGCATCGTTAATCACTGCAACCAGTTTTGCTACTGGTATTGCTAAGGTGGTTTCGCCTCTAATGGCTTTGTATTTTGAGCCGGCTATTTTTCTCGAGAATGTTTTAATACCGTCTTTTTCTTTTGAGCTTTTCCATTCGGTTTGTTCGGCAATGGCTTGATTAACACTAAATATAGAAAGCGATAATAAAAAAAACAGCATTGCTGGCGCTGATAGCTTTTTGAATTTACCGCCACGGTAGTCAGAAAAAACGCTAGACATTGTTTAGATCCTTATATTGTTATTTTAGTGTTGTACTGTTTAGTTGAGCTTTTCAGCGGCTGTTTTTGCAAAGTAGCTCAGTATGCCGTCTGCCCCCGCGCGTTTAAACGCTAATAAGGATTCGGAGATCACGTCATCGCCTAACCAGCCATTGGCCACTGCTGCTTGTAACATGGCATATTCGCCGCTGACTTGATAGGCAAATGTGGGAACGCCAAACTGTTGTTTCACTTTATAGACAATATCCAAGTACGGCATGCCGGGTTTAACCATCACCATATCGGCACCTTCGGCAAGATCTAAAGCAATTTCTTGTAGCGCTTCGTCACTATTTGCCGGATCCATTTGGTAGCTGGATTTATTGCCGCTACCTAGATTGGCGCTGGAGCCAACGGCATCGCGAAACGGTCCGTAAAAACTTGAGGCATACTTGGCCGAATACGCCATGATTTTAGTGTTAGTGTGATTGGCAGCTTCTAGCGTGTCGCGTACTTTGCCAATTCGATGGTCCATCATGTCAGAGGGTGCGACGATATCGGCACCGGCATCGGCATGCGATAGGGCTTGTTTTACTAAGGCAGCAACGGTGATGTCGTTAAGCACATAGCCTTGCTCGTCGATGATGCCGTCTTGACCATGGGAAGTGTAAGGGTCTAAAGCGACATCGGTCATAACACCTAATTCAGGCGCGGCATCTTTTACTGCTTTGATAACATTTTGAATCAAGCCGTTGGGATTCCATGCCTCTTCTGCTTTAAGACTTTTTTTGCTGGCGTCAATCACCGGAAATAAGGCGATGGCGGGGATACCTAATGAGGCAATTTATTTGGCTTCTTGGCAGAGAATATCGCAACTGACGCGCTCGACGCCGGGCATAGATGGCACTGCTTGGCGGATACCGCTGCCTTCAACGACAAACATCGGGTAAATAAAGTCAGCCGGTGTTACCGCGTTTTCTTGCATAAGCCGACGTGAAAAGCCGTCGCTGCGCATTCGGCGCATACGGGTGCGGCTAGCGCTATTGGCTGAGTTATTGCTGGCGCTGTTTCGGGCGAAAGTCCAATTCATATTTTTACTCTAGAGCCGGGATCTGGATCGAGGGGTCTCTTAGGCTTATCAATTTATAACCCTTCTTAATGGCGCGATTTTAAATACCTGACTAAGTGCTGGGTTTAGCTGTCTAGCCGTTTAAAGAGGCGCTGTTGCCGCTTGTAGGGCTATTGAAAACTATTCGTTACAGTTTAGCCTGCATTCGCCCTTAACGCTGTTATAGCGAGCCTCTGCTGACTGACAATCGGCCATTTTACCGACTTTTTACTATTGTACTAGCTTGTACTCGGACCGATTGACCCCATATAAATTCCGACAGATAAAAGCGATCCTGCACCTAATCGAGCTTATGACATGGTAAAGCGCTGCATTGCACTAGACCATAGCATTAAGCGGCTTATTTTTGAACAATTGGCAATGGAACAAATGAAACCGGCTTGTTGTCACTATTAACGGTTCCGGATGTCTATGGAATAGCTGATTGCGAAACAAATAGCTGTGAGGTAAATGGCAGGGCAGATATCGCCTAACAATTCGATTACTGTGTTGCGCATTTGCAACTGAATTTATACTATTTTAAAAACGTTACACGATGTGTGTTAACCACTAATTACAAATCTTGTTGAGGAGTATATTGAATGAGCTTTCGCGCTATATGGCGGTCTTGTTTAACCGTTGTTATTTTGAATACTGGTTTTGTTTCACAAGCATCGGCGGTATTACCCGTATTTGATCCCGAAGGGCAGGTCTTGCCGAGCTTGGCTCCACTGCTTAAAAACGTAAACCCTGCAGTGGTTAATATATCGACCTTTACCACTAAGCAAGTCGCCAATCCACTATTAAACGATCCATTCTTTCGCCAGTTTTTTGGTGCGCCGGGCAATCAACAGTATCAACCGCAACAGCGTCGCACGCAAAGCGCCGGTTCGGGCGTTATTATCGATGCTAAAAACGGCACGGTAATTACCAACTTCCACGTGATTGATGGCGCTGACGAGATTCATGTTGGCTTGGCAGATAATCGCAGCTTTGAAGCCACGTTAATTGGGTCTGATCCTGAAGTGGATATCGCGATTCTAAAAATCGATGCCGATGATTTAAATGAATTGGCAATGGCGGATTCGGATAAATTGCAGCAAGGCGATTTTGTTATCGCAATTGGTAATCCCTTTGGTTTGGAAAATACGGTTACGACCGGTGTGGTTAGCGCTCTAGGACGGACGGGTTTAGGTATTGAAGGTTATGAAAACTTTATTCAAACCGATGCGTCGATTAATCCCGGTAACTCTGGCGGTGCACTGGTGAATTTACGTGGCGAGTTGGTCGGTATCAATACAGCAATTATTGCGCCGACCGGTGGCAATGTCGGTATTGGTTTAGCGATACCCGTTAATATGGCGCGCAATAGTTCCGAGCAAATTCTTGAGCATGGTGAGGTACGACGAGGGCAGCTCGGTGTGGTGATTCAAGATATGACCGCTGAGTTAGCCGAGGCCTTTGATCTGGATGCTCAGCAAAAGGGCGTTTTGATTACGCAGGTACAAGATCAATCAGCCGCTGAAAAAGCCGGTTTGGAGGCTGGGGATATTGTTGTTTCAGTCAATGGCAAAGCCGTTGATACGGCTGCGCAGTTAAGAAATGCAGTAGGTGCCAAACAAATTGGTGATTCCTTAAAAGTAGAATTGCTGCGTGACGGTAAGAAGCGTAAGTTTAAAGTGCGCGTTGGTGAAAAAATCAACTTATATAGCGGTGCGGGTGAAATTCATCCTGCGCTTAAAGGTGCTGAGATAGAAGATATGCAGGACGAAGATGGCGTTCGGGTGAAGAGTATTACTCGTGGCTCACCAGCAGCTGGATCAGGTCTACGTGTGGGCGATCGTATTGTTTCGGTTAATCGCGTTATCATAGCTAATCTTGAGCAACTGGCGAAAGTGGCTGAGCAAAGCAACGGTAATAAAATGCTGTTACGAATTATTCGTGGTAATACAGCTTTGTATGTTGTGCTTAGATAATCCTGATACTTGGACAGTTGTACTTAGGCAGTGGTGTTTAGATAATTGCACGTAGCTAGTAGCGCAGGGGTTGCGCTACTAGCTGTAGGATTGTAAAAGCAGAATTGCAGATACAGAATTGCATATAAAGAAACGATAAGAGCCAATGTACGTTAAATTGAAGGTAAAAAAATATGTCGGAAAATTTCCGCGCGCTAAAATATAGCCATCCATCTTATGCAGTTTTTGCAGTGTTATTTAGCACCGCGATAATGCTTTCAACTGCGTTTCCTCAAATTGTGAATGCTTCAGATAGTCATCCACCCGTGCCTAAAACGCTGGTTTTGCAAGGCAAGGGTAGTGTTAGTGTTGAGCCGGATGAAATTCGCTTTGTTATTGGTGTCGACGCTAGAGCGCCTACGGCGTCAAAAGCGTATCAGGAAGTTGAGAGCAAAATGAAGCAGGTGATGTCGGTGTTAAAGCGTCTGGAGATTCCAGAGCGCGATATCCAAGCGATGAACTTGTCGTTACAGCCGGTTATCGATTATAAAAATCAGCAGCGGATTACTGGCCATGATGTGCGCCGTGATATCGCAGTAAAGCTGGTTGATATCGAGAGCTATGGTCGGGTTATGCAGTCCTTAGGTGAGCTCGATATTATGCGCTTTCAGCAAGTGCAAATGACCTCTAGCAAACAAAAAACATTAAGTGTTGAAGCGCTTGAGCGCGCGTATTTGGATGCGGAAACAAAAGCCAAACGTTTAGCGAAAATGAGTGGTCGCACATTAAAAGGTTTGCTGCATTTGGTTGAGGGTGGTGTGTCATCCCAGCCAAAATATATGGCGGCAAGAATGGAGATGGCTGCCGATAGCTCTGCGACTACCTCAAAAGGTTCGATCGCTGTTGAGGCTTCGGTGACTGCGACTTTTGAATTAGAGTGATCGTCTATTACACCAAAAAATTTAGCCGTTACAAGGCCAAGCTATGATTGTCTGGGAGCGATTTGCTGCGGGTAATCATTATCAGCTTCGCAAGGCTGGTCAGTCTATACGTCTTTATCGCAATCAAGTTTTTCATTCGCAATACAATGGCGCTCGTCTTCTTAATGGCGGCGTTTGGGATATGCTTTGGTTGCCCTTGTTTTTTCGCCCCCCGCAATCGATAAAAAAAGTCTTAGTGCTTGGTGTCGGTGCGGGCGCTGCAATCAAAAAACTGAGCGAACATATTGATGCCGATAAAATTGTCGGTATTGATATTGATAAAGTGCATATCGGCGTGGCTAAAAAATTTGTTGGCTTAAATGCTAAACAAGCACCCGAAGTCAGTTTGCATCATGCTGATGCGATTGAGTGGCTTGCCGATGATAATCGAGCGAATAAAAAGCAAAGTAACAAAGCCGGTTTTGATTTAATTATTGATGATTTGTTTTATGAGCAAAAGGGCGAACCCATGCGAGCGGTCTCGTTTGCATCGAATAAACAAGCTTGGTTGAAAGAGTTAAAGCGCGCACTAGCACCCAAAGGGATTTTAGTTGCCAATTGTGTTTCTCGCGCTGAAGGGCAGTCACTGGTGAGTGGTCATAAGCAGTCGTTACCGGGCAGTTTTGAATTTGCTTATCAATTGCGTAGCCCTAATTTTGATAATAGTTTTTGCGTCGCTTCACGTCAGATGCTGACTATAAAGGATTGGCGCAATCATCTACAAAGCGCGCTCGGCACAAGCAGTGTTAAACGGGCCGAAGACGCCATAAAATTTAAAAGACTGGCGTAATCGATCAGGGCTAAAAGCTTTAGCTTTAATTTGTTACTCGGTTCTAATACTTTTTAATCAGCGTGTTGAGCTTTAGTTATAACTTTATGACATTAAAGTATTGGCTGATAGCGACCGCTTGCGATATCTTTTAACTGAATTATTGCCAGCCTAGATATTGCTAGTTTTTTGATAGGACTAGTCATTCAATATCATTAGTTCTTCGGATTATCACTCACAAGCATTGTTAAGCTTTTGGGTGATTTTTTTTAGGCGATTAAAAAGCAGGATGCAGCAAAGGTAGAAGGGATCGTTAATTGTATAAACGACTGGCATTAGTGCATCGTAGATATAAAGACTGCATCGTAGATATAGGTTTATTGTGGATATAGAAAGTATTAACCAACAGCTACACAATAAAAGTGCGGCAGAGATTGTACGTTGGGCGCTGTCGCAAAATAAAAAAGCAATTGCTACCACCAGCTTCGGTAAAAACGCTGCGGTGATGTTGGATGTTATTAGCAAGGTTGATCAATCCGTGCCAACGGTTTGGGTTGATACTGGTTACAATCTTCGTGACACCTATGTTGTGGCTGACAAACTTATTAAAAGTATCCCACTGGATTATCATGTTTATTCGCCGTTAATGACTTCCGAGCGCCGCAATGCGGTGATGGGGGGTATTCCAACTATGGATGACGAGGAGATGCATAAAGAGTTTACTCGTCAGGTGAAGCTTGAGCCTTTTGATCGCGCGCTTAATGAGTGGCAGCCAGAGATTTGGATTACCGGTATTAGACGTGAAGAAACCGAACACCGTAAGTCGCTGGATATTGTTAGCTGGGATGCGCGCGGTATTTTAAAAGTTGCTCCTTTGTTTTATTGGTCCGATAAGCAGCTAGAAAGTTATATGGAAGATAATGAGCTGATCAGTTGCAGGCATTATTTTGATCCCACCAAAGTGCAGGATGGCCGCGAATGTGGCATGCACACCTCTGCTTAAACTGTCGAATAAATTGACTAAAATATAATCTTCCGTTTCGATTCTGTCTCAAATTAATCCGCTATCTACTTGAATATTAACAATATTTACTGGATCGGTACGATACTCGCTATTTGTTATTGATATAAAAATACAATTTAGCGAGTCATACCATGTGTAAATCCGTGATTAGTCTTTCAAGCAAGCTTTTGGCCAACTTAAAATCGGCTTTGTTGATTTTCTTAGTGCTGCCCTTGGTTTTTTCGGGATTGGTTTCCGCAGATAACAATAAAATAGCGGCAGCGGAAATTGATCAAACGATGACTGAACAAACTAGCAACGAACAAGGCGCTAAAGAATCAAGCGGCGCGGTAGCTTCAGAGACCATGCGTTTAGCCTTATTACAGGCTAGAGAAAGCGGTCGTGATGTTATGGTGGTGTTCGGTGCGGACTGGTGTGATCGCTGCGCTTTGTTAAAGCGTTATATGGATGACAGCGCGCTGCAAGATAGAATTCAATCGCAATTTATTGTCTTACATGTCGATGTAGGTTACTGGGATAAAAACCAACGCTACGAAGCGCAGATGGGGCATCCGACTCGTGAGGGATTGCCTGCCGTGGTTATTGCAGATTCCAGCGATCAGTTTACCAGTATTATGACATCGGAAGAGTTGGTGACGTTTTTACCTGATCGCGACCAACCCATTTATGATTGGATGGATCGCGTTTTAAAATATGCCGAGCAAACTTACGCAGCGCGTTAGATTTCTTTGGCTAATCTCTCGGCATCACCAATATAGTTTGCTGGTGTTAGCTCCAGCATTGCCTGTTTAGCTTCTGCAGAAACATCCAGCGTTTCAATAAACTCCGCCAGCGATTGTGCATCAACTTTTTTGCCGCGCGTTAGGGACTTAAGTTTTTCATACGGCTCATCAATACCGTAGCGTCGCATTATGGTTTGTAAGGGTTCGGCTAAGACTTCCCAAGCGTTATCCAAATCAGCATCAATCACTTCAGCATTGAGTTGTAACTTGCTTAGACCTTTTAAGGTTGCTTCATAGGCAATCAAGCTATAGGCAAATCCCACACCCATATTTCTTAGTACCGTTGAGTCGGTTAAATCACGCTGCCAGCGCGAAACAGGCAGTTTTTCTGCCATATGGGCAAGCATGGCATTCGCTAGGCCAAGGTTACCTTCAGAATTTTCAAAATCGATGGGGTTCACTTTATGCGGCATAGTTGATGAGCCGATCTCACCTTCAATTTGTTTTTGTTTAAAATAGCCTCGAGAGATATAGGCCCAGATATCGCGATCGAAGTCGATAATAATGGTGTTAAAGCGGGCCAGGCAATGGAATAACTCGGCGATATAATCGTGCGGCTCAATTTGTGTGGTGTATGGATTCCAGGTTAAACCTAAGGATTCTACAAAGTGCTGGCCGTGACTTTGCCAATCGATATCCGGGTAGGCTGATAAGTGGGCATTGTAATTGCCAACTGCACCATTAATTTTACCCATTATTTCAACTGATTCGAATTGCGACATCTGTTTGCGCAAGCGTGCGACTACGTTGGCAAATTCTTTACCGACGGTAGTAGGGCTTGCCGATTGGCCATGGGTGCGTGATAGCATTGCTTGCCCAGCCCACTCGTGAGCATAAGCCCTTAAGGTATCGATAATACGCTGCATAATTGGCAGTAGCGTTTGTTTGCCGGCTTGCAGCATCACGCCATGCGAGAGGTTATTAATATCTTCTGAGGTACAGGCAAAGTGAATAAATTCTTTGGCGGTACTTAGCTCCGGAATCAAATCCAATTTCGCTTTTAAAAAATACTCGACTGCTTTTACATCGTGATTAGTCGTCGCTTCAATGGATTTGATTTCGGCCGCATCGGCTTCGCTAAACTGATCAACAATATTGTCCAAGGCTGCAATCGCTGCGTCAGAGGGCATGGGGAGTTCAGTGATACCGTTCTGTCTAGCCAAGGCCTGTAACCAGCGAACTTCAACCAATACTCTGGCGGCAATCAGCCCATATTCACTAAACACTTCATTCAATGGGGCGGTTTTACTGGCGTAGCGACCATCAATAGGAGAGATGGCTTTTAAAGTAGTCGACATAATGGTTTCTTCAGTTGGGATTGTAGGAAGCGATTCCGGACAGCTGCGCACTATGCTTAAAAGCGTCGAATCAGTCAAATGCTGTTGGCGTGCAAATTTCCGTGATTGGCTATTTTCTGTGAATTACGGAGACCGCTGCAATGCGAGCGGCGGTAGTTTTATTAATCGTCTTTCTAGGTCAGCGCTAGGCCGGAGGTGCTGACTTTTAGCTAAAAGTTGGCACCGGCCTGGCGACAAATGCCAACATAGGATTCGCGTTTTAAAAACAATTGCAATGCATTGCCGCCTAATTGTCGCCATAACACTAGCGCGCGGATAGCGGCGAGCAGCTGCGCACGAACGCTATTGCGGACGCTATCGCGTTCAAGTTGGCTTTGTGAACCGTGAATATTAATTCTATAGGGCAGGGTGCTTAAGGTGTTTTCGTATATTAGGGATAAGTCTTTATCCCGATTTTCTGTCACCGCTATTGTATCCTGCTCCACGATAGAATCGTTAGGGTTGGAGCTGCTGTCGTTATTGTTCCATTCGATAGCCGCTTTTTGTTTAAAGCGTGCAATTTCCGACTGCAATTTATTTTGCATAGTTTTATCGCTTAATAGATATTTTGCGATACGGTTTGCCGCCACTAAATAGCCTATTCGCTGACGGTTGTCATTATCAAACACTTCAGTAAATAGTTGAATGATTTGCTTAGCGCCGGAATTAAACAGCTTGCTATCAGGGTATATTTCGTTCGGGTGATCTGAGTCAGTCACTAAAATGCTGTCAAAGAGCTGGCTTTTGATTTCATTGTCACATCTGCCGGTGGTTGCCAGTAGGTGAACTTGCTCAAGTGCGGTGAGTGCGACGGCTAAAGCCTGAGCTTGATAAGCTCGGCTGTGGAAGTTGTTTTTTGACAATCTACTTACCTATAAAAATGGGCTTACTTATAAAAAATGCAAAGCCAATAGCTTAATTTTCGCTGGCTTTGGATGATGTGGCTGATCCAGCTTTGATATGATTATCATCCGCAATAGCCGCTTGGATTACCGCGCCACCTAGACATTCGTCTTGCTGATAAAAAACAATATATTGCCCCGGTGTTATGGCTCGCTGCGGTTGGTCAAATGTGACGCATAAATTATTGTCTTGGCCCTGATGGATGCAACAGCTTTGATCGGCTTGACGGTAGCGGGTTTTCGCATAGCAGCGCAACGGTAAAGTCGGAGCTGAGCCTATCCAATGCGGTTCAATAGCGTTTAGAGCCGGTGTAAATAGCAGTGGGTGATTATTGCCTTGCACCACTAGCAAAGTGTTATCTTCGAGGCGCTTTTCCGCTACGTACCAAGGCGCTTGCGCGGCATTTGCAACACCACCAATACCCAAGCCCTGACGTTGGCCTATGGTGTGATACATCAAACCTTGATGCTCGCCCATTAAGTTACCATCGGAATCAACAATGGGGCCGGGGTTGGCTGGTAAGTAGCGCTCCAGAAAGTCTTTGAATCGGCGCTCGCCGATAAAGCAAATACCGGTGCTATCTTTTTTATCGTGAGTGACTAGTTGCGCTGTTTTGGCAATGTTGCGCACTGATGATTTTTCCATCTCGCCAATCGGGAATAGAGTTTTTGATAACTGCTGTTGGCTGACCGCATGGAGGAAGTAGCTTTGATCTTTATTATGATCAAGGCCTTTCAGTAATATTGTTCCGGTTTCGCTGTGTTTAACTCTTGCGTAGTGACCGGTAGCGATCGCATCGGCACCGAGCTTTTCCGCATAGTCTGCAAATACTTTAAATTTGATTTCTCTATTGCAAAGTACATCGGGATTAGGTGTGCGACCCGCATGGTATTCCGCTAGAAAATGTTCAAAGACATTATCCCAATATTGCTTGGCGAAATTGACGGTATGTAATTCGATATTGAGTTTGTCACAGACGCGCATGGCGTCTTCCAGATCAGTGCGGGCAGTGCAGTATTCTGTGCCATCGTCTTCGTCCCAGTTTTTCATAAACAGGGCTTCAACCGCGTAGCCGCGTTGTTGTAACTCTAATGCTGTGACTGAAGAGTCAACGCCGCCGGAAAGGCCGACTATCACTTTACTCATAATGGATTTTTCAATTTTCGTTTTTTAACAGCCGATAGCGCCGCAGCGCTAGCAAGCAAGTAAGCAGTTAATCGGGCGTACCGACAGAAAACCGTTTTAGCCGGTAACCTTAGTGAGATAGGGTATGCGAACGGAATATCAGAGCGCTTGCTGGTTTAGCTGCTTTAATCGCCGCTATTCTAACGGCAATCGCCGACCATCGCCAAAGGATAATGTGGTTCATTGAGGTATTGCTGAATGGATTGCAGAACCAGAGGGCTACGCAATTGCTCTTGACGTTGTTCTACTTCGGCCAAGGTTAACCAAAGCGGCTGGATAATCCCGTCATCCAGAGCGAGCTGAGGGTCTTCGTGCAGTGCTGATGCGATAAAAGTGGTTCGATGATAGGTCACGTCATTTTGTGGCGAGCGATATAGATTGATATTCAATACGCCTGTGATTTCTATATGCCAGCGAGTTTCTTCCAGTGTTTCTCTTACCGCCGCATCAATCAATGACTCGCTTGCCTCAAGGTGGCCGGCTGGTTGATTAATCACTGCTTTACCCTGCGAGCTATATTCCTCTACTAATAAGAAGCGTCCATCTTTCTCGACTATCGACGCCACCGTTACATGCGGCGCAAAATCCGTGTGAACAGAATCTAACGATAACTGTGTGTTTCTTGTACTCATAAGGTTTTACCTAAATGTTCAGGTAGTTGATTTAGCGCGGCAATTGCTTTGAACCGGTATCTTATGATGATTTTTTCCACTAAGTTCATTTTGGCTCAGGGTTTCAGTTTAGACCGCTTTGACGTGTTTGTCGGTTTTGTCTTTTGTTTTTGCCATTGTTTTACTCTTGGCTTCGTTGCAGCTGTTGAACGTTTGGATGGTGCTGTTGCTTGCGACTTAGGTAAGTTAACCGAGCTTAAGCTGTGTTGACCCGGGGTTAAATTTTCGATTGACCACGGACCTATCTGGTGACGCACTAGCCGCAGTACAGGGTGCCCAACATGAGCTAGCATTCGACGTATCTGTCGGTTTTTACCTTCATGGATGCTCATATTAATCCACTGGCTGTTGGCATCGCGGTGCGGGGTTACAGCTGGGCTTCGTTGCCAAATTTTGGGTGCGTCTATCAATTCAAGCTTTGCAGGAAGCGTTTTTCCGTCACGCAGCGTGACGCCATTGGCCAATTCTTTGATTGATTGTACTGAGGGTGTGCCCTCTACTTGAACCCAATAGGATTTTTGCATTTTGTTGGCTGGGTCGGTAATACGATGCTGAAATGCACCATCGTTGGTCAATATCAGTAAGCCTTCGGAAAGGTAGTCTAGTCGTCCGGCTGCATAGTAGCCGGGCATATCGATAAAGTCGGATAGGTTTTGGCGCGGCGTTTCATTGTTATTATGAGCGCTCTCGGCGTGTTGCGAGTCGGTAAACTGACAGAGCACTTGGTAGGGTTTATTAAATAACAAAAATTTCACAGTGGCTTGCCGGTTAGTTTGAACACGCTGGAATAACTCCTGATAATCCTATATTGGCTGCGCCCAGCAGTGCAAAAGGCGGCTTATGCACCGGAAAACACGACAAAAAGGCCACATTTTGTAACGACATTCATAGACTTACGATGATACAATGCTGCGCCGAAAAAAGTCTTAATAGAAATTTGTTACGCTAATTGCACGGATTTATTAGCGGTTATTTTGCCCGCATTTGGTGGCCGAATTATCTTAAAACAGTTTAAGTGTTAGCTATCTCCATTGGTATTTGCGACCAATGATATGCGCCACTGGCTAATTAACAACGCAATCGCAAAACATTTTTTTCTCAATCACATATTACACCCGATGTAATTTTTACGGAGTACTCCTTTATGGGATATCAACACATTGTTGTTCCTGCTGATGGTTCAAAAATTGAAGTCAATGCTGACGGATCACTTAACGTTCCAGACAAGCCAATCATACCGTATATCGAAGGTGATGGTATTGGTGTCGATGTTACTCCGCCAATGATTGCGGTTACCGATGCTGCTGTTGCCAAAGCTTATGGCGGAAAGCGCGCAATCGCATGGATGGAAATCTACAATGGTGAGAAAGCCGCTGAGAAATATGAAGGCGACTGGTTCCCAGCTGAAACACTTGATGCAATTCGTGAATATAGAGTGGCGATTAAAGGACCATTAACAACGCCAGTTGGTGGTGGTTTTCGCTCCTTGAACGTAGCGTTGCGTCAAGAGCTCGATTTATACGTTTGCCAGCGTCCTGTACGTTGGTTTTCTGGTGTTCCTTCGCCAGTGAAAGAGCCGCATAAAACAGACATGATTATCTTCCGCGAAAACTCTGAAGATATTTTTGCTGGTATCGAATGGAAAGCGGGCACTGAAGAAGCTGATAAAGTTATCGCATTTTTACGCGATGAAATGGGTGTATCTAAAATCCGTTTCCCTACTGATTGCGGAATAGGGGTTAAACCTGTTTCTTCGCAAGGGACTAAGCGTTTAGTTCGTAAAGCGATTCAGTATGCTGTTGATCAAGACTTACCATCGGTTACCTTGGTTCATAAAGGTAACATTATGAAGTTTACCGAAGGTGCGTTTAAAGAATGGGGTTATGAGCTGGCTGCCGAAGAGTTTGGTGCCGAGCTGCTTGATGGTGGTCCATGGATGACGATGAAAAACCCAGTAACCGGAAAAGAAATCATTATTAAAGACGTTATCGCCGATGCGATGTTACAACAGATCTTGCTTCGCCCTGATGAGTATAGTGTTATTGCAACGCTAAACCTCAATGGTGACTATATTTCTGATGCACTTGCAGCTCAGGTTGGTGGTATCGGTATTGCGCCAGGCGCTAACATGTCTGACGATATCGCTTTGTTTGAAGCGACTCACGGTACTGCGCCAAAGTATGCGGGTCAGGATAAAGTTAACCCCGGTTCGGTTATTTTGTCTTCCGAAATGATGCTTAGACACTTAGGCTGGAATGAAGCGGCAGATTTGATCATCAAAGGCGTTGAAGGTGCAATTGATGCGAAAACTGTGACTTACGATTTTGAGCGTCTAATGGATAGCGCAACCTTACTTAAATCATCGGAATTTGGTGCGGCTGTTATTAAGCATATGGGCTAAGTTGCCCAGTAAGGCTTTTGAATGTTAGTTTAAAAAACACTCAAAAGTGCTAGGAAACAAAAAAGCCGACAGTGATGTCGGCTTTTTTATTGTCGATTACTAATGGTTTCGCATGCTTTTCTTGTTTTTGCGTCGTGATCTTAATCACAAATTTAACGACGAGTTTAAAAACGCCCCGCGCCATTCAGCCAGCAAAGTGGCTTCAGAGGAAAGTCAGTCGCTAAAACGTAATTTTGGTGATTAGCCAGTGATATCGGTTGTCGACTCTGCCGCAATTTCCGAGCTTGTCGCCTCAGTAGAAGCGTTAGGATCAAGGCTTTGCGAGCCGCCGCTGCCATCTCCGCTCACGTCTGGGGCTTCATCTAATATTTTTATACTTACCGCGTGTAAGCCCTTAGGGCCGTCTACAGCCTGGAATGCCACACATTGACCGGCTCTTAGTGTTCTATAGCCGTCCATATCTACTGCGGAGTAGTGCGCGAATACGTCTTTTCCATCTTCGTCTGCAAGAACGAAACCGTATCCCTTTGCATTGTTAAACCACTTTACAACACCCGTTTGCATCGTCGTTAATCCTTCGATTGAATCATACCGCCTATAGCGTATACAATTGTTAACTGATTTTTATTTTATTTTCAGCACTTTCAACATCTTAGCTAAAATCTACAGAGTTGATTATGTCCTTTTTAACTCGCTGGCTCGCATTAGTCAAGTAAAATGCGTGAAGCGCGTTGCTCCACTAATCTGTATCATAGGAGAATATTTTCGGCTTATGCGGCAAAAAAAAATCATGAAACACTCTCAAACTGAAGATCTTCTACTACCCTTATTTATGAGCGGTGACGCAGCAGATGTTGATCACGAAGAAGACGTTGTAGTAGAAGGGGTCGACCCCAAACTAGAAGTTCCTTCGATGTACAACGTGGTTATGCTGAATGACGACTACACCCCGATGGAATTTGTAGTTGAAGTTTTGGAAACCTTTTTCAGTCTCGATCGCGAAGCAGCCACCCGTGTCATGTTGACAGTCCATACTATGGGCAAAGCGGTGTGTGGCTCGTTTACGCGCGATATTGCAGAAACTAAAGCGTCTCAGGTGAACCAATACGCCCGAGAAACCCAACACCCTCTATTGTGCGAAATAGAATCACTCAGTGAGTGATGACTGTAATTGTTACGAGTTTGCTAGAAGTATGAGGATGTAAGTATGCTCAATAAAGAGCTGGAAAATACACTCAATAGCGCCTTTAAAGTGGCACGCAATAAGCGACACGAGTTTATGACCGTGGAGCATTTGCTGTTAGCTATGCTGGACAATCAGGAAGCATCAGACGTTTTAACGGCCTGTGGTGTAGAACTGAAAACGCTGAGTGTTTCGTTGATTGAATTTATTAACTCAACAACACCCCTATTAGATGAAAGCGATGAAGAACGTGATACTCAGCCAACACTGGGTTTTCAGCGTGTACTTCAGCGTGCCGTATTCCACGTACAGTCCTCCGGTAAAAAAGAAGTCAGCGGTGCTAACGTACTTGTCGCGATCTTTAGCGAGCAAGAAAGTCAGGCGGTTTACCTACTGAAGCAACAAAGCGTTGCCCGTATTGATGTAGTAAATTACATCAGTCACGGTATCTCCAAAGTGTCTGGCCAAAATGAAAACCCCTCCGAGCAGCACGGTGAAGGCTCTGATGAGGATAGTGGCGCAGCTGAGGGCGGTACTTCAAAGAATCCATTAGAAGCCTATGCACTCAACCTTAACGCCGAGGCTGAAGCAGGTCGAATCGATCCACTTATTGGTCGCGATCTCGAAGTTGAGCGGGTGGTTCAGGTACTGGCGAGACGTCGTAAAAATAATCCTTTATTAGTGGGTGAAGCTGGCGTGGGTAAAACCGCCATCGCTGAAGGCCTAGCTAAGCGTATTGTCGATAGTGAAGTTCCCGAGATTCTAGAAAACAGCATTGTGTATTCCTTAGATCTTGGTGCCTTATTGGCCGGGACAAAATACCGTGGTGATTTTGAGAAACGCTTTAAAGCGCTATTGGGCGAATTGAAAAAGCGTGATGATTCAATTCTGTTTATCGATGAGATCCATACCATTATTGGTGCCGGTGCTGCATCGGGTGGTGTAATGGATGCCTCGAACTTGCTCAAGCCATTGTTGAGTTCGGGTGATATGCGCTGCTTGGGTTCTACCACTTTTCAGGAATATCGCTCTATTTTCGATAAAGACCGTGCGCTTTCGCGTCGTTTCCAGAAAATTGACGTTAACGAGCCAACTCCGAACGATACTTATAAGATCCTTAAAGGTCTTAAAAGCCGCTTTGAGGAGCATCACGATATCCAGTACACAGATAAAGCTTTGCGCGCGGCAGCGGATCTTGCTGCACGTTATATCAATGAGCGCTTTTTACCTGATAAAGCGATCGACGTTATTGATGAAGCCGGTGCATACCAGCGATTGCTGCCTGTCAGTAAACGCAAAAAGAAAATCGGCGTTACCGAAATTGAATCGGTGGTTGCCAAGATTGCCCATATTCCGCCCAAGCATGTGAGTTCGACTGATAGAACCTCCTTGGGTAAATTAGATGAGAACTTAAAGCAGGTAGTGTTTGGTCAGGATCCTGCTATTGAAGCAGTATCTGCGGCTATTAAACTCTCGCGTGCCGGTTTAACTTCGCCTGATAAGCCTATTGGTTCATTCCTATTTGCTGGTCCGACCGGTGTAGGTAAAACCGAGGTTAGCCGTCAATTGGCTTCGGTAATGGGCATGGAGCTTGTACGCTTTGATATGTCTGAATATATGGAGCGACATACCGTATCAAGATTGATTGGTGCGCCTCCGGGTTATGTTGGCTTCGATCAAGGTGGCTTGCTAACGGATGCAGTGACTAAAAATCCCCATTGTGTTGTTCTGTTAGATGAAATTGAAAAAGCGCACCCTGAAGTATTTAATCTATTACTACAGGTAATGGATCACGGTACTTTAACCGACAACAATGGTCGTAAAGCTGACTTCCGCAATGTTGTATTGATTATGACTACCAATGCGGGTGCTGAATCGATTAGTCGACGCAGTATTGGCTTTACCCAGCAAGATCACAGTACTGATGGCATGGAGGCAGTAACTAAAATGTTTACGCCTGAATTCCGCAACCGTTTGGATTCTATTATCCAGTTTGCGCCACTTAGTCCTGAAGTTGTGTTTACTGTGGTTGATAAGTTCTTGGTTGAGTTACAAACCCAGCTAGACGACAAAGCGGTTCTGCTTGAAGTCGACGACGATGCACGTCATTGGTTGATCGAGAAAGGTTACGATGTGAATATGGGGGCGAGACCGATGAGTCGCGTTATCCAGCAACATATCAAAAAGCCATTGGCAGAGTTGGTATTGTTTGGCGAGCTATCGGCATCTGGCGGTACTGTTAAGATCAGTGTCCGTGATGATGATCTGGTACTTACAGTCAGTCGCTAGGTGAACTTAGCTTAGCAATAAAAAAAGCCGCTAATTTAGCGGCTTTTTTTATCAACGGAATTTAACCAGGCAACACAATTATCTAAGTATTAGCAACAACTGCGGTGTGGATTCAATGGTTAAATCAAATATTCCGATCTGATTATCGCGCGCGAAATGTAATTCGGCCTTTGGATAAATCATAAGGTGTCATTTCGACCTTAACTTTATCACCGGTTAAAATTCTGATGTAGTTTTTACGCATCTTTCCAGAGATATGCGCGGTAATGACATGCCCGTTTTCCAGCTTTACGCGGAAAGTCGTGTTGGGCAGAGTGTCAATCACTTCACCATCAAATTCAATGTTTTCTTCTTTTGCCATACAAGCTAATTTCCGGGAATTACTCTATTGTCTGCGTAACTATGTTTGCGTAACTACAAAAAGTCTGTGTAACTACAAAAACCGCTATGCGGGGTTTAATCTCGCTTTAAGGGCGCGCATTTTGCACTAAATGGGGTAGATAATCAAAGCAATGGTATTTTTAGGCTTAGGCGGCTACCTAGGTAAGTGTCTGCCAGCGGCCATTTATTAGTAGTTCTATAGGGCGATACTCGATTTTATAGGACATTTTCCGGCAGGAGCGAATCCAGTAGCCAAGATACAGATATTGGCGATTCTCGCTTTTTGCCAGACTAATCATCCATAAAACTGCGAAATTACCCAAGCTGCGGTTCGAATAATCAGGGTCAAAAAAGGTATAAATTGCCGAATAGCTATCGCTGACATCGTCGCGAACGCTAACGCAGATCGGTATATCGTTAAGGCGAAAAACGGTGAATTGACAAAACTGGGTTTCACGGACTAAAAACTGTTGGTATTGCTCAGGCGTAGGCGGATACATATCACCATTTTCATGGCGCTGTTCAATATACTTTGCATAGAGCTGGTAATACTCATCACCGGCAATGGAATCCACGGTGGTAATGGTTAAATCTTGGTTTTTATTTTCAATGCGCTTTTGTCGGCGAGTAGGAGTAAAACTGTCTACTGGAATTCTTGTCGGTATACAGTCGTTACAGGTTTGGCAATGGGGCCGATAAAAATGATTACCCGAACGACGAAAGCCAATCTCGGTTAAATCTTTATAAGCGATAGCGTCAATTTTAACGGCCGGATCAATAAATAAAGTCGTCGCTTCACGGTCATCCTGATAACTACAAGGATGCGGGTGTGTGGCGTAGACTTTTACTTTTGATAGTACGCTCATAAATTTATGCGGAATCTATATCGGTTAATAAAGCCAGAGTATCCATCCAGTGGGTCGCACTCCAATTGCGTTCTAATGAACGCTTAGCGTCGATTTGATTAATACTGTTGCTAGCTGCTAGTTGAGCTTTATAAGCGGGCAACCACTTTTTGAAATCTTCGCGAGCCAATTCTTTTACGCCAAGACTTTGTAAGTGAGGATTTAAAATTTGACAATCCAGTAAGCCAAATCCCCAGCGCTGCAATTGCCTACAGGCGAATACAAATGCGATTTTCGAGGCGTCAGTTTTGCGATGAAACATGGACTCGCCAGAAAATACTTTATCAATCGCAATGCCATATAATCCGCCGACCAAATTTTCCTCATCCCATATTTCAAACGAATGTGCGTAACCGGCGTGATGAAGGTCAATATAAGCGTCCTTCATCTCTGTCGTTATCCATGTCCCTTGGTTGTCGTTTTGAGCGTCGCTGTTGGTTTCGTAGCTCTCACTTTTAACGTTTCGCGCTTCCGCGCAGGCGTCGATCACTTGCTCAAAGGCTCTATCAACACTCAGTTGATAATTGCAGCGGCGCATATTTTTTTTCAAGCTACGTGAAATATGCACCTGTTCGGGTTCAATGACCGCCCGTGGATTTGGCGACCACCATAAAATGGGTTGGTCATCGTCATACCAGGGGAAAATCCCTGCAGAGTAAGCTTCAATTAATCGACTTCTCGATAGCTCGCCGCCCATCGCCAATAAACCATTGGGATCATCAAGGGCTGATTCCAATGCTGGAAAGTTAATATCGGTCGTTGATTCTTTAGCCATGGTTTAATTAAATCCCGCAGCCATTATCAGGGTTTTTGCTGCCGGGTATATGTCCAAACGCTTAGAAAGGGTTGGTTTCAAGCCAAATCGTCTAGATATTTTTCAGCGTCTAAGGCAGCCATACAGCCTGAGCCAGCAGAGGTTACCGCTTGTCGATATATATGATCAGCAACGTCGCCCGCTGCGTAAACGCCTTCTATCGATGTTTGGGTGGCATTACCCTGAGTGCCGCTATTGATTTTTAAATAGCCATCTTTCATATCAAGTTGGCCATCAAAGATGGCGGTGTTGGGTTTGTGACCAATGGCAATAAATACACCTGACAAATCGATATTTTCTTTAGAGTCGCTATCAGTTGCTGCAATTCGCATACCGGTTACGCCGCTATCGTCACCTAACACTTCCTCTAAGGTGTGATTCCATCTGATGGTGACATTGCCGTTTTTGGCTTTCTCAAATAATTTATCTTGGAGGATTTTTTCAGCGCGAAGGCTATCTCTGCGATGAACTAAAACAACTTCAGAGGCGATATTGGATAAATACAAAGCTTCTTCTACTGCGGTATTACCGCCACCGATAACTGCCACTTTTTGATCGCGGTAGAAAAACCCATCACAGGTAGCGCAGGCGCTAACGCCGCGCCCACTAAAGGCTTCTTCGGACGGTAAACCCAAATATTGGGCCGATGCACCAGTGGCAATAATCAAGCTATCGCAAGTGTAGTTGGCGCTGTTGCCGAACAGCTGAAAAGGACGCTGGTTTAAATCCACCGACTCTATATGCTCAAAGATCACGTCGGTATCAAAGCGCTCGGCGTGTTTTTGCATTCTAATCATAAGGTCCGGGCCTTGAACGCCTTCATTGTCGCCGGGCCAGTTATCAACATCGGTAGTGGTTGTTAATTGACCGCCTTGCTCCATGCCGGTAAGTACAACCGGATTGAGGTTAGCGCGAGCCGCGTAAACGGCAGCGGTATAACCGGCGGGGCCGGAACCCAGAATGATTAATCGATGATGAATGGTTTCGGACATGAAAATGGGATCCTTGTGAAAATGGTTGGCTGGTCTGTCGATGACTTGTTTATCTGCGCCACAATCTGCGTAGAAGTTAAAAGGCCTTTAGTTTCCAGTTCAGTCGCTCTTATAACGGAGCGATGGCTTGGGCCTGTAGTCAATATATCAATTGTGCATAGTATATGAGGCGCGCAATGATAAATTACAAGCGCCCCAGCGTTAAGTCTTAATTTAATAAAGTTGTCAAAAAACGACGGAGCGGTAGTTGCTTTGGTCAGGAATGCAAGGAAACTGGCAGTAACAACAATAAGCTTTAACTGTGGGCATTTGTACCTTGATGTTTAATGCTTTTTTTAGTTTCCTATGCAGCTGGGATTAACTGTGGATATAAAAGCAAAGGTTTGGCCTTATTTGAGCCAGCAATCTTAACGGAAGGCTAGCAGTATCTGTTCGCAAATTAACCAGCTTGTTAAACAAAGACTCACACATTAGATAAACATGGCAACAAAAATGGCAAAAACCCTGAAAGTTCCAGCTGCACAGACAAGTGATGAGTCTGGTGCCGTTTTGCTGGTAATCCGCGAGGGCACGCTTATCGCTTTATTGGCTGTTGCCGGTTACTTTCTTATGGCCTTACTGAGCTACAGTGCTCAGGATCCTAGTTGGTCGGCTACAGGCAATCATACGGCCATTCAAAATACTGCCGGTATCTCTGGCGCTTGGTTGTCTGATGTGCTTTTTTCATTGCTTGGATATACCGCTTATTTTATTCCCTTGGCCTTAATCCATCGTGCATGGTTAATTTTTCGTGATCGCTATGATTCCTTCCACTTTGATGGCTTAACCGTCGCGCTAAAACTGGCCGGGTTATTGTTAGTGCTTATCGGTTTTACTTGTTTGCTTTCGCTATCAACCTTAATGGATCAATCCAGCTTACCGTTTGGTAGTGGTGGTTATATTGGCTCGGCGATTCAGCAGGGTTTATTGCAAGTCTTGCATCCGGCAGGCACGGTGTTGCTGATGATGGCGATTACCTTATTTGGCTTAACCTTATTTGCCGAGATTTCTTGGCTGACTTTAATGGATAAAATTGGCGCTGCAACGGTTAAGTATTGTGAACAGTTTATGGCGTGGTTTATCGACTGGAACGATAGACGCAGGGAGCTAGCGCGGCAGCGACGCCGTGAGATGGAAGCCGAGCGAGCGGTGCCAGAGATTAAAGCGGCCCCGGCAATCATTGCTCAGCAAGCGGCTGAAAAGCCGCAGGCGGACGACGAGCTAACAGTAGGTGCAATGATTAGCCAGATCAAACAGTCGGCTGAATCGCTGCTTCCTGATAACTCAACTAAACGTAAAGCGGCTAAAGCCAAAGCCTTGGTAAAACCTAAACGAAAAATACTTGAAGGTGAATTGTCGGTACCTGATCTGGAACTACTGGATGAGCCCGTGGCAGGGCGGCAAATTGGTTTTACCGATGAGCAGTTAAAACAACTATCAGGATTGCTTGAAACCAAGCTGGCCGATTTTGGTATCAAAGCTGAAGTGAAATATGTATTACCCGGTCCGGTAGTGACGCGATTTGAGATTCAGCCGGCGGCCGGTGTTAAGGTGAGTCGGATCAGTAATCTGGTTAAGGATTTGGCCCGATCGTTGGCGGTAATCAGCGTCCGAGTGGTTGAGGTTATTCCTGGTAAATCGGTAGTGGGCATTGAAATTCCCAATGAAAACCGTGCGATGGTAATGCTCAGTGAAGTATTAACCTCGGATGTTTATAGCGATTCAAAATCGCCATTAACGCTTGCTCTAGGTCACGATATTGCTGGCGAACCCATTTGTGCTGATTTGGCCAAGATGCCGCATTTACTGGTTGCAGGTACAACCGGTTCGGGTAAATCGGTTGGTGTAAATGCGATGCTGTTGAGTTTGTTATACAAGGCAACGCCAGCAGAAGTCCGATTAATTCTCATTGATCCCAAGATGTTGGAGTTAAGTGTTTACGAAGGTATACCGCATTTGTTAACGCCGGTAATTACTGATATGAAAGATGCAGCCAACGGTTTGCGCTGGTGTGTCGCAGAGATGGAGCGTCGTTACAAATTAATGGCGGCAATGGGTGTTAGAAACCTTGAAGGTTTTAATAAAAAAGTGACTGACGCAGCAGCTAACGGCGAAACCATCACTGACCCAGTTTGGTTCCCTGATCCTCTATCGATCGTTGACGTTGATGATCAGATTCCACCAGATTTAGAAACGCTTCCCAATATCGTCGTGGTTATTGATGAGTTTGCCGATATGATGATGATTGTGGGTAAAAAGGTTGAGCAACTGATTGCGCGTATTGCGCAAAAAGCGCGGGCGGCAGGTATACATTTGGTTTTAGCAACTCAGCGTCCATCAGTTGATGTTATTACCGGTTTGATAAAAGCCAACGTCCCAACGCGAATTGCCTTTCAGGTTTCCTCAAGAATCGATTCACGGACTATTCTCGATCAAGGTGGTGCAGAGCAGCTGCTAGGTCACGGTGATATGCTTTATTTACCGCCCGGAAGCGGCGTGCCTATTCGTGTTCATGGTGCTTTTGTATCTGATGATGAAGTGCGTCGAGTGGCAGATGATTGGCGTGCAAGAGCAGAGCCTGATTATTTACCCGACCTTATCGATGAGGGCGGTGCC
>CAJQQO010000315.1 GCA_905480475.1 uncultured Pseudomonadales bacterium | reverse complement strand
TGAGGAGGCCGACATCACCGGCCAGTTCAGCGCCGAGAACATGCAGGGTGCTCGGTTCGAGAGCGGGCTTGACAACAGGTGCGCAGTGCACACGGCTGTCGGGCGGGTGGTCCCGGCTGTCTGTGAAGCTTGCGGTGGCCCTGGGGCTGCCCATGACAGTCCTTCCGGTGTTGACAAATCGGGTGCGGGTGCGGGTGCTGGCATGCTCTGTCGAATGTGTCCACCTTCGGACCATTCGCAGCCCGATGTGTGAGTCGGCAGACTTTTAAATTCCCACGCCGTTTACCAGTGGACCCCAGAATAGGCCCCCATTGAATTTTGGATGCGTTTTGTGGACAGACGATGGGGAGTTCTACGACAGCTCGAATACATTCTTGATGCAGCTTTATGATGTGGGCATGTCCTCGATGGTGGTCCAGGAGGCCTACTCGCTTGCGAAACTCGCCGACGCCATCGGGCGGCCCGAGGCACCGATGCTCCGAGCGCGGGGCGACGGGCTCTCGGCGCTGATTCGCGAGTATCTCTGGGACGAGGAGAGTGAGATCTTCGTCAACAAGTTCCCGAACAACACCTTCTACCGCAGAATCTCGCCGACCTCGTTCTACGCCCTGCAGACCTCTGCAGCCAACGACAGCCAAGCCACCACCATGATGGAGAAGTGGCTGCACTCGCCAGAGCACTTTTGTGTCGCACCGGACGGGGACTTTTCCGGGATGAAGGACTCGTGCTACTGGGGCTTGCCGTCGATCCAGGCTGCCGACCCGGCCTATCCGCCGCTGGGATACTGGCGCGGCTACGTCTGTGCGTGCGATAGTTTTGTTGATGTCTTGTGTGTGCCGCAAAAAGCGGGTGATTGGCAGTTATTGTTTGAGGACAACAAAGTGTTGTTCCGCAATGCGCTTTATAGTGGTATCGCCCTAGATAAAAATACTGCTGAGCCGGTCATACGTTTAGCAATAGCCAAGTTAGCTAATGAAGACGATGGTGCAAGCGCAAAACAGCCAATCACTACGGTGAGTTTGGATAATCCGCTAGACACTGATCAGGAGTCCGCTCACGATAATAAGTCAGCCTCTGGTCAGCATGAGGTCGCACTATTATTAGCGGCTGACGATAGTCCCGAAGAGCTAGCAGCGCTGGATCAGGCGATTGCCGCAGGCGCTAATGAAAATACGCTAGAGCAATTGGACGATGAAGACTTAGGTTTAAGTTTTAAATCAAGCAGCGACACAGAGCAAGTGGTTACTGATCAAGACTCATTATTAAATCGCCAAGCCGACCCTGAATTAATTATTGCCCCAAGTGATTTTAAAGCCTTGCTAGGTGATTTTGTTCGCTCCGAGAATATGGAAACTAGCGAAGTTAACTTTGTTGAAACCAGCTCTGAGTTGCTAGCAGTTAATGCTGTCCACACCGTTGAAACAACCTTAAACTTGTTACAAGGTGAGTTTAGCCCGATTAGCGCGAATGCTGAAAACCGTCGCTTTATGCGCAGTGCCAGTTTGGTTGTCGCGGCTTGTATCGGTGTGTTTTTGTTTGTCACCTTAGCAGGTGGTTACTATTTAAATTATCAGGCTGACCAATATTTTAAAGATAGCGTGAGTATTTACCGCAGCGTTTTTCCCAAGCAATCAAAAGTGATTAATCCGGTAAAACAAATGCAAACGCAACTATCGGGTAAAGTTATCGGTGGTACAACCTCAGATTTCTTACCGCTATTAGATGCGGCGTCGCGCTCTTTATCGAGCTTGGAAACAGAAACTCCGTCGACCATTACACAGTTGCGCTACGATACCCAGCGCGGTCATATTATTATTGATTTGCGCACCCAAAGCATTGATGTGCTTGAATCCTACAAAGATCAACTAACGGCAGAGGGATTAAATGTTGATATTCTCTCCGCCAATCAGGATCAGGAAATGATTAATGGCCGTATGCAAATCGGCCGTTCTTGATTATTGCAAATAGATAGCGTTAAACAGATATATGTAGTCAGATGTTCCGTTTAAATTAAAAGCTAAGTTAATTCGAAAAGATAGTGAGTTATAGCCAATGAGTGAAATACAACAGCGACTGAATGATGAGTTTGATCAGTTACTGGCTCGTGTTCGCGCCAATAAAAGCTTTCAGGATGCCGAGCAAAAATATCATGCCTTGTCCGATCGCGATCGCACAGCAGTCAATGTTATGGCAGCGTTTTTAGCCGTATATTTGCTTTATCAATTGGTTTTAGCGCCAGCGCTGGGTTATTTAGGCAGTGCCAGTAACGCCTATGAGCGTGAGCTTGAAAATCACGAATGGATGGTGGCGCAAGAGCCTAAAGCGAGAGAAATGCTTGAAACCAAAAGCTCAGAGCGTGAAGGTTCCTTATTAAGTGTTGCCTCGGCTACCGCCAAAAATTATGATTTAAACTTTAGTCGTTTCGAGCCGCTAGGCGACGACCGCGTTCGCTTACGTTTAGATCAAGTGCAATTTAATAATATTGTTAACTGGCTTGGCGAGCTAGAGGCCGATAACGGTATTAGCGCTGTTGATATATCACTTGATAGTGCAGGACCAGGCTATGTAAGTGTTCGTCTGACGTTACAAGGTTAACGTATGTACCAAAACTTTTTCGGGCTGCATGAAAAGCCTTTCTCGATTGCCCCGGACCCGCGCTATCTTTATATGACCGATCAGCATCGTGAGGCGCTGGCGCATCTATTATTTGGCATTGGTGATGAAGGTGGATTTGTTTTATTAACCGGTGATATCGGTACCGGTAAAACCACGATTTGTCGTAGCCTGCTTAATCAATTACCCGACGATGTCGATGTTGCC
The DNA here is from genome assembly GCA_905480475.1 of uncultured Pseudomonadales bacterium. Classification (GTDB taxonomy): domain Bacteria; phylum Pseudomonadota; class Gammaproteobacteria; order Pseudomonadales; family UBA7434; genus UBA7434. Next base: position 6,875 of record CAJQQO010000315.1, on the reverse strand, counting down.
TTTATTGTTAACCCACGTTTGTCGGTTAATGAATTATTGCAATCCATCTGTGATGAGCTGGGCATTGTCTACGACGATCATAGCTCGGTAAAAGTATTAGTCGACAAGCTTAACGCCTTTTTACTTGAGTCCTATGCAGCGGGTCGCAATACCATTTTAATTATTGATGAAGCCCAAAATCTCGCTGATGAAGTGCTGGAACAATTGCGGCTGTTAACCAATCTTGAAACCAGCGAAAAAAAGTTACTGCAATTAATCTTGTTAGGTCAGCCAGAGCTTAAAGATAAGCTTGAGCAAGATAATCTTAGGCAATTAGCCCAGCGTGTTACTGCTCGTTTCCATTTGCAGCCCTTAAGCTATGATGAAACCACTGCGTATATTAAACATCGTTTGCATGTGGCTGGTTTTCGTGGGGATTTATTTTCTCGTGCTGCACTAAAACATATTCATAGTCAAAGTCGTGGTGTGCCGCGATTGGTCAATGTTATTTGTGATAGGGCAATGTTAGGTGCCTATACCCACGATTGTATTAATATTGAATACCCAATAGTTTTAGAGGCCTGTGCAGAAGTGTTAGGCAATAATGATCGAAAAGCCAAGCGCAGCGCTGCCATGTCATTTAGTTTGCCCGATTGGAATAACGCCTGGTTGTGGCCGATTGTATTAGTTTTATTATTTGCCGGTTTGGTATTCGCTGCATTTGCCAGTAATTCATTTGACTCGATATTTAAACTACTCAATGCCAAGGATACAACGCCAATAGCATTAATACCGGCGTTTTTAAATAGCAGTTTAACGGAATGGATAGGCTAAGCGGCGTATGTCATTTATTCTCGATGCAATAAAAAAGTCCGAAAACGAGCGCAAGCGCAGTCGTGGTCCGGACCTGCATTCTTTGCAAGACAGCGCGCCGCTAGTGCAGGGCAAACAAAGTTTTGCTAATCGTTTGTTGATGTTAATTGTTGCCTTGTGTATTTTAGTGGTTGGCTTTATTTGGTTGTGGCCACAAATTTCTGGCCAGTTATCTTCGCTGATCAAACCCGTTGCTGTTAATCCCTCCGTGCAATCACAAACGCAGAATATACCGGCAAATAGTAACGCTGCTATCGAGCAAGCCGCTGCGATTAATAACACTGATTATAATAATGCATCATTTAATAACGGTGTGAGTAATCAAAATACCGCATCGAAAAATTCAGCGTCAAGTGCAGTTTTTAGTGCGACGGCCAATAATCAAAGTGATCAGATTCGCACGGATTACCAAGCAGATGATACGTTGCCGCCCAATTATCTAATAAAAGAGCTTTGGGAGTTACCGGCCGATTTTCAATCTACCGTTCCCAGCATGGAGTTTTCTTTTCATGTGTTTAGTCATACGCCGGAGAAGCGCACCATTATTATTAATGGTCGACGCGTTAGAGAAGGGCATATGGTTGCCAGTGGCCTAAAGCTTCGCGTTATTACCGAAACCGGTATCATTCTTTATTTTCGTGGCCGATTTTTTTCTGTTGATGTGATCGAGAAATGGTAAGCTGTCGCCTTAGCTAATTGGCTCGTTTTGCAGCTTCAGTCTAGTAGAGTTCTGGTATTAACTTGTCCCCGTGCCTAAGCCTTCGCTAGACCATCACTAGAGTTGCCTAACCAGCCCATTCTTTTATCAACACTTATAATATTGGCCCGTACTACATGCCTCACGCTTCCCACGCTGCAGCTTATATTGATGCAACGCTTATTGAGCAATTGTCAACGGCACTTGCCCAAGGCGCACTATTTCTAACCCCTAACACCCGGCTCGCTGGTCAGTTGCGTCTTATACTGGATGCAATAAGGCTCGATCAATTTGAAGCTGAGAACGTTCAGCCAGATATTAGCGTTTGGCAAACCCCTACCGTAATCCCCTTTGAAACCTGGACGATTTCCAGCTGGCAGTCAGCCATGCTAGCGGGCGAAGTGCCAGCGCGTTTAATACTTACGCCCGGGCAAGATGCCTTGTATTGGGAGCAAGCGCTGGAGCAATCAGAATCGAGTCTTAGTCTTTTGTCCAAATCCGCCGCGTCTAGTCAAGCTAGACAGGGCTATCAATTGCTGCGTCAAAGTCTGGTACCTATTGAACAGCATGAGTTTGAGTTTAATAGCGCACTCGATAGTCGTGCGTATTTAGAATGGATAAAAAACTATCAGCAGATTGTTGCAAAGAGTACTCATATCCCTTTGGTTGATGCGCAAGCCCAGTTACTCTCCTTGCCATCGAAGCGGTTTTTGCTGGATTCGCAGTTAAGCGATACAGAAACAATTGATCAGCAAAAGCCAATGTTGGTAATGGTAGGTTTTCATGCGCCAAGCGCATTGCAACTGGCATTGGCAAATAAATATGTTGGGCCTGAGTCTGATTTAAGCGGCGGCTTAAGTGCTGATGCGGATGTTGATGATACAGATGTAAATAAGCGGGTGGTTTTTCTGCAATTAAGTAAACGCTGCCAGCAATTAAATAGCTCTGCGTATACGGACTTTGCCAGTGAAGTTAAAGCGGCGGCGCATTGGTCCAAGGCAATTCAAATTCAGCAGCCAGATGCGCGAATAGCGATTGTGATTCAAAATTTATCCCAGCAAAAAATGTTGGTTGAGCGCAGTTTTATTGAAGTTTTTGAGCCCGACAAAGTTTATGACGCCGATAGTATTTTGCAAAACGATTTTAATATCTCGGCCGGTATTCCATTGTCAGAAAGCGGTCTGGTTAAAATTGCTTTATTAATTATCGATTCGCTGGCGCGACCGCTCAGTATTGAAGAATGGCAGAGCGTGTTGATGTCGCCTTATATCGGCGGCAACTTTAAATTCCGTCGTGCATTGCTTGACAGCGCTTATGAAGCTGGCGAGCGTGAATACACTTTGGCGCAAATCAGTCGCTTATTACTTTGGCGTTCTAACGGTTTTACTAAGGATTTGGACGACGCAGAGCAGGATTCAGTAGGCGCTGGCGATAAAGAGCCCGCTAGTTTATTGGCAGGACTTGCACAAGCGGCTCAGCTTTATATTGCTAGCCGCAGCGGTGGTGGCAAAGCCAAATCTGCCTTTCCCTCACAGTGGTTGCCAAAGTTTCGTGAGCTACTTAACTTATTTATTTGGCCGGGACAGCGCACGCTAAATAGTGATGAGTACCAGCAGCTCAGTAGTTTTGATTCGCATTGTCAGTTATTTGCAGGGTTAGATAGTATTGTCGGTAAGGTATCTTTAGCAAAAGCCAGCAGCTTGTTTAGGCGTCATTGCCAAAATCAGGTTTTCCATCGTGAGACGGTTAAAAAGACCGATGGTAGCCAGCATGTGCAAATACTCGGCGCGCTTGAAGCGAGTGGACAAACCTTTGATTATTTATGGTTAACCGGTATGTCCGAGCGTCAATGGCCAGCGGCGCCGCAAGCGCATCCATTAATTCCTCGTGGTATTCAAATTCAATACGCGATGCCATCGGCCTCGGTAGAGCGAGAGTTTGAATACGCAAAACGTCTAACGCAAGGGTACTTGTGCGGCGCAAACAGTATTAATATTAGTTATCCAACGGCGATTGATGATATTACCTGCCATATTTCACCCTTATTAAGCAGTGTTGCCAACACGCTTGATTTAAGCTTAAACGATTGGTCTGCTGACCCTAGCGATAAAAATATCGGTGGGGATTTATTGGCTGCCGCGAGTGAGCTTGCCGACGAGTTAAATATCGAGCTTGAAGACGAGCAATTATTTGAAAATATCGCCGATCATTTTGGTAAACCTTTAAGGCTTGAGTCTGATCCGCAACTGGAAGATAAAGCCTTATTAGCAGGCGGTTCTGGAATGTTAAAGGATTACAATGTCAATCCTTTAAAGGCCTATTTTAAATGGCGCTTGGGTGTTGAGGCGCCAGCCGCTGTCGTGCTTGGTGTCTCGCCGCTAGAGCGCGGTAATACCTTACACGAAGCCTTGGAAACTATTTGGCAAGCGCTAGGTGGTTCCGCTGCTTTGCAAGATTGTACGCTAGCACAAATTAAACAATTGCTTGAAGAGACAACTGAAGAGTCGGTTGATCAAGTGCTTGCCCGACGTTTTACACCGGTATCGTCGCGGTTAAAACAATTAGAGAAACAGCGGCTTAAAAATATTCTTTTAAGCTGGTTAGCGATTGAAAGCGAGCGCCCGGCTTTTGTGATTGACGCTTTAGAGAAACCCATGGTTTGCACGATAGGCGAGCCTGAATCAGCACTGAATATTCAATTACGTATTGATCGCATCGATCGTCTCGACGATGGGCAATTATTGATGATTGATTATAAAAGCGGAAATAGTTTTGCTGCTGGATGGTTTGACGACAATGTTACCGAGCCACAGCTTCCTTTATATGCTTGTGCGGTAGACGATGACGAAGCAGTTAGTAGCAGTAAAGGTCTTGCGATTGCATATGCAAAATTAAAAGCCGGTGAACTTGCTTACGACGGTATTGCCGATGACGCCGGTTCAGCTCAGGAGATAAAAGGTATCACCTCGCTTGAAAAGCGCCGCAACTGCGAGGCGGAGGATTGGTCGTCTTTACTTCAGCATTGGCGCAGCCGCTTTGTCGATGTGGCTAATGAAATTATTAATGCGAGCGCAGTAGTTGATATTAATTTGCGTGGTGTTGACGATGCAGTTTATGAACCCGCTATGCGATTAAATAGCTCAGCAACAACTAGTTCAGTAACAACTAGTTCAGTAACAACAAGTACAGCGGCAAAAGGTGAAGCACTATGATCGAGGGAGACCTTTTTGCTGATCAATCTAAGGAGATATCTCAGCCGCAGATAACATTGGTTGATGGCGAAGCACGTCAGCAAGCCTTAGATATATCACGTTCTATTTGTGTTACTGCACCGGCAGGCTCAGGTAAAACCGAGTTGCTTACCCAGCGTATGTTAAAACTGCTGGCTGTGGTTGATCAGCCTGAAGCTATTTTGGCTATTACCTTTACCCGTAAAGCGGCAGCCGAGATGCGCGAGCGTTTATTGGATGCGCTACAACTTGGTTTAGATCCAAGCGAACCTACTGAATCACATAAAAAACAGACGTGGCAACTAGCAAGAGCGGTGTTGGAAAAAAATAATCGCGAGCAATGGGACTTATTAAATAATCCGGCAAGGTTAAGGCTGCAAACTATCGATAGTTTATGTCAGAGCATTGCGTCTGACTTGCCGGTATTAAGTGAATTGGGTGCCAAGCTTAAGCCGGTTGACGATCCCACTGGGCTTTATCGCCGAGCTATTGATGCATTTCTTGCCGAGCTAGAAGATAGCAGCGAAATAGCCACCGTGATTAGTCAGGTGCTGATACATTTGGATAATAACGTAGCGCGGCTGTATAAATTATTTATCGATATGTTACCGCTACGCGATCAATGGTTGGGTCACGCCGCTAGCTACCAAGGTAACGACGATACCCGATATTCGCTAGAGCAAACCTTACGGCGTTGGATAGAGCAAGAATTAGCGGCGGGTAGAGCGCTATTGCAAAGTATTGAAAGTGAACTTTGTGCCTGCGCTGATTTTGCTGGTTCGCAATTGCAACAGATGTCTGCGGAAAATGCAGCCAGTGGAATCGGCCAGCTGGCGGGTATTACCCAATTGCCCAGCGCCGACTTTGAACAGCATGGTCAGTGGGCGGCGATTATCGAGCTGCTCTGTACCAAAGAAGGTAAGCTACGAAAAAAGGTGGATAAACGCCAAGGCTTTCCAGCAAAATCTGCCACTAAAGATAAAGTCTTAGCCGCCGAGTATGATCAGCGTAAAAAAGCCATGATGGAGTTGCTGGCGCTGGCGAATGAGATTCCGGATATTACCGACTCGCTTGCGATCGTGGCTGGTTTACCTTTTGCCGGATATGAAGATCGGCACTGGCAAATTCTAGAGCCACTAACGATTTGCCTTGTCCGCGTCTATGCGCATTTGCGTTTGGTGTTTGGTAAAACCGGTCAGTGCGATTATAACGAGATCACCGATTCTGCTCTGCGTGCCTTAACTAGCGCCGAAGCAGACTCAGCAGCGGAGTTTGATACCGCTACTGCAATCGCCTATAAATGGAATCAAAATATAAGTCATATTCTGGTTGATGAATTTCAAGATACCGCCGTTTCGCAGTTTGAACTGCTTAAAGCGCTTAGCGCGGAGTGGCATCAGGAAAATCTAAGCGCTGATAAGCCAACAAAAACCCTGTTTGTGGTTGGCGATGGTATGCAATCCATTTACGGTTTTCGTGCGGCAAAAGTAGGGCTGTTTTTAACCGCCAAACAAAACGGCATTGGCGATTTGCCACTGCACCCGGTTGAACTAGTGCAAAACTTTCGCTCTACGCAGCAAGTGGTTGAATGGAATAATCGGCATTTTGATAGTGCCTTTCCTGCCAAGGTTGATATATCGCGCGGTGCAGTTCCTTATTCCAAAGCGCAAAGTATCCAAAGCTTAACTGACAATTCAAATACCGAGAATCATTCACTCAATGACAACAGCTGCCAATTACTTATTTGTACTGGCGACGATGCTAGGCTGACCGAGGCCGAGTGTATTGTTAAGTCCATACAGGCGCAGCAAGCGGATAAGGCGCAAGCGTCTATCGCAATTCTGGTTCGCTTTCGTAGCCATTTGGCGGAAATTATTCCCGCGCTCAATGAGGCTGGAATTGCTTGGCATGGTTTGGATATCGATCCGCTAAAAAATCGCGAAGTGATTATGGATTGTTTATCGCTGGCTCGCGCCTTATTGAATCCGGTAGATAATATTGCTTGGCTGGCATTACTACGTGGCCCATGGTGTGGTTTATCTCTAGTGGATTTACAGACCTTGGTGGATGCAACTAGTGGCAATAATTCACGTCCA
>CAJQQO010000314.1 GCA_905480475.1 uncultured Pseudomonadales bacterium | reverse complement strand
GCTTATCAAACCAACTGATCGGCCACGGTTTTAAAATATCAAACACACGAAATAAGGCAAAACCAATCAATATCCAGAGCCATCCCGCTGGGGCAAATAACATCGTTAACCAATAACCAACAAACTCATCCCAAACAATTGATCCATGATCATGGGCGCCTAAGTCATCAGCCGATTTGCCACAAAAATAAATACCGATAAGCCCGGCTAATAAAACAATCAAACACTGAAACGCAAACGGTTGGCTGGCAATCAGTAGCCAAAACGGAATCGCCGCAAGCGTACCAAAAGTACCCGGCGCAACTGGCGCTAAACCACTACCCAAACCCAAGCCGAAAAAATGCGCTGGATGCGATAGTAAAAAACCAACGGTCGGATTATTTTTTTCTTCCACGAAAACTCCTAAACTTATTTTGCTCGATTATTTTAACGCTAAAAATGCGTATAACCTGATTTATTATTAGCCTGCCAAGCCTCGCCAACAAGCGTCACACCTCTGCCCGCTTCGACCGAGCCGATGTTTGTACAGTCTACCGCAAGCCATTCAACAAGCGATTGAACGACGGAACGGTACGCCGCAGGTACGGTAAATAATAATTCGTATTCATCACCGCCAGCTAACACCCATTCCTGCAATTGAGCCTGATTACTGTAATTTTTTAGCGCTGCATTAATCGGCAAAGCCTCGCCATCAATGATTATTTTCACCTGACTTTGATCAGCAATATGCTTGGCATCAGCCATTAAGCCATCGGATATATCAATCGCTGAATTGGCAAGTCCCAATAAAGCAGCACCTAAGGTTAACCGCGGTTGTGGTGCATTAAAGGAATTAATTAGCTGTGTTTTATCTGCTTCACTGCAATGTAAATCAATATCGTCAGCAGATATTAACGCCAAAGCCGCAGCGCCTTTACCCAAGCTACCACTAAGCCAAATATCGTCACCAGCTTTTGCGCCGTTACGACGCAGACAAATCGCTTTATCATCTAATAAGTTCGGCCTTATAGCTGCCAGCTGAGATCTAACAGAATCACTAAGCTGCGACTGCCCACTATCGGTTTCACCCAGTACGGTTAAAGAAATACTTAACGGCCCCTTCGTGGTATCGCCACCAATTAACTGCACTTGGTATTGCTTACACTGCTGCTCAAACTGCCGGGAGAATTTCTCCAACCATTCGGCGTCGGCATTGGGAAGCGATAAAGCCATCGTTAACCAACGAGGTTTAGCACCCATAGCGGCAAAGTCACTGAGGTTCACACCCATAGCACGACTAGCAACCGCTTCGGCTGCAAAGCCATAGGGGAAGTGCACGCCTTCAATAAGAGTATCGGTTGCAATCACAAGGGGGTTTTCACTGACTGGCAGCACTGCAGCATCGTCACCAATAGCAACAATGGCTTGAGATTCTGAATCTATAGATTGTGCACTGCTAGAAACACTAGCCGAGGGAAAAGTATTATCTTGGGAGAAAGAAAAATAACGCTGGATAATATCGAACTCGGACGGAGATGCCATAAGTTAACTCCGCCAGTCTGCAGTGCTATTGCTTTTGTGCGCTAACTTCCAGCGCGCGCAGCTGTCTAGCAACTTTATCTAACAAACCGTTGACATATTTATGCGAATCTTCCGGGCCGAATTTTTTTGCCAAATTAACCGCTTCGTTAATCACGACTTTATAAGGCACATCAATGCGGTTTTTAAGTTCGTAGGTTGCAATACGCAATAAAGCTAAAGAAATGGGGTCGCACTCCTCGAGTGTACGATCATCGGAAAACGGCGAAACCAAATCATCCAACTCATTAGAAGAGCGTTGAACACCGGCAAGCAATTCGTGAAAATACTCGAGATCCGTTCCCTTCATATTGAAATCAACTTGAAACTGCGTGTTAATTTCATGCGCAGGTGCGGCAGTATGATGCCATTGATACAAACCCTGCATCGCAAAATGCCTAGCCTTGTGCCGCTCGCTTGCCATTGCACGACGTTTTATTTGATCATCCGAAGGTTTAGCCATTACGATAAGCGTCCAAGTAAATCTGCCATTTCAATTGCGGCTAATGCAGCCTCGCGACCTTTATTGGCCTCACCTTCAGCGGCGCGCGCTAATGCTTGGTCGACGTTGTTAACGGTAAGCACACCAAAACCAATGGGCATATCGTATTCCAATGACACATCGGCAATACCTCTAGCGCACTCGCCAGCAACAAAATCAAAGTGCGGCGTATCGCCTTTGATAATAACGCCTAAAGTTACCATCGCTTTGTGCTGCGCAAGATTAGCAATGCGTTTAGCGGCTAAAGGAATTTCATAAGCGCCAGGCACATAAAAAATATCGATTTGATTATCATCAATACCACTTTTATTTAGCGTTTCTAAAGCGCCCTGCAAAAGCGGGTCGGCGATAAACGCGTGCCAACGACCAATAATAATCGCCACGCGATAAGACTGGCTTTGGCAGCTACCTTCAACCACGGTCATACCATCAAGTTTTTTTTGCAACGCCGGCGAGCGTGTATAGCTTGCCGAGCGTGAGTCTTGCGCTTCTGTTTTCATAAATTCTTGCTTTCGATAAATTCTGGGCTTACTGTTATTCGCTGGGCTGGTGTAAAAAACGCTTAACCATCACACGGTACATACTCAACCACTTCAAGATCAAAACCAGATATCGCATTGTAATGTTTGTCCGGCCCCATAAGGCGCATTTTTTTAACGCCTAACTGACGCAATATTTGCGAACCTACACCGATGGTTAGCGAATCTGTTCCCTTGGTAACTAACACCGAAGGCTTAGCCTTACGACCCAGTGCAATTTGTGCATCATCAAGCCAATCTGCCGAGGTACTATGATTAGCAAGCAATACCAGCACACCACAACCCTGCGCTTCAATACTGGCTAAACAACGTTGGATATTCCAATCGGGTTTTTCACTTAACTGGGCGCTAAACATATCACGAACCGCCGAACCGGAATGCACTCTGACCAAGGTTGGCGTGTCACCGACTGGCGTACCTTTGACCAAAGCCAAATGCGTTTCACCACTGCTGGCATCCTGAAAAACATTAATCATAAACTGGCCATGATCGGTATGAATTTCACCTTGCTCAACTAATTCAACGGTTTTTTCATGGAGTAAGCGGTAATGAATAAGATCGGCGATAGTGCCAATTTTTAAATCATGTTTAGCCGCAAATACATCAAGGTCTTCACGCCGCGCCATATTGCCATCGTCATTAATAATTTCAACGATAACTGCCGACTCATCAAAACCCGCCAATCGGGCCAAGTCACAACTCGCTTCGGTATGACCCGCTCTCACCAACACGCCACCGGGCTGAGCCATTAACGGAAAAATATGACCGGGTTGAACAATATCAGTCGGCAAGGCATTTTTGTTCGCCGCCGCCTGCACGGTACGAGAACGATCAGCTGCGCTAATGCCAGTGGTAACACCTTCGGCTGCCTCAATCGACAAAGTAAAGTTAGTGCCATGTGATGCGCGATTGTTATCCACCATCAGCGGTAGATCTAACTGCGCACAACGTTGCTTGCTCATAGGCATGCAAATTAAGCCGCGGCCTTCGCGCGCCATAAAATTAATTGTCTCGGGTGAAATGCATTGCGCGGCTATCACAAGATCGCCTTCGTTCTCGCGATCTTCATCATCCATTAGAATAACCATCTTGCCCATTCGAATATCGGCAATAAGCTCTTCTGTGGTATTTAACTGATTTAACTTTGTCATAAAAAAATTTCACTTAGTTTTTTTATACCGCTAACACTAGCGACTTAGCTTTCGTTAAAGCTTGCCATGCGTTCTAAATAACGCGCAATCACATCGACTTCCAAATTCACTTTACTGCCCAGCTGATAAGTACCAAATAAGGTTTCTTGCAGCGTATGCGGAATAATATTTAATTCAAAAACAGCGCCATCAACAGCGTTGACCGTTAGACTAGTTCCATCCACACAAATAGAACCTTTTTGCGCAATATACTTAGCAAACTCTTGCGGTGATTTTATTGCAAAGCGTATTGAGCGCGCATCTTCATAGCGCTCAACCACTTCACCCACACCATCAACATGACCACTAACCCAATGACCACCTAATGATGAACTCGGGGTTAAAGACTTTTCCAAATTAATCGAGCTGCCGACGTCTAAATCACCCAGCGTAGTATGGGTTAAGGTTTCAACCGATACATCAGTCCAAAAACCTTGCTCAACAAATTCAACGGCGGTTAAACAGACACCGTTTATTGCGATGCTCGCACCAAGCTCAACATCAGCCATGGGCAGATTGGCTACATTAATTAATAAACGCTTGTCGCCACCAACGGCTTCGATCTTATCGATACAACCTTTGGCTTGAATAATTCCAGTAAACATTTCTTCACTCACTTTTTACTAACAGCTAATTGATTATTTAGCATTTTCTAAAGCTGCAAAACCTGACTTAAGCTTTATGTGGATTTGAACCCACACGTTATCAACCAGTCATTACCAACGGCGGTAATATCCCGAATATCCAATTCTCGTGCTTCACACATTTTTTCAAATTGCAGATCAAACACCGGCATTGCATTACCGCCCATCAACTTGGGCGCAACAAATAGTTTTAACTCATCGATTAATTGTTGCTCGATAAAACTGCCAGCCAGCTTTGGCCCGGACTCAAGCAATATTTCATTCAACTCTTGCTCAGCTAAAAACCTTAATAGAGCCTTTAGGCATACCGAATTATTATCTGTGTTCTCAGCGCTGGGTAATTCAGTGAGCTCAGCGCCACTCGTGCCTAAAGCATCAATACGTTCAACTGCCGCACCAGCGACATGAGCAATATAAATTTTTCGCGGCGAAGCGCCTTCGGCTTGATCAAAAATCGCCGCATCGACTGGCGTTTTTAAATGTGAATCAAGCACAATCAAAGCCGGTTGTCGCTGCACCGACTCGCCAAAATCTTGCTCGCGTACCGTAAGCTTTGGATTATCCTGCAGAACAGTCCCAACCCCAGTAACAATTGCACAACTACTCGCGCGCATATTTTGCACTTGCTTGCGCGCCGCTGGACCGGTAATCCATTGGCTTTCGCCCGATGCCATTGCCGCGCGGCCATCAAGACTCATTGCCATTTTTCCGCGCACAAAAGGCAAGGCCGTTTGCATACGTTTAATAAACCCCGGATTAATTGTCGCCGCTTCGGCCGCCATTAATCCGCAAGACACTTCAATACCAGCAGCACTTAAAGCCGCATGACCATTACCCGAGACTTTTGGATTGGGATCTTCCATCGCAGAGACAACACGACGAATACCTGCTGCTTGCAATGCATCACAACAGGCTCCGGTGCGACCAACAAAGCTACAGGGCTCAAGCGTAATATAAGCGGTGGAACCTCGCGAGATCGGAAG
>CAJQQO010000313.1 GCA_905480475.1 uncultured Pseudomonadales bacterium | reverse complement strand
TGGCAAACACCGCGCTGATCAGCACGATCAACATGGATTAGCGAGGCGTCGAGCTTTAACGCTGGCATCGCAAGCCATTCTTTATCGTCGTAAGGACTATCAACCAGTTTAAGCTCAGGGTTAACGTTTATCACGTCAGTACCTAATCCCACTTGGGTAGGAATAAACGGACATCCCCATGCAGCCGCACGCAAACCGAGCAGCATCATACCTTCATCGATTTCCAGCGTTTCAATAGCGCCCTGTTGTCGCGCTTGACGGAAGTATGGCTCAAGCGGAATAAAATCCAGCGAGACAAAAGCAAACACCACTTTTTTCACTTTGCCCGCCGCGCATAGCATGCCAACATCGGCGCCGCCATAGGCAACAATCGTTAGATCTTTAAGATCGGAGCGTAAAATCTCACGAATCAAAGCCATTGGCTTTCTACGTGGACCCCAACCTCCAATACCAATTGTCATACCATCTGAGAGAGAAGCAACAACGTCGGTTGCCTGCATCACTTTGTTCATGCAGATTCCTTAATAAAAGCGATATGGAATGTATAACGCGATAATACTGCTAAAGCCAAGGCTCGATTAAAGCCAATAAACGAACTTAACAAGCAGTTGGCAAGTTACCGCACCGCGACAACTTGAAAGCATTAAATCAATCACACCGATTAATAAAATAATATTTGAATAGCGCTTAAAATTTAAGCACCAAGCCTAGATCTACCATCGTGACGATTAAAGCCATGATGTTTAAGGCCTTACAGCGCTTAATCATGCTAGCAACAGGCTAATGGGTCTATGCCGTTTCGGCGCGATATTCTAGCGTACTCTGTGCTTTCAAAGAATGACTGTTTCGTTTAGTTACGCGCACTTACATCGAGTTACCTAGCTGTTGACAGCGCCATTTTGCGACTGCTTTTTACTCAATTTAAACCATTATCCATAAAATATTTAAAACTGACCGCTTTTGTCATTCACCATGGCGTTCAAACCGCCAGTTTTGCTGAGAGCAACGCAACGATCAAGCACGGCCAAGCCCTCCCCTGACTATTTTAGAGCTCGCTGTTTTAGAGCTCGCTGTTTTCGATACTCAGATGGCGTGATTTCATACCACTGCTTGAAGGCACGCGACAAACCATTGGCCTCAGCAAAACCACCGATTTCAGCCACTTCGGCAAGACTGGCTGATGGATTATCTAACCAGCGCAGTACCACTGACTTACGAATATCCTCTTTAATTTCGCTGTAACTTAAATCATCGGCTTTTAAAATCCGCCGCAAAGTGGGCACGCTTTTATGATGATTAATAGCCATTTCATCTAAGGTGGGAAAATGTTGAGTGCTAAGAAATACTGAAGTCGCCTCTTTTTTTATTAGCTCGGTTAAGCTGCCCGCCTCAGGCAAACTGACGCAGTCCATTCGATACTGACTGGTTTGCCAAATAATATGCCAGTTGTTTGGATCAATACGCACACGGTAATCAAGATAGCGCTTATCAAAGCGCAGGGTTTGTGCTGGCTGGGAAAAACTGCAAGGGCAATGAAAGACTCGGGTATATTCAATGGCTGGCACACTGCATTGATGGGTAAAACTTACATCATGCAAAGGAATGTTCACTGAAATTAATGCGGAAAAAAGCCTATGAAAGCCACGCATAATCGATTCGCGAGTATAAAAGTATCGATCAACGTCGGGCTTATCAACGCGAACATCTAACACTGCCATTATGCCGTCATCAGTTAATGAAAATTGAATATCATCAGTGATGGCCGCATAAAGCTTGCAACAGCGATCAATTGCATCGCCTAGCGTTTCGCAAGCAGTCAAAATCTCGAAAACCAACTTATAGGTGCCGGGTTTAGCACGGTAACTGGTGCTGCCTAAAAACTCGTCGTTAAGTGTGGCAGTGAGCGAAGCAACTAATAAAGCGTGATGCTCAGGCGTAAAATGGTATTGGGCTAATACATTGTCCTCGACATTTAAATCTATGCCAATTTCAGCCGATAGCTTATCTAAATCGATGGAGTTATCGCGGGCAATATTGACCAAGGCCGTACAGTAATAAGTCAGCAAGCTTGGAATAGGCTCATCAACCCCGGACAATTGTGACGAGGTAGAAGGCTCTAATATTTGGCTTTGATTCGTTTTCAAGTTCTATCAGCACTCAATGGCGGACTTGTCAATTAAACCCGGTGGAATTGATACAGCCGCATCAATAAAAAAACCAGACGGCAATAATAGAGCAGTCATTAGTGAATGGCCATTACGGTAGCTTTTATCAGCGGTTCGACTCCGATGCGACAGCACTGATAGCGACCAATCTGGAAACACGTGCAACGGCTACCTTCTATTTAACCAATAGTCCACGCTAATCGATGTAAAAGTAAAGAACAAAGCGGCTCTAAAGTCATGAATGAAGAGTCATAATCCTAAACCCGCAAGTCGTTATAATGCCTGTCGAAATCGGTGCCGCCAGCTTATCAAGTCTGGGTCACAAGTAATGCACTAGCCGTTTTAAGCCGCTTTTCGCTACCATCAACCAAGCCAGATCGAATATAAAATGCCAAACTCTTCAACAACATCGAATACCTCTGACACAAGCAAGGCGGTTAAAGCGGCAAGCGTTTTGCCGATTGACGTTTTTTTAAGTAATGCAAAATCTGCCACCGGCCTACATGATTTTGGAAGCAACGAATTTGTAGAAGCACTTGAGCGATTAATTGACGCCCTAAATTCAGAAGCGCAATTAAGTGAAATTGGTAAGTTCCAAGTGGAAATGAGTATTGCCCGAGGTTTGGAAAACCGTTTGCAAATTGAGAACTATATTGCAGAAAATCCGGACGTACTCGATCAGCAAATTAAACACCCTATTTTTATTGCCGGCTTACCAAGAACTGGCACAACCGCATTGCACCATATATTAAATGCCGACCCGGCCAATCATACGCTGCGATTATGGGAAGGTAACGAGCCGATCCCACCACCGGAAGAGGCAACTTACTTAACCGACCCACGCATTGAGAAAACCAAAGAAAGTGTAAAGCTTACCGAGCAATTTATGCCGGGCTTTTTTAAAACGCATTTAATGGATGCCGAAGCGCCCGACGAGTGCCATTTATTATTTAGCCAAAATTTTATGTCGGTACAGTACTCGGCGCAATTTCATATCCCGAGTTACGCCAACTGGCTTTACGCGCAAGAGCTTACCCCCTCTTACGCTTATCACAAACGGCAGTTACAGGTTTTACAGCATAAAAAATCCGGCCGCTGGGTTTTAAAAACGCCGTATCATCAACTGGGTTTACCTGCAATCTTAAAGGTTTATCCCGATGCGATTATTGTGCAGACGCATAGAGCGCCATTAAAAATCATTGGCTCTGGTTGCAGCTTTAGCCAATTGGTTAGAAGTAATGGCAGTCTTGTTAACGACAAGCTAACCAACGGTCGCGACTGGATGGATATGTT
>CAJQQO010000312.1 GCA_905480475.1 uncultured Pseudomonadales bacterium | reverse complement strand
TAGATAAAGAGCTAAGCAGCGAATTTAATTCATCCAATAGCTTTTGATAAAATTGCATTTTACCTACGGTATCTTGCAAAGCCCTTAGCTCCTGATCTGTCGATTTAATGCTCCCAACGGAAGCAATCGATTTTGACAGCGGTAAAAATAACTCAACAAATTGCTGCTGACAACTTTTATATCGATCTGAAATAGTGGCTTGTAGTTTGTGTAACGCCGTTAAATCGGAATCTGCACGAGCATCGGCAATGGACTCACGAATTTCCATCTGCTGCATTAAAAACGTTGTATCTTTAATCGTCGTAGTTTGATGATCGAGATGGATATTGGCAAGCGCTAACATATGAGTTGCGCGTTTAACGGGATCACTTAATACGCTAAAAGCGGTATTTAAATGTGCAGAAAATTGTACGGCTAATCGCTGCTCTTGTGGTGTTTTAGACACAAATCGATCGGGATGGTACTCGCGCTGTAAAACCCGAAAGCGCTTTTTTAACAAAGCTTTATCAATCGCGTATTGCTGAGGCTGACCCAAGAGAGTAAAAAAGTTTTGTTCTAAATTCACGGTGAAATTAACAGGCCTAATAGCAATATTTTTTTGGTGGATTGGAATAAGTAAAACCGAACTTGCGCTTCCGCGTCAATAACGCGGAGTTAATAGCTGGTAAAAACTAAACAGTAAAGCTTTCACCACAACCGCATTCGCCGGCAGTATTCGGGTTTTTAAATTCAAAACCTTCGTTTAAACCTTCTTTAACAAAATCCATTTCTGTTCCGTCGATATAAACCAAACTCTTGGGATCAACAACCAATTGAATACCATGATTTTGAAATACCGAGTCGTCACTATCGGCCTCATCAACAAATTCGAGCACATAAGCCATACCCGAGCATCCGGTAGTTTTTACACCCACCCGAATACCAACACCTTTGCCACGTTGATCCAACTGCTGACGCACATGATCAGCAGCTTTTTCTGTCATCGTAATTGCCATCGATAACTCCTTAGCCTACTGCTGCCGAGCTAGCCGAGTCTGACTTATCTTTTAAGTCTTGAATAGCCGCTTTAATAGCGTCTTCGGCCAATACTGAACAATGAATTTTTACTGGCGGCAAGGCTAACTCTTCAGCGATATCGGAATTTTTAATCTCCGATGCTTCGTCAAGCGTTTTGCCTTTTACCCACTCGGTTAATAAGGAGCTGGATGCGATAGCCGATCCACAACCGTAGGTTTTAAATTTGGCATCTTCGATAACGCCATTATCATTAACCTTGATTTGTAAACGCATAACATCACCACAAGCGGGTGCGCCAACCATTCCCGTGCCTACCGATATATCGTCTGCATCAAGCTTACCGACATTGCGTGGATTCTCATAGTGATCTAACACTTTTTCGCCGTATGCCATCTTTCTTACCTCAATAATTTCAATTTTCTAAACTAGTGTTTATGCAAGTACAACCGTTTTAATGCGCGGCCCACTGCACTGAATCGAGATCAATACCATCTTTGTACATATCCCAAAGCGGCGATAAATCACGGAGCTTTTCAACTGCAGCACGCACTTGCACAATAGCGTGGTCAATTTCTTCTTCGGTAGTAAAGCGACCAATAGAAAAACGTAGCGAACTATGCGCGAGTTCATCACTGCGACCCAGCGCTCGCAATACATACGAAGGCTCAAGACTGGCCGAAGTACAAGCCGAACCCGACGACAATGCTAAATCTTTTAGCGCCATAATTAACGATTCACCTTCAACAAAGTTAAAGCTGACATTTAACGCGCCCGGCAAACGTTGCTCGGCATGACCGTTTAAATAAACCTCTTCCATATCGCTAAAACCGTTCCATAGACGTTGGCGCAGTGCAACCAGACGTTCATTTTCAGTAGCCATACCTTGCTTGGCAACTTTTGCCGCCTCACCAAAACCAACAATTTGATGGGTTGGTAAAGTACCTGAACGCATACCACGCTCATGTCCGCCACCGTGCATCTGCGATTCAATTCGTATTCTTGGCTTACGTCGTACAAATAAGGCGCCAATACCCTTCGGACCATACATTTTATGCGCTGAAATGGATAGCAAATCCACTTTCATGGCTTCCATATCTACCGGTATTTTACCTACTGACTGGGCGCCATCAACGTGAAAAATAATTTTACGTGATCGTGTAATTTCACCAATCGCGGCTATATCGTTGATCACCCCAATTTCATTATTCGCATGCATGATAGATACCAACACCGTATCTTCACGTATTGCCGCTTCGACCGCCGCAGGTGTGGTGATACCATCTTCACCGGGAGCCAAATACGTAATTTCATAACCTTCGCGCTCTAACTGTCGGCAAGTATCTAGTACCGCTTTATGTTCGATTGACGAAGTAACAATATGCTTACCATTTTTTTGATAAAAATGGGCAGCACCTTTAATGGCTAAGTTATCAGATTCTGTTGCACCCGATGTCCAAACGATTTCGCGCGGATCAGCATTAATTAAATCGGCGACTTGCGCGCGACCATTTTCAATAGCCTCTTCTGACTGCCAGCCAAAACGATGCGATCGTGAAGCTGCGTTACCAAAATTGCCATCAAGGGTTAAACATTCCGACATCTTTTCAGCAACGCGCGGATCGACCGGCGTTGTTGCAGCGTAATCAAGATAAATCGGTAATTGCATATCGTTCTCCAAAAACTATTTGTTAAGCCAATTCTATCGCCCGGATGCAAAAAACATTAGGGCATATACACTAAGTGCTAGTCACTCGACGCGATACGTATCTCTTGCAAGTCATTTGCCGCATCAAGTTTGTTATCTTGCCTTTTTGATACTGTCTGGATCTCTTTTCGGTTCACTAAGTCGGCCAAAGAAATGCCAGTAAGAAAACCGTGGATTTGCGTGGTCAAATCGTTCCATAGATGATG
>CAJQQO010000311.1 GCA_905480475.1 uncultured Pseudomonadales bacterium | reverse complement strand
CCAGCAAGCGTAA
This sequence comes from uncultured Pseudomonadales bacterium, assembly GCA_905480475.1. Lineage (GTDB taxonomy): Bacteria > Pseudomonadota > Gammaproteobacteria > Pseudomonadales > UBA7434 > UBA7434. The sequence goes on along the minus strand of CAJQQO010000311.1, from coordinate 6,528 downwards.
TACATCGCGTTTTTTCAGTGCGCAAACCCAGTCGGCAAAGGCTTCGAGTTTTCCGGCGGCATAAACACCGCCAATAATCGATCCGATAGAGCTACCGGCAACATAACGAATATCATAACCGTGCTCTTCGAGGCAGCGAATAACACCGATATGAGCAATGCCTTTAGCGCCGCCACTGCCTAACACTAATGACAAGGTTTTACCTTGATTGCTTTTGCTTACTATCGATGGCAGATTCGTGGATAATAAACTTGTTGCTGGCAGTGTTGTAGATGATGTCATGCTATAGATTAAATACTCAAGTCTAGTAGGTTGTAGTCTTTAATATCAGCTTTGGCGCTGGTATCCCAATGATAATTACTTTGTTCAGCGGCAAGCGGTTTATAGTCGTAAGCGGTTTCATTCGGGAAGCGCTGTTGTCTCGCATCAATCGCATAACCAATAAGCCGTGACCGTTGAAGAATTAGATCCTTATCATACACTGCTGCATCGCTATGAATACCTGCACCTTTCACATCGAGTACCGAGGAGCGACGGTGGAAGCCAAAGTTAACCGATACGCGCGGCTCAAATCCTGTATTCGCAAATGAGCCGTGAACTAATTGTCGATTTGAAATCACCACGTCGCCCGGGTTGCATAACATGGGCACCGCGTCTTGCAGTCGTTCGCTACCGGTATCTTGAACCATTTTTGTAATATCCATCTTACCTAACTTATGGGTGCCGGGAACAACCCATACGCCATTGACCGCAGTGCTACCATATACCTGCGCCATAAAATTAAAGCCATGAATGTTTTCATCAAAATTGGCGCTGTCCCAATGGGTGTCACCGTCTTGATGCCAAGACACCGCCGCGCCAAGACCGGGATCCTTAATAAATAAGCTTTCATGAAACGGCGCAAAGTCTTCGCCATTGATTTCGGCAGCCACTTTAAGTAATTGTGGGTGACCGTATGTGCGTAAGCAAGCATCAGAGTATTGTAGTGAGCCTAACAAAACAAATACCGCTTCGGCCGGTGCATCGTCCGCTGCTTCGGGTTCAAATAATTTAACTTGATGGCGGCCATTGGCAAGTTCTGTTCCACCAAGTGGATCGCCTAAGGGTTTTGACCAAAGTAGGCTAAGTGCTTGCGCTCCAGCACCAAGCGCCGGCTCGCCTTTGGCGTTTAGCTGCGAGCCATTATGAGTGGGGAAGTTTTCTCGCATAGTTGCTAAATCGGCTTCAATATCTTTAAGCTCCTCGTCGTTGATGACATTTTCTAAAATATAAAAACCGTATTTGGAATAAGCGTTTAATATCTCGGTATCTAGTTTGCCATTGGCATCAAAGCGAATCGGGCCACGGTTAGGAAGTTGCATGGCTTTTTCTTGACCATTAATTAAGTACTGTCGCATCGCATCGCCATGTTCACCATAATGTGCCGCACAGGCTTCTATCGATTTACTGATGTCATTGATTTTCATAGCAAAACTCGCTTTACATTATGAGATGGATGAACAAATTCTATGAGCTAAAAGATTTAGGTCAAGCACTATTTACTTATGGAGCCTATTGAGCAAATTATCGCTAATTTAGGCTACTGATTTGTGTTGATTGCATGGAGGTACTAACGGCGATGATAAGTTGCTTGGGTGACAGTGATGTTAGTAAGGCTTTAGCCGGCTTATGAAATGGTATTATCAAAAAATCGATCAATAAATATGAGCATAGTTTTAGCCAATGTAGGCGGAGCGCGTAAGCATGAATGATTTACCCCGATTACCCGTAGATGCAAGCCATGATAAGGTCATAGCAGCCTTAGATGAATACGGTGCAGTGATTATTGAAAATTTATTACCAGCCGATTTACTTGCTGAGCTTAACAATATTATTGACCCATTGATCGACTCTGCCAGTATGACAACAGAAATCAATGAATTGGTTGATATGTTTTTTGGCGAACGAGTGCGGCATATTACTGGCTTGGCGGGTAAGTCTACGCGCTTTGCTGACGAGCTGATGTGTCATCCATTATTTATGGCTTTGTGTGATCATATTTTATTGCCATCGTGTGCAAGCTATCAGTTAAACCTTGCACATTTAATGGATCGAGGGCCCGGCTCTGAGCAGCAAATGATTCATCGCGATCAAGAAGTCTGGGTGCATTATTGTTCGCAACGTGCTGCTAGTGATGACGGCCCATTAAATGATATTCAAGTAGCCTCAATGATTGCCTTGGTCGACTTTACTAAAGAGAACGGTGCAACCTGTGTCGTGCCGGGTAGTCATAAATGGGATTATCAGCGCGAAGCCAAAGAAAGTGAGTTAGCTTATGCAGAGATGTCCGCAGGTTCGGCAGTGATTTATCGCGGCTCGACATTGCATGCTGGTGGTGGCAATACCACAGCCGATACTTGGCGGCGCGGTTTACATATGAGTTACTGCTTAGGTTGGTTTAGAACCGAAGAGAATAATGTTTTAACGGTTCCACCAGCCAAAGCTAAGCTTTTATCTAAGCGCGCACAAGAGTTATTGGGTTACGGTATACACGATGCCATTAATGATGCAGGGGGTTATTTGGGGGCGGTTAATATGCGCCATCCAACGGCTTTGTTAAATGAAGATCAATTATAAGCGTTGTAGCTGCTCAGCACTCACTAAAACTGTCTGGCGTTAAAGTTATACTATTGCGCAAGCTAATAATAAATACATAAAAATTCCAAGCTATTTTCTGAGACACGCTATGAAACTGGAATACCTAACATTAATAACCATGGCTACGCTTTTTACACTTGAGCTGTTTAGAGGTACGTATCGCCGCGATAAAGTGACGCTTAATGACTGGGTGATTAATGTCACCAGCTTTTTGCAAGAGAATTTTATTCGACCAATTTTTGCTCTGGCGATTGCTGCTGCGTGTGTAATATTATTGCCTGCCTATAGAGGTTTACTGGCAGACTTACCGTTTTGGCCAACCCTTATTGCCTTCCTATTTGTTCAGGATTTTATTCATTACTGGTATCACCGTATCGCCCATCAATGGACGCCGTTGTGGAATATTCATCGCGTGCACCACTCACCAAAATCCATGAGTGTTATGGTTAACAGTCGTATTAATATTTTCTGGCAATTACTAATGCCCGTTAACTATGTCTCGGGCGTGGCGATTTATATGGGTTTACTTGAAGTGTTTTTAGTCTGGTGGGTATTTCGTGCTGTACTTAATTTTTTAAATCACACCGAGATTCGCTGGGATTTACCGCTTTATAAGATCAAGGCGCTTAAGCCGCTTATTTGGTTAGTAGAGCATATTTTTACTACCCCCGATGCTCACCACGCGCATCATGGTTATGGAGAGAAGGGCAGTCCTATGGGCAACTACGCGCCGGTAATGATTTTTTGGGATCATGTGTTTGGTACTGCAAAGCTTCCGCATAGCCAGCAAGAATTTATTGGTATAGAGGGCGATCCTGTTTATCCATGGTATCAACAACTTTGGTGGCCTATTTTTAAATACCGTAAACCTAAAGCGGATACAGCTGTGGAGATTAAAAATCTAAACTAGTTGTTTTTTAAAAAATCTTGAGGGAATTTTCAATGCAAAATAAAAGTATTGGAAGTCAATCGCAAGATTAGTTAACGGTTAAATAAAAGAGCCTGTAATGAAGCAAGTTGATTTCTATACTGCGAAGTTAAATTACGAAACTGATTCATGGGATGTGAGTGAGGCTATTAATAATGGTGATAATTTAATAGTCGTTGATGCGCGCTCTGAGCAAGTTTATAAGCTTGAACATATTCCTACCGCAATTAATCTTCCGCATCGAAATATCAGTTCGGAAACTACTAAGCACCTTGATAAATCGAAACTCTATATTAGTTACTGCGACGGAATAGGTTGCAATGCTTCCACCAAAGGCGCGTTAAAATTAGCTGAGCTAGGTTTTAGTGTTAAAGAGTTATTAGGGGGTTTAGATTGGTGGCTGAGAGATGGTTATGCAACAGAAGGTGAGCAGGCCACTGCGGGAAAAGAGCTAGACTGCGGCTGTTAAGCTGTCGCGTTTGCAGCTGAACTAACATATTATTCTGGCTAATCTGTATAAGCGACTTTAATTAAAAAAAATTTGTGCTTTAATAGTGTGCTTGCACAGTGAGCATTCGTTTGCTCCGACCTCAAACCGATATGCACAGCGCTTCATGACCCCAATACAACCCCGTTTAATTATTGTCGCTTTGACATCGATATGTACCATGGCTTTAGTGCCTGTGCTTGTTACGGTGGTAGATGCCAATGAGCTTACCATTGGTCTTGCTCGTGTCGCGATTGCCTGTGCGGTATTAACGCCGATACTATTTTTTAAGCGCGCCTTTAGTGGCTTAAGCCGTAGAGATTGGCTGGCGCTATTATTAATTGGTATAGTCTTTGCCGTGCATTGGTGGACATATTTTTATGCCATTAGAAATTCCAGTGCATCTTTGGGAGCGTTATCCTTAGCAACCTATGGTATTCATATGCTATGGATTAACTGGTTGCTTAAATCGCAAAAACCGAAGCTTAGCGACGCGCTGGCAATTTTATTATGCTTTAGTGGTTGTATAATTGTTGCGCCTTCACTTGATCTATCTAATCATGCGACCCAAGGTTTTGTGGTAGGAGTATTAAGCGGTTTTATTTATGCCCTGCTGCCGTTTATGCATCAGCGTATTGCGCATGTACCAACGGCCGTGCGAAGCTGGGGCCAGTTTAGCTTTGCAGGCCTATTCTTTTTACTATTTTGGCCACAAACCAATTGGCAGCTGGATAGCAATGATTGGTGGGGTTTATTGGTTTTAGGTATTGTTAGCACTTTAATTGCACATACGCTGTGGGTTAAGGCAACAACCGAATTGCCCGCGGTATTAAGCGGCGCGTTTTATTATCTATATATTCCCATCGCCATGGCGCTAAGTTATTTCTTTCTCAATGAGGAAATGACATTTAGCAAATTATTGGGTGCATCATTGATTGTTGGCTCTTGTTTGTTAGGTATTTTGCTGCCGGTGATGCGCCGTGGCAAAAAAGGCATTATTCAACAGTAGGCCTGATAAAAATAACGTGATAGCCTCTAGCTATCGAGCGTAAAAATACTTTATATGCTATTTTCAACTGGAGCGTGAATATCAATGCGGTAAAACAACTAGGCCTTGCCGTTTCCCGCTTATCATTCTCGTTCTAAAATTTACTTGGTGTTCCTGTTGTTGAAAAGTCTATTTGTGAGAAACCTTTATTATGTGGAAATACCTTTGGTGAAAACTCCCTTTATGAAATTACCTATACTGTATTTATTTAGCTGCCTGCTTTCAATATTGTATTCGGCGAATATCTCTGCTGAAGAGATTCTCAACGATGTTGAAAGCGATAGTGTTGTCGAACAAACAATCCTTCCAAGTGAATCTAGCCTCGATAATAAAATTACCAACGATAAAACTGCGAGCTTGCTATTTGCTGACTTGCGAGAGCAGGTTTACCAAATCCGGGTTATTGATATTGCCTCCGGTGATAAATTTACTATTGGTTCCGGGTTTCAGATTAGTGCAGAAGGCCATATTGCAACTAATTTTCATGTCGTTTCTCCCTTTATTCATGAGCCTAAAAAATACCGTTTGGAGTTTGCTAGTTTTGATGAGAGCGTTTCATCGGCAGAGCTGTTGGCAGTTGATGTGGTGCACGATCTAGCGATTTTACATGCCGACGGTTTAGCTGAGGTTTATATACCGCTAAAAAACGGTGAGCTTAAGCAAGGTGATCGGATCTACTCGATGGGTAATCCACGCGATTTGGGTATGACGATTATCGAAGGCACTTACAATGGTTTTGTGCAAACCTCTCGCTACCAAAAGATTTTATTTTCCGGCTCATTAAATTCTGGTATGAGTGGTGGCCCAACTGTGGACGCCAACGGCGAAGTTGTGGGTATTAATGTATCCAAGGGTGGAGAGCAGTTAAGCTTTTTAGTACCGGTAGATAATTTAGCGGCCTTGATTGTGAATCTTCCCGATCAAATAGCCGAGCGGCATTTACTTGCGCAGACCGCCGATAGTCAAGCGCAAGATTCAACAGAGCAAGCCGAAGAGCCTATAGAAGAAAAAGCTAGCGGTGAGTTTGATAAGATTATTCGCGATGCTTTGTTGGCAGATCAGACGGAGTTTTATCAGCGCTTGCTTGAACAGCCGGTAGAGCTGGAAGCGCTAGGTGAATTAATGTTACCGGCAAAGCTGAGTGATGCACTTAAATGCTGGGGACATACCGTCGATCAAAAAGAAGATAATAAGTATGCCGGTGTACATCAACACTGCCGCTTAGAAGATCAGATTTATATCAAGGATAGTTTTTATGTCGGTGACTTTTTTTACGATTATGAGTGGATAACTACCACCGAGTTAAACCAGTTGCAGTTTTATAATTTTCTTCAGACCCGGTTTAATCACAGCAGATTAAGTAATGTTTACGATAAAGAACATGTGACTAACTATCAATGTCAAACTAATTTTATTAATTTGACCGGC
>CAJQQO010000310.1 GCA_905480475.1 uncultured Pseudomonadales bacterium | reverse complement strand
ACGAGAAACAATGCTTGCAATAATATTTCTGACACCGGGCACTGCAAGCGCTTTACCGTTGTGGCAAGCATGGAACGCTTTTTGAGCAACTGTATTGGCATCACCCATAACAAAATCGGGTATCTTTTGCAGCGCTGCACTTTTCTTTTGCGCATTGGCTACCATATTGGTTTTTGTTAGCCCCGGACACACCGCTGTTACGCTGACGCCTGACCCTCTAACTTCTTCTGCCAATGATTCCGTGAGTGATAACACAAATGCTTTGCTTGCCGCATAGCTTGCAACACTGGGTAGCGGCTGAAACGCGCCTAGCGATGCAATATTTAGCACGCGCCCTGAGCCGCGTTTAAGCATTGGTGGCAAAAAATACGCAAGCATAGTCGTTGTTGCGAATACATTAAGTTGCGCGATGCGTTGATGCTCTTCTACCGGTATTGTGGCAAAAGCGCCATGCGCTACCATGCCTGCATTATTGACTAGCACATCAATTTGTCTGTTATCAGCTAATAGCGATTGGCATAAGGCGTTGACATTATCAGCAATAGAAAGATCGCAAAACTTTATTGTAACGTCAATGCCGTGGGTCTTGCGTAGCTGGGCGGCCAATGTTTCAAGTTTGCTCTCGTTGCGTGCCACTAGAATTAGATTGTATTGATGCTGTGCATAAACCAAGGCCAATGCCTCTCCTATGCCTGAGGAGGCACCGGTGATTAATGCTGTGTCGCGTGCGGCCATCATGTGTGTGGATTCCGATCAATGCTATAAAGATGTCAGTTATACACTGAATTCCTTATCTTTTCAGTCACGTATAGGTAGGGTCGTTTATATCCATCCAAAAGAGGAGCAGGTTTTTTCTTAAGCAACTCTGCATTTTGGCCGTCGCCACTGGGCTGCGCGCAAAAGGTCGCACAAGGCACGCTACTTACTTGCTAAGTCGTTGATTTTCTCTTTATGGGAGGATTCACTAAAAAAACATATCGCTGTGCGCAGACCTAAATAGAGCGTATAGTCAAACGCTAATCCCGTCTGTATATCGAGCCTACTGGCCAATGGCCACTATCCTCCTTCTTAGGACCTTCCGTTAGGCAGGCAATTTAAAGCTGATTCTCAGCATCCATTCATTGCTCTGCTGCTATTAACGACAGTTGGAAAACAAGTCCAATCGCAATACTGCTTATTTGAGCAGAGATTTGTCGTGCGCAGAATATTTTTATCGATATAAAGAATCGAGAGTGCATCCGTACTGACTATCTGCCGATGAAGATAAGCATCGTTTGAGAACTATCAATTTCACTTTTAGGATCGCCATGGCTACGCATCACGCAGAATCTCAAAGTTTACAGCCGACGATTCTTTCGTATCTAAAAGATCTCGCCAACTTATGCTCCCTTGCAGGATTGGCTTGCACACTATTAAGTATTTACTTCAGCATTCTGGGTATTTACTACGCTGCAATGATTGGCATGATTTGGGCTGTTGCCTTTGACTGGGCAGATGGACTGGTTGCACGAAAAATGAAGGGCCGAACGGATAACGATAAAACATTCGGTATGCAGCTTGATTCGTTAATAGACGTTGTGAACTATGGCGTCGCTCCGGCCGTTCTTCTATTGAGCTATGGAAAGTTCGAACTCATTTTTTTACCAGGGGCGTTTGTAATTCTTGCTGCCAGCGCGATACGACTGAGTTACTTTAATACTTTTGGCCTTTCTGGGGGAACGAAATACACGGGGCTGGCTCTCGACAACAACAATATCATTCTTGTTTTTATATTTCTATTTGAAATGTTTTTTAATGAGGGGACATTTTCGATCGTTCTTTATGCTAGCTTTCTCACGCTCGCGATATTGAATGTATCTCAACTAAAAACACCCAAACTTTCTGGAAGTCCGATTAATGTCTATATCCTCGCTTTTTATACGCTTGGAATTACATGCCTCTATGCTTGGAAACTTTTGTAACAAGCAACAAGATCGGTACTGCACGCTAATGAATATCACTTTAACACCGGAGTTAAACCGCTAATGATTGTATATACCGTAGGTACTTTTGATTTACTGCATGTAGGCCACCTTGCTTTGCTGCAATACTGTAAAACATTAGCTGATGTAGTGGCGGTGGGTGTTGCGTCTGATAGCGTGGTGAATTCTTACAAACCCAATGTGCCCGTTATACCGCTCGATCAGCGAGTGGAAATGCTGAAAGCGTTAAGCTGTGTTGATATCGTACGGCCCTACCATACGCTTGAATATGTATCTGGCTGCAAAGAACTAAATGCCGATATTTTTGTTATTGGAGAGGATTGGGGAGATAAACCTCATAATATCGCGGTGGAATCTTACCTAAAGTCTCAAGGTAAACAGATTATTCAGGTTCATTATAATCCCCGAACTTCATCCAGCAGGATTAAACGAAACGTAATAGCTCAACCTCTTAAGGGCGCATATATAGAAAAAATCGTTGCATAAATGGCAATGTTTAAGTCGATGATATGTGTATCAATTGCAGTCAGATGAATAGAAAAAACTGCGGCTCCCGCTAATACAAGCTATTCCTATCAATTGTTCGTCCATCGGTTCATACTGATATTGTTGCGTATCGACTTAGCTGTTTGGATAAGGTCGCTATGTGACCACAGTCCTTAGGTTGGCTCAAACTGACTTTAGGTTTAAGAGATTACCTCAAGAGGAAAGTATTATGAGCAAAGGACAAGACAGTAAAAAAAATGACAAAAAGAAACCGCTATTAACCGCAAAAGAAAAGAAAGCCGCAAAAGCGTCTAAGAAAGCTGCAAAAAATGTTTTAGGGATTTAGCTAGGGAATGGCCATCGAGTTTTTCGATGGCCTTAAACATTTTGATGATAGTCTCTGGAAAGAAATCATTTCTTTGCCATATCCTTGTTTGTTTCTGCGCTATCGGGGCAAGATTAAGAGCATAGTTTTTGTTTTCAATTTTTGGGCTGCTTAGGCGCTCAGTCATTTAGTCATCCAGCAATCACCCGTCTACATAGACCGCGCTAATCCCATTGGTCTTATATTTCACCCTCTCTCTCGTATTGAACGACTTAGTTCTAGTGCTTTTGGTATTAGAATTGATCGCTTGGAAAACGCTAAATCAATAACGATAACAGGGAGGGCGCATGCTTCACAATACAAGGGCATTATCTGGCTACTTAAGGATCCCAATTTTTCTTGGGCTGTTGTTTTTTCTTTATCCGCAGTAGCACTGACCCAGTACGAACAAGATGTTGAATCATTACTGATTAACGAAGAGTTGGCACTTGCCGATGATGGCTGGCTTGTTTTTTATACCGCCTATGATAACGAGGGCGTGTACCTATTTGGATTTGGCGCTTTTTCCGCACCTAACTCTAATAATAATTGTTGCAACGGTTTTTCAAGAATTCGCACAGGTGAGGCGGGCGCCAAGCAGGGCGTGCAATATATAGAAGTGTTAAGTCACACGGTCTCGTTAAATCCTGATGAAGTTCTTGAGTCAGAATTTTTTCAAAAGCAAACGATTGAGGCTTCGGATATTGGCAATACATGGCGCTTTGAATACGATGCAAAGCTGCCGGCTACACTGGCGTTAGGCTCGAACTCTACCGCTGATGCATTTGTGCGAATTATTGATCCATTGAATGGCTTTGCCGTCACGCATTTAATAAAAAATGATAGTACGAGCTTATCTCAAAATATATGGGAAAGTCGTGCAATCGAATTTACTTTTGATAACCCTGATCTGGCCGGGCAAGAATTTCAGTTTGGCATGGTTAATCGACAACAGAACTTAGAAAGTACTAGTGTGTACTACGACAATATTCGTTTTTTTCAAACGAATGTAGAGGTTCCTATGCTGCCACTGTTTGCTTTGTCGATATTGTTTGTTGGACTGGTGACGATTACTGCGGCGCGCTCGGCAACTGCACTATAGGTTGAAGGGAGGGGGTAATGGGGGCGGATCTTGACTTACTGATAAACCGCCCCGGCAATACATTCATGCTTGGCACCTGTTACGGCACTTAAGGTAATCGGTTTATTGTCAAGTCTTTGTTTGGCCAGCCACGCGAAGGCGCAGGCTTCTATCCAATCGGGCGCAATACCTAATTCATCAGTAGTTGTGACTTTAGTATTTGTCAGAATGGATTGTAGACTTTCTAACAGCGCTGTATTGCGCGCACCGCCACCACAACAATAAATCATTGACGGTGAATATGTTTGACTATTAATTTCATCGGCAATGGTTTCGCTACTAAACCGCAGTAAGCTTGCTTGTACATCCACCGCAGCAATAGATTCATTTAACTCAGCCAAAATAGATTCTAACCAAGGTAAATGAAATTCTTCACGCCCGGTACTTTTGGGTGATGGCTGCGCAAAATACGGGTGTGATTTAAGCTGCGCAAGCAAAGCAGAGTGCACAGTACCTGACTTGGCCCATTGGCCATCATTATCAAACGGTAGGTCTTTATGTTTCAGAATCCATGCATCCATTAAGCCATTGGCGGGACCAGTATCAAAGCCGCATTGCACTTTGCCCTTGTGGATAATAGTGATATTTGCGATACCACCCATATTAAGAAAAGCGCAGGTTTCAACATCAGCGGGCGTAATGCCTTGATGAAACGCTGGCGCAAACGGCGCGCCTTGACCACCGGCTGACATATCTCGACGTCTAAAATCTGCCACAGTAGTCATACCCGTAAGTTCGACAATGGTATTGGCATCGCCAATTTGCAGCGTAAAGCCTCGACTATTATTTTCTTTGGGGGGGCGATGACGAATGGTTTGGCCATGGCTGCCAATAGCGCTTATGGCTTCCGGCTTAAGATTGGCTTTTGCTAATACCGCGTGGGTTGCGTCGGCAAATAGTTCGCCGATTTTTACATCCATTGCACCCATGCGATCAATTTCATTATCACCGGGCAAGCAAAGCGCAGCAATGGCTTGCTTGGTGGTGTTATCAATAGCGTGTTCGTGAAAAGCGATTAGCTTGGGTAGGGAGTTGGTGCAATCAAGAATAACAGCGTCTATACAGTCGATGCTGGTGCCAGAGATTAGCCCAACATATAAATGATTCATCTTGGTAGCTTACTCATATCCATTTGGAATGCTGGGTGTTTATTGATTGCTAGCGAGCTTGGTATTGCTGAAAGTACTGCTATAACTTGCAAGCTGCAGCTGAATAGGCTCAATCGACGCAATAAAATCACTTTTAAGATTTTTATTAATGGTTTTAGCTTTGGGTAGCTTTTTCATAATCGTTCTTGGATTGCGATGAACGCCACTCACTAAAAACTCATAGTGC
>CAJQQO010000309.1 GCA_905480475.1 uncultured Pseudomonadales bacterium | reverse complement strand
TCTCTGACTTTGCAGGTTCCGGCATTGTACATATGGCTGGTGCAGCTGCAGCTTTAGCGGGTGTGTTGTTACTCGGTGCTCGAAAAGGCAAATACGCAGCAGACGGAAGTGTGCAAGCTATTCCGGGAGCAAACTTACCATTGGCAACATTAGGTACGTTTATTCTTTGGATGGGTTGGTTTGGCTTCAACGGCGGTTCGGTACTCGCAACTTCCAGTGTTGAAAGCGCAAACTCGGTAGCCGTGGTATTTATGAATACTAACGCTGCTGCAGCAGGTGGTTTGATTGCGGCTTTGATTCTAGCGCGATTGTTATTTGGCAAGGCTGATCTAACAATGGCACTTAATGGCGCACTTGCCGGACTAGTCGCTATTACAGCAGAGCCATCGACTCCAACTGCATTACAAGCAACCTTGTTTGGCGGATTAGGCGGTATCTTGGTGGTCTTTAGTATCCTTGCTTTGGATAAGTTAAAGATTGATGATCCTGTTGGTGCCATTTCGGTACACGGTGTGGTTGGTCTACTAGGTTTATTACTAGTACCCGTGACTAACGACGGTTCATCGTTCTCGGGACAATTGATTGGTGCAGCGACAATATTCGTTTGGGTATTTGCTACCAGCTCACTGGTATGGTTTGCGATTAAAGCAACCTTTGGTATCAGAGTATCTGAGGAAGAGGAATACGAAGGTGTTGATATCTCAGAATGCGGTATCGAGGCTTATCCTGAGTTTACACGAGGTAAGTAGACCACTTTAAAGAGTTATGAGTTAGACCATTCCGGGGCGCGAAAGCGCCCCTTTTTTGTGCGTTTTTTCTCGTTGTGCAACTATCTGGCTTAATCATGGATCAATTTAATAGCAAAGCTAGCAAGACTAAGAAAATTTCATCCCCATAATCGCGCATTGCTTGCCATTTTTTCGATGAAACAGTACCGTATAGTCTTTCCCTGTAAGCGTCCAACGCTACAGCTAGCAGATCAAATTAGCATTAGGAGCTTAAGGAGCTTATATATGAAATTGGTGACCGCCATAGTTAAACCGTTCAAGCTTGATGACGTGAGAAGTGCACTTTCTGATGTCGGCGTTCAAGGCGTAACGGTAACCGAAGTGAAAGGCTTTGGTCGGCAAAAAGGCCACACTGAACTTTATCGTGGCGCAGAATACGTGGTAGATTTTTTACCGAAGGTAAAACTTGAAATCGCCGTTAGCGATGCCTTGGTTGATACAGTAATAGAAGCAATAACCGATTCTGCTAAAACCGGTAAGATTGGTGATGGTAAGATTTTTGTTTCAAGCCTAGAACAGATCGTACGAATTAGAACTGGCGAAACCGGCGACGACGCAGTGTAGCTGTTGTGAATCTATCGAGCTATTTTGAACACAGCTAGATAGATTAAATACACATTGCTTGTCCGGCTTAATCGCTAATAAAAAAAGATCGCTAATGCGGTCTTTTTTTATTTTTAAATAAACGTTTTATTAAATTAAAGTTTCCTTGCCGTATCTAAAGCGACTAATTATTCAAACAATAATAATCCATTTTTCCCTGTCTCTTATTGTCGATTGTCATCACTCTAAATCTAGCCTCTTTATGTAACAGCGTTTACTAATAAGGCGACTAAAGCAGCAATATCTCTCCGCTTAAAAAGCCATTTAAACCGACAGATTAAAGCGCTAGCACATCCTATAAATGCTAATTAGAAAACCGGTCAAAATAACTTAATCTGACTGGTTTAAAACTATGCTGCACGCAAGTTGCTGAAACGAGTAAGTTTATTGCCTTGGAAAAGTAGCCTGCTGATTGATGCCTAATCACATGGGTAAAACACTGAATATTGAGTTGGACAAATCAGCAATTCTCTACGGCAAACTGAAATAGTGGCGGCTCTAGTGGTCGTAAATTTGGCTTAATACCACATCTTGTGGTGTTGAAATATCGCACAGTAAATAAATTAAAAACATGTTCGTTTTCTCCAAAAAGCCATGGCGTTTTTCTCATTCTTGTCTATAACTAAACGTACTCTGGATATTGACTACGCTGAGTTCGTTATCTTCATTAAGGTAAAAGTGAAAAGAGAGTTGAGTTGTGAAAAAAACAGATAGCAAAAAAGTGACTGGCAAATCGACAACGGCAAAAAAGGCTGTTACCAAAAAAGCGCCTGCAAGTAAAAAACCTGCGGCTAAAAAAGTCCTTGCAAAGACAACTGCAAGCACTAGAAAAACAGTGACTAAAAAAGCTAATGCAGCAAACGCTAATAGTACCAAAGCTAATGTTGCTAAAACTAACGTAGCTAAAACAAAAGCTAAGGCTGCGACAGCGACAAAAGTTACTACGAAAAAGGCAGTGGCAAAAAAAGCAACAACTCAAATGACTTCAAAAAATAAATCAACGGCAAAGAAAACAGTTTCAAAATCAGCAAAACCAAAATCAACAGCTTCAAAAAAAGTGGTAAATAAAGTGGCAACAAAAAACGCAGCAGTAAAAAAAGTAGCAGCAAAAACAGCTCCAGCTAAAACTTCAGTTAAAAAAGTAGCGAGTAAAAAGGCATTATCAAAAGGTAGTGCCAGCAAAGCTAAGGCAGAAGTTAAGGTGCAATCGCTTGACGTGGATTTATCCTTTATTGGCTCAAAAGATGAAGTGGCAGAAACAAGAAATATCGCGAGTCGTGAGCGCGTGCGCTGTACATTGGATAGTGAAGTTGAAAAGTTTCTAAATGGTGGTGGGCAAATCGATAGTATCGAGGCTAACGTAATGGGTGATCCACCAAGAAAGCCAGAAAGTAATTATGGTAGTCGTCCTATTTAAAGCGGCTTGTCTAAGTCGTTAATCGCAATCAGTTGGCAAGAACGATTGCCAGTGCTTCAGGTAATTCTTTTATATCACCTATCACCGCATCAGCTTTGATATTTTCCTTGGCTTTTTTAGTATCGACAGTGTCAGGGTTGGTGTGGCGTTTAAGTTGTTTAGCTAAGGCTTCATTTTGTGCCGCCGTTTTCTGATCGTCTAGCCATATCGCTTTAAAGTTAGCTCGCTTGGCGCCTACCACATCGCAATGAAAGTCATCACCGACATGAATAACCTGTTCGGCGCTAATACTTTGTCCGAGTTGTTCTTCTATATGAGTTAACGCGGAATTAAAAATAACGCTGTCCGGTTTACTTGAATTGAGTTGTTCGGCCGATAAGGCAAAAGAAAAAAACTGGCCAATGCGGGTTCGACTAACATCGGCATTGCCATTACTTATCGCACCTAAAATATAGTTGTCGCTTAGCGAGTGCAGTAACTCTTCTACTCCTTCATAACAGTTTACTTGCTGACGTAACTGATAGTGCACCTGAAACGATTGCTCTGCCAGTTCCGTAGCGGCTTGCTCGCTAAAGTCACTTAATAGCGCCAGTTGTTTGATGGTGGCAATTCTGACCTTGCTGATTTGGTTTTGAAATTCTTGATTATCACTAAATAGTTGAAAGCGAAATTCAGCAATATCGCGCAGGGAATATTTATCGGTAATCGCATTGGCGTTTTCACTTAGCCATTGGTAAGTTTCGATTTCAGCACGTTTTAGCGTTGGCTTTAATGGCCAGAGCGTATCGTCTAAATCAAAGGTAATGGCTTTAACAGTCATAATTATTTTCGCTTTATTCTTCTATCGTATTTTTATCGGCGGCTTTTTTATTGCCTGGCAGTTTGTCTTTCGATTTTTCTTTATTATCTACACGCGCGCTTTCTCGCTGCGCTCGTGGATGTGACTTGTCGTAAACCTGAGCGAGGTGTTGAAAATCCAAGTGAGTATAGATTTGCGTAGTGGATAAATTAGCGTGGCCAAGTAGTTCTTGTACTGCGCGTAAATCACCACTGGATTCAAGCATATGGCTGGCAAAGGAATGCCTAAGCATATGTGGGTGCAAGTTTTGTTGATGTTCAAGATGACGCGTAGCGGTTTTTAAGCGCTGCTGAATCGCGCGATGCGATAATCTACTTCCGCGTCGGCTAACAAATAACGCTGGCTCTTGCTTATCTGCGAACTCTGCGCGCATTACTAACCACGCATTGATGGCATTAATCGATTCTTTGCCTAGTGGAATAATCCGTTGCTTATCTCCTTTACCGGTCACGCTAACTAAAGCTGCATCGATATCAATATCATAAATATTAAGCGCCGCTAGCTCGGCAAGTCGTAAACCGGCTGCATAAATTGTTTCCATAATCGCTTTGTCACGAATAGCTAGCGCTTCGTTTTCCCGCTGTTTCTCGGCAGAGAGTTTTTTATTGGCGGAGCTTGGCGTTGATTTTGCTAAAGCGTTGTCCAGCAAACCTTTGACTTGATCGACATCCATGGTTGTTGGTAACTTTTTATTCGCCTTGGGCGCTTTAACATCGTCTGCCGGATTGTAATCGGTTCTTTGCGAGAACTGATTGATATGCCGGTTGGTAAAGCTGAAAAACGTTCTAATACTCGATAGCTTGCGTTGAATCGATGATGGCGCTAAGCCGCCGCGATGCAGTCTGGCCGCATACTGGCGAATCATATCGGTATCTATGCGGGTGAAGTTCGCTTGCTGCTCAGTGGCGCATTGCAGATAAAAATGATTGAGGTCAGCTTGATAGGCGGCAATCGTATGCGGGGATAATCGACGAACAACGCTTAGGTGTTCGATAAACAGCTCGGTGGCGGCCTTGAGTGATTGTTCTGTATGTTGCTCTTGCTTAGCCATTAGCTAATTGGCGCTGTTAATAGTAAACCGATTAACAGCGCGTGTTTCATAACTGACGTTTAACCAATGCGCTTAAGATATCGCAAAGGTAGTCAAGAAAGAGCGTGCCGGTTTCACTGTTGTAATGCGAAGGATCGTGATGAGCAACCGCTAGCATAATTAATGAGCTATCGCTTTCGGTAGCTGAGGTTTTTCGACAAGCGATAGCTACTGAGCCAATTTTGCGTTGGGCATCAGCAAAAATAAAATCCGCTTCGCCATCTCTTAAAGTGCCACATAAGGATTGGCTGTTATCAATAATGCCGGCAATATATTGCTCGGCCCCAGTTTTACTTTTAATAAACCGCGGCGCAAGACCACTGGCATCGCTTGCTTGATCATCACTGATAAATAGAATGCTATACGACTCAACGCCAAATTGCTGGGTTAGACGCTGTTCAATAATTTCAAAGACGCTGTTAAGCGAATCGGCTTGCAGCAATTCTATCACTAGTGATTGGGTAGTATTAAATAGCGCATCGTTATCCTTGGCGGCTTCGATAAGCTCGCCAAGTTTGTGTCGGGTTTGCATACTACGGTCACGTAAAATCGCGACTTGACGTTCGACTAAGGAAACCGCATTACCACTATTATGCGGTAGCGACATATCAGCCAAAATGCCGGAGTGTTGGCGGAAAAAATCCGGATGCCGAACAAGATAAGCGGCAACGTCTTGCTCGCTTATGCCGGTCTCGCTTGTCGGCGAAGAGGCTGCGGTGTTCTCGGTTCGTGTTCGAGAGTTGCTAATAGTAGCTGATGTCATAATTTAATTTTTCCATCGAAGACTTTAGTGGCATCACCAAGCATCACCAGAGATGAGCCATCACCTTGCCATTGAATCATTAAGTTGCCGCCTAGTAAGGCTACGTCAACTTCGTTATCTAATAAACCGCGTTGAATCCCCGAGGCTACTGCTGCGCAGGCACCACTACCGCAAGCTTGGGTTTCACCAACACCGCGTTCAAATACCCTGAGCTTAATCGCATTGCGTGAAAGTATTTGCATAAAACCAATATTCGCGCGTTTGGGGAATTGCTTGTGTGGCTCTAATATTACGCCAAGCTCGGCGACTGGTGCGGTATCGACATTATCAACAACGATCACCGCGTGCGGATTACCCACCGAGACAGCGCCGATCTCGCTACTGCCCATTGCGTGCTCAATGGTGTAACTGTTCGCTTGTGTGTTAACGTCAAACGGAATACTTTGCGGATTAAAATCCGGCTGGCCCATATCAACCCGATAAATATCTCGGTCGACTCTATCGATATGGATAATGCCAGTATTGGTGGACACAGTCAGCTGACTTTTACCACTGAGTTTTTTGTCGGCGATAAATTTACCAAAACAGCGTGCGCCATTGCCGCATTGTTCAACTTCATTGCCGTCGCAGTTATAAATGCGATAGTGAAAATCAGTTTCGGCGGTAGCGGGTGGCTCAACCAATAAAACCTGATCGCAGCCAACTCCCCGATGTCTATCGGCGATTTGGCGGATATGCTCGGCACTTAGCTTGGCGTTTTGCGATAGCAAATCGATAACGACAAAGTCGTTGCCAAGGCCGTGCATTTTAGTGAATCGAAGTTGCATTGGGTTTTGCCGTTTTTTCTTAAATATTGCGATAAAGCTTTTTGCTTTAGCGATGCTAGCTTAGCTAAGTCATTAGTTAAATGGTTTTTTCACCACGCACCAGATCTTCCAGTGTTTCGCGCTGCCGAACAATATGAAATTGATCACCGTCCACCATCACTTCTGCTGCTCGGCCACGGCTATTATAGTTTGATGCCATAACAAAACCATATGCGCCAGAAGAGCAAACTGCGAGCAAGTCATTTTCGGCAATCGCTAGAGTTCGATCTTTGCCTAAAAAGTCACCGGTTTCACAAACGGGTCCGACCACATCATAATTTTGCGATTGCCGCTCAGCCGATTCACTCGTTGGTTCTTTCGCCGATTCAACAACCGGCAAAATATCCATCCATGCGCCGTAGAGTGCGGGTCGAATCATATCGTTCATGGCGGCATCCACAATGGCAAAGTGTTTTTGCGGATTGCGTTTTATGGTGTCGACGCGGGTTAATAGTATTCCTGCGTTGGCGGCAATCGAGCGGCCCGGTTCCATAATTAGCGACTGTGGTCGATCAGCTAAGGTTGCCAATAAGCTGGCAACATAGTCGCCGGGGCTCGGCGGTTGCTCGTCTTGATAGCAGACGCCTAAGCCGCCGCCAACATCTATATGCGCCAGCTCAATACCATTTGCCGATAAAACGTCTACTAGCTCAAGTACGCGCTCAAGCGCATCGTTAAAGGGTTCCAAGGATGTAAGTTGCGAGCCGATATGGCAGTCGATGCCGATAATACGAATCGACGGCAAGCTATTAGCATATTGATAAACGCGCAAGGCTTCATCAATATCGATACCGAATTTGTTTTCTTTTAGCCCGGTAGAAATATACGGATGTGTTTGGGCGTCCACATCGGGATTAACCCGAATCGAGATCGATGCAATACAGTTTTTTGCCGCAGCGATTTCGGCGATGCGATCGAGTTCGGTTTCCGATTCGATATTAAAACAGTGCACGCCGATCTCAAGTGCGCGAGCAATTTCTACAGCGGTTTTGGCGACACCTGAAAAAACCACTTTGGCAGGATCACCACCGGCCAGTAGTACGCGCTCTAGCTCGCCAACCGAGACAATATCAAAGCCGCTGCCTAGTTTGGCTAGCACGCTTAGTACGCCCAGATTTGAATTGGCTTTCACCGCATAACAGGCGAGATGATTTTTGCTGCTGTCTTTATCCAGTGCATCACGATAAGCAAGATAGTTAGTCTCCAGCGCTTTTCTAGAATACACATAGCACGGTGTGCCAACTTGATCGGCCACCTTAGTCAATGCGGTTTGCTCGGCAATTAATTGGCCGTTGTGATAATTAAATTCAGACATGTTACTAACGCTTGTTCCTGTCAGCTCGCCGCTTAAGCAAGCCGATCGTTTCAGATAAGGGTGTTGAAGTAGCTAAAAAGTTGCGAGGCCAACTAAGCTGTTTACGGTTGCTTAGTTGTCTTGCTTTGCTCTGCTTCTGTTTCTTGATCAGCGGCGGCGGTTGCCTCGGGTTTATCTTGGGGCAGATAAAGCGCGCCTTTTTGGCCACAGGCAATCAGCGGCATAAGCAGCATAATTATTATCGTCACTATCGCGGTAGAGTGCATCAGCGGTTCCTGCCTTGTTTTACTGCTCAAAGGTATTAGCTTTGAGCAGCTTGGCTGTAATACGGATTTGCCGGTTGGAATGGCTTAATCCGTATTAAATTGATTTACTTGAGGCAGATTATAGCGGGCTAAGTAGCATTTACCCACCCTGTAGGGATAGGCCGGCATTGGTATTATTGCGTTAGATAGGGGGTTAAGCCGATGGAGGCAGCCCGTTTTCACTGACTGATGGAGGTTTGCTTTGGGGAGAAAAGATAAATCGCGGGCTGGTTAGCTAAGCGTCGCAAAGCTAGTCTTCCAATTGCTTAAACGCGTTATTGATAGCGTCTTCGAGTTGCAGCTTGTGATACAGCTCGTGTGCTAAGTCTGGCTTCGATAAGCAGGCACTAATATCGATATCGGTGATATAGCAGCGGTAGCGGCTCTGGCCTGATTTCCGATGTTGCTTAATGGCTTGCGCCACTTGTTCAAATAAGTCGGCACCGTGATTGGATGAGTCAAATCGTTGCTCGTTGCAAGCGATTGACCAATCAATTTCACCGACCAAACTGCGTTTACCCACCGCTTCTATTGGCAGGTAGTTAGCACTAATCTCTGACTCGGTGGGTACTTGTCGACTGCTATAGCCAGTTGCTGTTTTGCTAATCGCGTAAAACTCTAGCTGCGGTTTTTCAAAAACGTAATTACCGTCGTTATCGGTAATAGAATCACCGTTGCCGTTTAGGCTATCGGTATCTAATGATTGTTTAAGTGTATCAAAACGTCGCAGCTCACTGCGTTCAATAAACCGGCTTAACGGCAAAATAAATGAACGGGTACTTTCAAAGGGAATGTTAGCGATAAATAGTGATTGATTACTATCAAGCAAATAAGTATCGGCGTGTTGGCCATTTACCTGATAAAAAATTCTAATGGTATTGCTGTGCGCACCGGCTCTCGATGCGCTTGCCGACATTTTTTTACTGCTCGCCTCGGCGGTGCGATAAATAGTATTGAGCGGATGTCCTGTTAAAGCAAACCGATCAATAACAACCGGGCCGGCAGTGTCAGGGTCAGCAAGGCTGTTGAATAAAATGGTATCCGATGTGTACTGATTAATCTTGGGATTACCATCTTCCCAGCTAAGTACATGATAAGCATTGGCGGATTCAAAAATATAACGTTTGGATTCGTTATAGGCGTTGGTAGCAAATGAATTGGTAATTGTGTTATCGGCATTGCTTGCTTGGGACTGATCAAAATAGCAGTCAGCAATATCGTCAAATAGGTTTTCTACTCGCTCGGTAATCGCGGTTGGTCGGGTTGGGCAGGCGCAGCAAATAAACCGTTCGGGCAAAGCCTCGTCACTATCGGGTTTGGTATAACAAAAATAATGCGACAGGCATTGGTCAATCGCATCGCCACCACTAAAGTGATAACTAAATACTTCGCCCCAGCTATTGATCGCGATATGCGTGATGTTAGCGATAAGGTTTTCTTGTACGCCGCTAAATGCTAGCGGGTCAGTTTTATCGCTGATGCGCTGGATGCCGGAATCTTTTTGGTTTTTTAGTGGGTCTATGCCAGCGTTGATAATAAACAGACATTTCTCAACTTTTGCCGGTCTTGCAAAGATATCGCTGGCCGATTCAGTTTGGTTTTTATGTCGATCGGACTGAAGGTTTTGCAGTAAAAACCCTTGTAATTGTCGGATTTCATAATCACTTAAATCGTGATTAGCGCCGTCAATATTAATACGCGTATCGGCATTAACAATATCATTACTAATACACCAAGCTAGCAGCTCTACTGGATTATCGCTTTCTTTAATAATCTGATGTCTATTGTCCGATGTTGCATTGCCTGATCCATTACTATCGACGCTATCTGTCGTGGCTTGTGGTTTAGAGCCTAGCAAGTCAGAACTTGCAGTCCAAACTAAGATATTACTATCGGCTTCGCTTTGCTGCGCGCCAAATACAATATGCGGTTGCGCCAAGGTATTAACGATGCCTTGCTGCAGGCGAAGAATTTTATTGCTCTTGCGTTCAAACGCGGCATACAACTGTCGACCTAACAAAGTTAGCTCGCGCGAATGATGACGACGCTGTGTGTTTGATTGTGTGTCCGCAGTTTGATTGCCGTCTTGCGGATTAAGCGAGGCAAATAAACGATAACTCTGGGTAAGCTGTTTAGTCAGTTTATTTTGTTCAGCTTTGATTTCAGCTAATGGCCAATGCTGACGTTTATCCAAATGTTGAATATAATTATTTGTCCAGCCCCATTCACTGCATAGCTTTTGCATTACCCGTCGTTGCCAGCGGCTGTGATCAGTATCGTTTTGGTTTAACTGTTCCGTAGCTGTTTTGCTCGCGTTACCGGCAGTGGTAATTAAAGTAGCATCGTTAGTTACGTTCTGGCTAAGCGCAACACCTACTTTAAAATATAAACAGCGACGCATTAATTCCAAGCGATGGGTGTCTTGTTTGGCTAATAAATACTTTTCGATTTTACGATAAATCAACACATAGGGATCGAGTTCATCGCTATCGTAATCGCCGCTATAAACTAATCGTTTGTATTGGCTGCTAAGATTTTCGGTATGTGGGTGTTCACTCGCATAGACTTCAATCAGTAATAACTTCAGCGCAGATTTATAAGGCGAGGCAAGGCTTTTATACAGTTGCCAAATGCCAGCGCTAACATATTCCTCGGTGGGAATTGTTTTAGCGGAGCCATAGTCAATGTGGGTATCAGAATCGACAAAGCGTTTTTCTTTTAGCGTATCAACAAAGTGTTGATATTCGTTTTCAAATTCATCGGGGACTAACCACCAAATCGGCAAGCAGCCGCCAATTAAAATGCCGGTTCGATAAAATTCATCGAGTAATAAATAGTGTTGGGTATTGCCACAGTCTTCGCCATCCATTTCGGCGCGATGTTTTTGTTTGAACTCCACCTCGTCCATCACAAAAAAATGCACTTCCAGTTTTAAGCTGGCCGCCCATTGCGAGATAAGCCGACACTTTTCTTTAAGCGTGACGCGTTGTTCTTGAGCGAGATCGGTGCTTGGGCAAACCCAAATATCAATATCGCTGGCGTTACTGTGCGCGATGGTTCCGCAGCTACCCATCAAATACACGCCGCAAATATCACTGGGCGGATTGAGCTCGCGTTTAAGCGCAAAGGATTTGGCAAGGATGCGAGCACTTTTGATGCTTTCGCGGGTTGGCTTAAAGTTTCGCAGTCCAACCGCCGTACCGGTAGGCATATAGCCGGGCAGTACCGGATGGTTGATATGAAATAGCAGCGGCAGTAGATCAATAAAAATCTGCTGCGAATGATTAAGCGCGCTATGCAGACGAGCCAATCGCAATTGGTTGATTTGGGTGAATCGCTGGCTGAGCTGCTTTAGATTAACTCGGTCAACGCCGTTATCGACGTGTTGGGCGTCTATGGCTTTGATTGCCGGAGCAGCAGCACTTGTCTCAGCAAATGCCTCTGAGTATGTCTCAGAAGACGTATCAGTAGACGATTCAGGCTGCTGGTTTGGCATGGGCGTTTGTGGAAGCATCCTTTTAGTATAGCCAGCCGGCTGATTACTGCTTACTCATTTAGGATAATTTTTAGTCGCTGCTGAATGCGGCGCCTGAATACTTGTGAAAGGGCATTTTTTTGGAATATCGTGGCTGATAGCGGCCGATTGGCCGCGAGCTAAGGGTTTATTGCCCTTAGGGTTTATGGTCTGGCGAGGTTAAATCTGACCAGCTTAGAGCCTCTAGCGCTGATCCAACTGCTGTTTGGCTCGTGCTGCAGCCTGAACCACCTGTGCTGGCGCGGTTCCACCCATATGATCCCTACTTGCGACCGAGCCTTCCAGTGTTAGCACTGAAAATACATCGTCCTCAATGGCCATACTAAAATCCTGCAAGGTCGCCAGCGGTAACTCGCTTAAGTCACAGCCCGCTTCAATACACTTGGCCACGGCGTTACCGACAATCTCATGAGAATCTCTAAACGGAATGCCTTTTCTAACCAGATAATCAGCCAGATCGGTGGCGGTAGAAAAGCCTTTGCCTGCTGCTTCATGCATATTGTCAGCCTTGGCGGTGATAGCCGGCACCATATCGGCGTAGGCTTTTAGACAATCAAGCAAGGTGTCAACGGTGTCAAAAAGCGGCTCTTTATCTTCCTGATTGTCCTTGTTATAGGCCAGTGGCTGCGATTTCATTAAAGTTAATAGGCTAACTAAATGACCATGCACACGGCCGGTTTTGCCGCGCACTAGCTCGGGCACATCCGGGTTCTTTTTCTGCGGCATAATCGATGAGCCGGTGCAAAAGCGATCGGGCAGATCGATAAAATCAAATTGGCTGGAAGTCCAGAGTACCAATTCCTCTGAGAAACGTGATAAGTGCATCATGATAATTGCTGCGGCGGCAGTAAATTCAATGGCAAAATCTCTATCGCTTACTGAGTCCAGCGAGTTTTCGGTGGGCTTTCTAAAACCCAGCGTTTTAGCGGTCAGTTCGCGGTCGATAGGAAAGGTAGTGCCAGCCAATGCGGCGGCTCCCAAAGGGCATTCATTTAAGCGGAACTGGCAATCCAGCAAGCGGCTATAGTCACGCTCTAGCATGGCGTTCCATGCAAGTAAGTGATGACCAAAGGTCACTGGCTGGGCGGTTTGCAAGTGGGTAAAGCCCGGCATAATCGTCTTGGCTTCACGCTCGGCCAAGCTGACCAAGCCATACTGCAGGCGGCTTAGCTCCGCGGCTATCGCGCTAATCGCGTCACGCAAAAATAGACGGATATCGGTAGCGACCTGATCGTTTCGCGAGCGGCCAGTGTGGAGTTTTTTACCGACACTGCCAATTTTATCGGTGAGTGCAGCTTCGATATTCATAT
>CAJQQO010000308.1 GCA_905480475.1 uncultured Pseudomonadales bacterium | reverse complement strand
GCCGACATGTAAATCAAGGCTAGTGTTTTCACCTAAGCCAAATGAGTAGTCGGCAAGGTTTGGCGACTTATTATCAGTACTTACTTCAATCTAGAGCAGGGATTAAATCTGAGCAGCAGGCTTGGCAAAAGATGCTAGAGGGATTTGAGCGAGAAAAAAAGAATAATGAGTATCGCCATTTATCACTGCAAGAGCTAAGCGCAAATATGCGAAACTATGGTTCTTTTATGCGAGTTTATTGGAGTGGCACACTCTTCTTTTTGGAAGCGGATATCGCTTTGCGAGAACGCAGTGATGGCAAGCAATCATTGGATAGTGTGTTAAAAACTTTTATCCAGTGTTGTCGGCCGCGAAGAAGTTATTGGCAAGGCTCATCGTTAATAGACGCATTTGATGAGGCGTCAGAGACAAGTATTTTTTCCGGTTTGTATAAGCACTTTCCAGTGGCTAAAGCCTTGCCGGACTACCGCCCCGCCTTTACTAAACTGGGCGTTGACGTTAAAGCTAACAAAGTAAACCTTGATAAAATAAATGAGCCCTCAGTGCAAATGAGGCAAAGTATTAGTCTGGGGCTGCAAAAGTTAACAAGGTAATATCGTTGAGCTTATGCTGGTCGCTATTAAATAGCTTCTGCGCTCTCTTCAGTTTCTACTTTGGCTTCGAGTTCTTTGACTTTTTTCTTTAGCGTTTCATTTTCTCGTTTGAACTCATTGTACGATTTTTGTAGGAGTTCATTGGCCGCAGTTTTTTCAGCAAGTTTTTTCTTGCTAGTGTCGAGGTTTTTTTTCATTTTTTGTGGATCAAACTGCTTAAGGGCTTTTAATTCTTCGCGCTCAACGGCGAGATCTTTTTGCAAAGATTTAACACGCTTCTTTTGTGCATCAAACTCATCTTGAAGTTTAGTCGCCCGTGCATTAAGTTCGCGATTCAGCTGCTCGATACGCTTGCCTTCCGAGCTACTAGCCGATAGTGTTTTGATGGTTTCTAATTGTTCGGCGATGGTACTCTGGTGTTTAGCAATGTCTGCTTTGAGTTCTTCTTGTTTTTCTACAGCCCGAGTGATTTGGGTTGATTTAGAGTTTAGTTCTGCTTGGTATTGCGACTTTAAGTCGGCTTCAATTTCGATCAATCTTTCTAGGTTTTTAACTGCTAGCATTTATTGTTGTCCTGACTGGGTATGTTAAGTAATGATATTTATTTGGGGTTCAAGTTTGTGGCTTCGAGCGTCTTGTTGAAAACTGTTCGCGCAATTTTGCGAGGCTTCAAGCTGCCGATAATAAGCTTGTCTGGAAGTGTCGTAATGCCTTGAATGTCTTTTGTTAACAACATTGACGAATCGTAGGCTGGCCAGATCTGCTTCAATAAAGCTCTGGATTGTATCGGAACCCAAAATCGTGCGAGATTCTATGGCTATGATGCCTTTTAAACAAGTGTTTAATGCCCAACTCTTACAGGAAAACGGACAAATCGCGGGGCAAATTGTCGGTGATAAATCGCAGGACAGACTTTCAGAAGTCGAGCAGCAGCTTTACTTAAACGTATGCGCCCCTAAAATATTTGTTTGATCTTTTTAAAAATCACCGAACAAACACTTATAAATCCAATAGGTTCAGTCACTTAAAGCTATGTTGGGCTAAAAAGACGCGCTTAGCTGGATGTTTTCGCTGGCGTTAATCCGTTCGGTTCTTGCGATTATCTGGGCCCTATTGCTTGGATCAAAGCATATACTAGCGCAGTAAGCGCAGATGCTGTGGTGGAGTAGGGTGTTGCCCACTATCGCTCGCTATCACTGCAAAACTAATAACAGTAAGACATTCAAATTTTTCAGTACGGCCGCAAGAACGATTCTAATAAAGCGGTTGGTGACGTCCGTCCTACCCCCAGTCCAGAAAAGAGGTTCTATATTATGTGTCAATTGAACAAGGTTTATCGTTTGTTAAAAATACTCTGTTTGATCAAGCTGATAATGCTGGCGGGTTCTGCCTATGCACTTGATGGCGGTACATTAAGGCTGAATACCTTTAACGGCTGGCAAGCATTTGAAGTGATTAGTCAGACCGATAATCCCGCGAACGACGGTTTTAATTACGGGATGCCAGGTATTTTTGATGGCGCTGGCGCGTGGCTGGTCGATCCCGCGACTTTGCGAGTGATCATCAATCATGAAACCAGTGATGCAGCGATAAGCGAAGTCGATCTCGATCTTGTCGAATTGCAAGCGGCGATAAGTAATATGATCGCGAGCGGCAATACCGGCGGTGGCAGTTTCGTCGATTCGGCACGACAGGCTTATGATCGTTGGAGCGCTAACGGTGGCACCAGTTGGGTGGCCACGGAGAATAATGTTAATACCAGCTTTCGCCGATTTTGCTCCGGCCAAAGCTATGCGCCCAATACCTTTGGCGAAGGCCGAGGATTTGTTGATGAAATCTATATTACCGGTGAAGAAACTAGTGGTGGTCGCTTATTTGCGATCGACAGTACTAAGCGAGATCTCTACCAGTTAAGCGGTACAGTGGGTAACGCCCTCGGTGGTATTGGTGGTATGCCATTCGATGCTTGGGAAAATGCGGCGCTGCTTGACACCGGCGAGAGTGAGCATGTTGCGCTAATGCTCTCTCCCGACGGTGGGACGAGAACCCTGCGGCTATACATCGGCGAAAAAAATAAGGATGCAAGTGGCGCAGTATCATCGCGTTTTCTTGCGCGCAATGGTTTGGCTTATGGCAGTTGGTATTATCTAAAAGCTAATTTCCCTACGCTTAACAATAGCAACAATGGTAGTTTCGATATTGTTGCTTTGGGTGCGCTGTCATCGGATAAATTAGAGGATGTCGATACCAGTCCTAGCGATCCAAGTCGCGCTGTTTTGGCCGACCAAACATCAGGGGTGTTTACCTTCGACTTTGATTTAATTTTTAGCAATGGGTTTGATGCTAGCAGTTCGAGTTTTTCGATTATCACGGTATCGGATAATAGCGGCGGTATTAATAGTTTAAACGCGCCGGATAATATTGACTGGACTGATGCCACCACGCTTGCTGGGACTAGCTATCCGGATGGTTTGATCTTTGTTAATGAAGATAATAGCAGCGGCGAGATCTGGCGGATGCTACCTGATGGCAGCGACCGTATTTTACTAGCGAACACAACGGCTAATTCAGAATCAACGGGTATCGTTGATATTTCGACAATGCTTGCTTATCAGCCGGGCAGTATTTTGATCACCAATAATCAAGGCTTTCCGTCTTCGGCGAGTGTGTTGATTAATCCCAATGCAAGCTTGGCACCGCCACCGGTGGATGAGTTGGCGCAGTGTCAATTAGCAAATGATGCGCTAATGCTTGCGCAAGAAGGTTTACTGGGTCAGCTTGATCAATCAATATTAGAAAATGACAGTTGTAATCAAGATCTTGTTTTGGCGGAGGATGAAAACGAAACATTATCCTTAGATAATGCACTCCTTAACGGCGAGGTTGAAAGCTTACAGTCCACGATTGATGAGCTTATCGGTATGCAAGATAGTGATGCCGATGGCGTTCCCGATAGCGATGATCGATGTCCGAATACATGGAAATATGCAAGACGTGTATCGGCTGATGGCTGTGCGAGATATCAACGGGTTTGGTGGCGGTTTTCTAAATATTACAAATAATTTTATTATTTAGTTAATAGTAGAATTAGACTTAGAAGAAATAGCTCAAAAGTCGATGGCACTTTTAGCGCGTCTGCTAAAGGCATACTGATATGTGATTTACAGAAACTGTCTTTTAACCCTAATCTGCTAATAGTAAAGAGTGTAATCGAGTTCTGATGAATAAAATCAATCCAAAAAAATTACTCAATAGCAAGTGGACGGCTGTGATACCCGCGAATAAAGAAAAGCATTTTATCGTATCTGAAGTTGAATTTGATGAGGACGATATGGTGGTTTTATGCTGCATAGAAGCAGTAATGTCAAAACGCTCGATTCCGATCAATTGGCATGAGTTAAAAGATGAAAGCAACTGGCTTTATGGCTGGAAATAAATGGAAAATGCCTCTTACTAATCAAGCGAGGCTAGTTTTAGCGTTTGGAAACTGAAGAATATTTTTAAAAGTCGATTCTCTTTTTGGGAGTCTGCTGGAGATATACTGATATTAGATTTGCAAAAACTTTCTTTTGCCCCCAATCTAAAAGCATTAAAAAACCTCACCTAAAAGTATTTGATCTGCAAAAATCGAAGGGTAATAGTGATGCAAGAGAATCTCGATATTCTATCTCGAGCTATTAATGAGTGGATGCCAGCTGAGCGCCCGGTCTCACAGGCGCCAGCAGCGGTGGAGCTGGAAAAGATTCTCGATCTGTCTTTAGGCGAGGAGGGAGCGGGGCAGGAAAGTCTTGAATCTGCAATTAAAAATTATCTTCATTACAACCCGGCGGTCTCGCAAACCGAATTCTATAAGCTGCTTTACTCAGGACAAAACAAACCAGCCCTGCTTGGTGACTGGATAACGAGCCTAAGCAACGCCACTATGCATACGTATCAGGTCGGACCGGTGGCAACACTTATGGAGCTGGAGCTGATACGCCAGTGGAATCGATTGATTGGTTTTGATGATGGAGATGGTGTTATGGTCTCTGGAGGTAGTCAGGCCAATTTGATAGGTATGCTATTGGCGCGTCACCGCATGTGTCCGGACTACAAAACCAACGGTG
>CAJQQO010000307.1 GCA_905480475.1 uncultured Pseudomonadales bacterium | reverse complement strand
TAACGTATTAGCTGTGGGGACCAATAATTTGATTGCTGTAGCTAGCGATGACGAAGGGCGAATGTGCCCCGACGCACTGGCAAAAGCTATAGAGTTAAGTCTGGAGCGAGGTCAAACTCCCTTTTATATAGGTTTAACCGCCGGTACAACGGTGGTAGGCGCTTTCGACCCGGTGGCGCCCTGCAGTAAAATTGCCCGAGCGAATAATATCTGGTTACATATCGATGGCGCTTGGGGTGGGCCGATTCTTTTTTCCGAGCAGCATAGGCGTTTGTTGGCGGATAGCCATCTAGCGGATTCTTTCACCTGGGATGCGCACAAATTAATGAACGTTCCGATTACTGCAGCAGTTATTTTGGTGCGACATCCGGGCGCGCTAAAAAACTGTTGTTCAGGTGGGGGGGGAGAATATCTGTTTCATGAAGATGAGAACGCCGCTTATAATCTTGGTGAGCGTTCTATTCAATGTGGCCGCCGAGCTGATGCCTTAAAAGTCTGGCTTAGTTGGAAAGCGATTGGTAATAAAGGGTTTGCCGATAAAATTAATTATTTGCAGAGCATAAAAGCTGAGTGTTTGCAGATGATAGAGCAACGCGAATCGCTGGAGATGCTGGCACCGGCGGCATATCTAAATGTGTTGTTTCGCTACGCCCCCGAAAATATTAGCGACGAGCAGGAGCTTCGCCGTCTCAATATTGAAATTTGTAAAACCATGATGCGTTCAGGCGGACCCTATGTCGACTATGCGCAATATAAAGGCCGCACGGGTATTCGGTTGATTCTTGCCAATGATGAAATCACGCGGGAGCATCTTGAGAAACTGCTGGATAAATGCGAACGCATTGGTCGCGAACTGTTTGCTCATACTGTGTAGGAGCAAGTCTTGAGAAGATGCTGATATTAGATTTGCAAAATATTTCTTCTGACCCTAATCTCCGGAGCTAATGCAAACAAGTTTTGAAGACACTATTGGCACTGCCTGTTAGCCAGAGTGATATATCGCGTTGCAAACTGGTGAAGAAAAGGAATCCTTATGTCCAAAGTTATATTATTAACTGGCGCAACCGATGGTATTGGTTTACTAACGGCTGAAAAGCTGATTGCGGAAGGTCATCATGTATTGATTCATGGGCGCAATGCTAGCAAGTTACAGGCAGTTGAAAAAAAACTGTTCGCATTAGCTAGTGGTAGTGTAGAAGCCTTCCAAGCTGATTTTTCTGAGCTATCAGAAGTCGATGCCTTGGCGAAACAGATAAGCGAAAAGCATTCGCATATTGACGTTATTATTAATAATGCCGGCATTTACAAAACGGACCAAGTGATAAGCAAAGATAATTTAGATATCCGTTTTGTTGTCAATACCTTCGCTCCCTATTTGCTGACCAAACGATTGTTAGCGCTGATGGATAACACCGGGCGAATTATCAATTTATCCTCTGCTGCACAGGCTCCGGTTGATCTAGATGCAATGCTAGGTAAGTATCCGATTGAAGAGACGATGAATGCCTATGCGCAGAGCAAGCTGGCAATCACGATGTGGTCACGTCAGATGGCGCTTGCTTTAGCGGATAAAGGTCCAGCCATTATTGCGGTCAATCCTGGTTCCTTACTGGCCAGCAAAATGGTTAAAGAAGGTTTTGGTGTTGAAGGTAAAGATCTAAATATCGGTGCGGATATTTTGATTCAGACAAGTCTTAGCGAGGCGTTTTCGGATGCATCAGGCCTGTACTTTGATAATGATATTGGCGAGCTATCTTCGCCGCATCCAGATGGTTTAGATGAAAAGAAGTGCGAAGCCTTGGTTATGGCGATGGAGCGCTATCTTCAATTCGATAGTGTTTAGGCTTGGCATTGTTCAATCCTGATTTCTTACCGCGTCTGCAATTGAAAACAAGGGTTGTTTTAGCATCGTCTTGAGTTGCTTGCTATCGCTTGTGTACTGAACGGCAATGCGATCAAGCGCAATATCCATACAATCTAGCCACTGGTCTCGCTCTTGAGTGCCAATGGCGTAGGGCTTATGGGCGCTGGTTAAGCACACACTGCCGTATCGGTCACTATACAGCGGCGGGCCGCCCATCCAGCCGGTTAAGTATTCATAGAGCTTTTGTTTAATCTCAGTCATATTTTCCGCGTGCATGGCTCGAATGGGAGCTGCTTCAATACGCTCTTCCATCACATCATAAAACGCGTTGGCTAATGCTTTAATACCGTCTTTGCCGAGTATGCCGTAGGGTGTTTGAGCCGATAGATTGTTCATTAATAGTTATATTTTTCCTTGATGCGCATAGATTATTTTAAAATTAAATCAGCTAGAAGCTAAAGATATTGATCTAAAACAAGGGTTAATTAGATAACATCTTTGAAATTGAAGGCAGGACAAGGTTTGTATAAGTCGATTTTCTTTTGGGGAGTCTGGTACGGATATTCTGAAGCTATATTTGCAAAGCGATTCATCTGACACCCGTCTTAACTCTCGTCTTAACGCCAGCCTTAGGCTCAATCTCACTGCAACATTAACTGTTGGTCAGTGATGGTATGAGTAAACAGGCTTTTAATTTAGGCCAAAAGGGTCGGCATGTCTGTTATCATGAACCACCGGCTCGATATTTTTGGACGCAGCAAGTAACGCGTTGATTTACAAGGGTTTTAAAAAGCTGTAGTCAATCCCTTCATGAATTCCTGCTCGAGTTGTTGTGCGGCGCCTCCAACGCGCTGACGATAACGCATTAAAAATAATGCATTAAACGCCTGCATACCCGATGCCTATAAAAATCAGCTGGCAAGGGCAGTGTGAGCATACTGCTATTGAATAAACTGTTAACTTTACGAGGATAATATTGTAGTGCAGGATAAAATTACCAAAGTTGTCGATTACCTAAACGGAGTTAAGACCCGCTGTACCTACAATGCGGCTGCAAAAGCGTTGGGTATTACACCGCAGGCACTCAAGAAACAATTGGGTGATCGTCGACCTGAAAACTCTTGGCTGGTTAATTCTGGAACAGGCGATCCAGCAGGGTACACTGAAGAAGAGAAGCATTCGGAGCTCTATCGTACAAAGCGCATTATTACGTCAGCGGAAGTATTAACACGAAATCTGGATATATAAAAAGTTAACTAGCTAGCGAAGCGTGACGGCTTAACGTCGCCGCTTATATTAGTCGTTAGGCGCTTTCAATCGTGAAATTATCTTTGGACTCAATCGCTGGCAGCATAGTGACACTTGAGGTGTTACAAGAGAGCCATTTCGAGGACTACTATCAAGCAGCCTCTGACCATGAAATATGGAAGTTCATGCCGTTTCCCTTATCCGACAGAGAAATACTTAAACTTTTTATTACCCACGTTTCGACTCAGCCGTCTAAGGGAGAAGCGGCTGGTTTTGTTATTCGCGATAATAAAACCAATCGTTTAGTCGGAGGCTCTGGATACTGGCACGTTGATCATCAGCACAATAAATTAGAAATTGGTGGTAGCTGGGTCACGCCAGAACTGCAACGTACAGCAATAAATACCGAGACTAAGTATCTACTGCTGAGAAACGCATTTGAAAAAATGAGCTGTACGCGGGTTGGCTTTAGTATTGATGAACGTAACAGCCAATCGATTATTGCGATTGAGCGTATTGGCGCGATCCGTGAGGGCCTGCTCCGCTCGAATATGGCAATGCATGACGGCAGCCTTCGGAATAGTGTTATCTATAGTATTTTGGCTTCAGAATGGCCGGAGATAAAACTGCGATTAGAGGCGATGCTTGATTCGTGGGTTAAATAAACTCAGCTAGGTCAGCTAATGTTTGGCAACAAACTTAAGCTATTGATATAAGACGCCATGCTGATTTATACAAGATCTAAAAACAAAGTCTAAAAATAAAATCCAAAAAAGCCTTTACAAATAACACCTCAATTTCCCCCTCTCCAAAATACACACAAATCCCACAGTGCTTTGCTTTGCGATTGGCATGACGCTATCGCTTTATTTTCTCAAAGTATAAATAAATAAGCCAAACATTACACATCGCTAACTTATGCTGTTTTTTATTATTGTATTGCCCAAGGTCAAGGGGTTGATCAATAGAAAAATTCAACATGCTTGCTAAACCTTGCAAAAAACTTCCATCACCGACATCGTTGATCTATATCAATGTAGATGTTTCGGCGTTTTTAATAATCATCATCACGTTTTAACTTGAATAAGAGGTCGTGATCATGAGCGCTACAGCAAAAATTTCTTCTATCGATAAAATCACAAGTGATTCTCCTGTCGCCCGATCAGATGATCGCTATGCTCGTGGCTGGCATGTGTTAGGTAAAGCGTCAACGTTTACATCAGAGCCGCAAAAGTTTGACGTTTTTGGTACGCGCTTGCTTGTCTATCGCGGTGAAGATGATCAACAAGTTCATGTGTTAGATGCCTACTGTCCACATATGGGCGCAGACTTAAGCAAGGGTTGTGTCCGTTCAAATTCTATCGTCTGCCCTTTTCACGCTTGGGTGTGGGGTCGTGACGGCCAATGTGAAGATATCCCCTATGCGAAACGTATACCGGCTAAAGCCAAGATCAAGGCTTGGCCAAGCATAGAAGAAAACGGACTGTTATTTGTTTGGCATGACCCGGAAAATAATCCACCCATCGACGCGCAGCGGCCACGCCGCATCGACGAATATTTTTCGGGCAAATGGACCGATTGGAATATGAAAGAGTTTGAAATCCAAACCCATTGCCGCGAGCTGGTAGACAATATGGCCGATATGGGTCACTTCGGCCCGGTACATTACTCATCGATTAGTTCATTCCGTAATGAGCAAGACGGTCATACGTTCACGCAGTATATGGAAGGCGGTCACGACATTTTGACCGAGGGTAGTACGCCGATGACCAGCGTCGCCACTTACGAAGGGCCGGCTTATATGACTACGACCATGACGGGGGCGATGGATGGCACACCAATGAAAGTTCATTTACTTGTTAGCCATACGCCCATTGATCACGATAAGTTTACGATTCGTTTTGGCGTCACTATGGAAAAACTTGCTGGGCTGACAGAAAAGCAAAACCAAGCCATGGTTGATGAATACACGCAAATGAATATCGACTCGTTTATACAGGATGTGGAAATTTGGGATAACAAAATCCGTATTGATAACCCTGTTCTCTGCGATGGTGACGGGCCTATTAATATGGTTCGCAAATGGTATAGCCAGTTTTATATGGATGTTGCGGATATTCCAGAACAAATCACTCGGCACAAAGAGCACGTTACCCAGATCAATAATCATTAGGATTAATTGAATATGACAGTTTGTAGTTTGGGTTACGTACGAATTGAGGCCGCAGCGCTGGAGCCGTGGCGACACTTTGCTTGCCAAGTACTTGGCTTGATGGAAGTTGTTCCATCACAAAATACCGATGGTAATAATCTTCCGGTCGATAGCCTGCAATTAAAAATGGATGCTTATCCGTACCGATTTCATATTGTTAAAGGGGAGCAAGATCGATTTTTATTACCTGGCTGGGAGCTAGATAGTGCCGCCAGTTTTAATGCACTGGTACAGAAGCTAATCGACCTTGGCTTAGCATGCGAAATTGGATCAGACCATGAAGCACAGTGTCGTCAAGTTAGAAAATTTGCTAAAGCGGCTGATCCAACGGGGGCAAGCTTTGAGTTTTTTTACGGCATGCGTTTGGATTATGAGCCATTGATTTCACCTGTGGGGGTAAAGACTTTTGTTACTGGTCACAATGGTGATATGGGGCTTGGACATATTGCTATTAGCACGCCAGATATAGCGACTAGTCATCAGTTTTATACCCATGTGCTGGGTTTTGCGCAAACCGATTATATGCACTTTCGCTTTTCAGACGACGTCAACGATGCAGGTCAGGGCCTACATTTTTTGCACTGCAATAATCCACGCCACCACAGCCTGGCTTTATTTGAAGATAGCACGATGTTGTCGGGTTCAATGATTCATTTAATGATTGAAGTGCCGGATCTCGACCACCTCGGTCTTATGATGGATCGGGTTAAGCAGCATAATATTGCTATTGTTAATTCATTGGGAAAACACACTAACGACGAAATGATATCGATCTATGTCGAATCACCAGCTGGCTTTGCTATCGAATATGGCTTTGGCGGTTTGCAAGTTGACTGGCAACACTACCTCGTTACAGAAAGTGCCAAAGCCAGTTTATGGGGACATAACTGGAATCATAAGTAGCCAGTAAATAAAAATATTTTCATTATTCTATTAGAGGAAAAAATATGAATAATCACGCCAATTCCATTACTCACTCAAGCAACGATTTATTACCCAGCGGATCAATACAGAAAATGGATAGTGAAAAGTTACAAACCAGCTTAAATAAAGCCGCAGAAAATATGGTGCCGCGTTTACGTGATCGAGCTAAGGAAACCGCTAAGCTAGGCAAGCTGCCCGAAAGCACATTGCATGAAATGATCGATGCCGGTTTTTTTAAAATATTACAGCCCAAGCGCTACGGCGGATTTGAATTACAAGCCAAGGACTTTTTTGATGTGCAAATCAAGTTAGCCGAAGGTTGCATGTCTACTGCTTGGGTGCTGGGGGTTGTGGCAATTCACAATTGGCAGTTAGCCCTGTATGACGACAAGGCACAAGAAGAAGTATGGGGTGACGACGACGATACACTTATCTCTTCTTCTTATATGCCTGTGGGTAAAGTCACTATCGTCGATGGCGGTTATAAGTTATCAGGCAAGTGGGGTTTCTCTAGTGGTTCAAAACATTGTCAGTGGGTTTTCGTCGGTGCGATGGTGCCACCTAGTGATGGTCAAGCCGCTGACTACCGAACGTTTTTAGTGCCACGAGAAGATTACAGTATTGTCGAAAACTGGAATGTCAGCGGGCTGCAAGGTACCGGTAGTAACGATATTATTGTTGATGATGTATTTGTTCCTGAGCATCGCACTCATCGCGCACTGGATGGGTTTAATTGCAGTAGCCCCGGCAATCTCATTAATACCAGTCCACTTTATAAAATTCCATTTGGGCAGATATTTGTTCGAGCAGTATCTTCATCATCGATTGGTGCTTTGCAAAGTGCCTTAAATTCCACGGTGACGATTAATAAAGAGCGTGTTGGTCTTAACGATGCTAAGCGTGTCGCCTTAGATCCATCTGCACAGTATGCTGCGGCTGATGCGCTGCGAGTGATTGATGAAAGTAAAACCATTATGTATCGCAACTTTGATATTATGTTAGATGCGGCATCTCAGGATCAGCTTTTATCTTTAGAAGAACGTATCAAAATGCGTTATGACGCTGCCTTGGTAGCGCCAAAATGTGCTGATGCAGTTAATCAATTATTTATTCATTCAGGTGCGCAAGGTATTTTTCGCGAGCATCCTATTAATCGTGCTTGGTTAGATATTAATGCTGGGCGTACGCATGTGGCTAATAATGTCGGCAAGTTGGGGCGCAATCTGGGAGGGAGTTTGATGGGCTTGCCAAATGAAGATACCTTTTTATAGTTGGTTATTTTTTATAAAAAACACCGTCCGACAATTAAACCCAAAGATCAACAAAGGCGCACACTGCACTATCGATTCGGGCATTTGATTCGGTCACTCGATTTAAATAAGCGACTAAAAAGTGTGTGCCGATTATTTGCCTTCTCTCTTGTCCTGCGTCTCCCTTCATTACTCGCGAGCCTAATTAAAGATTAATTAATCATTAACGGGCCGTAGCCCTTTTGACATTAGGCCTGCAACACGACAAGCTTAAGCCCTGTCCTAAGAACAATGGGCCAAAATCGATTCTGGAGCGTTTATGATAAACCGACTGCTGTTTATTCTAATAATTATTGCAGCCACTATTTCTGCCACGGCTTATGCCGAAGCTGTTTCCAAGGCGCAGTTCGACCAATGGATGCAAGACTTATCGAATTGGGGAAGGTGGGGAGAGGATGATCAGCTAGGCGCATTAAACCTGATCACCCCGGCAAAAAAGGTAGCGGCAGCTCAATTGGTTAGCGAGGGTCAAACGGTTTCTATGGCCAGAGTAATGCCTATAGAAAGTGTGCCAGCAACTGCCATGGCAAATCGAGCGCCGCAGATAAAGGGTTCAGCGGTTAACGTTTATGGCGTCGACACAGAGCATGGTTATTTTTGGGAGCGGTACGAGGTTGAATATCACGGTTCGGAGATTTCTCATATCGATGCGCTTTGTCATGTTGCCTACCAAGGTAAGGTTTATAACGGCGGCAACTTTGCCGATGTGGCTTCAAAAGACAAAGGCTGTAGTACGCATGGTGTTATGTCGCTTAAAGACGGAGTATTGACGCGCGGTGTTTTGCTTGATTTACCCGGTGTTGAAGTTAAGCCAAAAGATATTCTAGAGTGGGAAGCGCGAACAGGTATTCGTATCGGTTCTGGCGATGCGGTTTTTTTACGCTCTGGACGCGACATCAAACAAGACGGCAATAGAATCGGCGGCTATCACCCCTCGCTTATTCCATTTATCAAGGAGCGTGATATTGCAATATTAGGTTCCGACTCCTATCAAGAGGTTCGCTCTGAACAGCAGGTGGCTTTACCCATCCATATTTTTGCGCTGGTAGGCTTGGGCGTACACTTACTCGATAATCTTATTTTGGAAGAATTAGCAAACACGGCGACACAGCTCGATCGTTGGGAATTTATGTTTGTTGTTGCGCCCCACACCATGCCTAATGGCTCGGGTGCAGCGATTAATCCAATCGCGGCTTTTTGAATAAGAGATCGGTAATTTTTGTCCCGCATCTAGATATTATTAATTTTGCACAGGCGTATCTCTGGTCTTGAGATACGTTGTTACCAATATGTGAGGTCAAATCACTTGTTTTTAGTCAGTTTGGCTATTAACTTGTACGCACTGATTATGCAGGCTGCCACTGCCTTACGGTCAAACACTATAATGAGCTGCAATCAACACTCAATCGATAAGCTAAATCGCTGCTTAAATCTGGCTGCCGTATGTCCAGCAAGCTTAGATAAAGTGCAGCTAAACAAACTATAGGAATAAATTTGATGTCCCAGTGCCCTTACACCAATCTACTCGATCCTGACTTGTATGCAGCAGGCAACCATCTGCCTAAACTGCAAGAATTACGTGAGCAGGCGGATGCGCCTATTATTAAAATTGAGGATCCACTGCAGGGCGTACCTTATTGGGCCGTGTTGGAAAGAGAGCACGCTGATTATATTGCCAAAAATCCAGCGATCTTCTCTAGTGAAAAAAAGTTGATGCACCCAACTGAGCAAGATGAAGAAACGATTGCTATGCAATCGCAGATGTTGGTTAGCATGGATCCTCCCAAGCACGGCAAATACCGTCGTATTGCTCGAAACGCATTTAAACCTAAAGCGGTTGAAAGTTACGAAGAAGGGTTTCGACAATATGCCAAAGACATCATTGATGCTGTAGCCTCAAAAGGACAATGCGAATTTATTACCGAGGTAGCCGCTGAATTACCATTGATGGCAATTCTTGAATTGTGTGGAGTGCCGAGTGAGGATCGTAAAAAATTCTTTACCTGGACAAATGAAATGATGTTTCAGGAAGACGCAGAGATTGGTGGCGAAGATCCTGTTGCAACGTCCCAAGCGGCTGCTGCCAATATTTATTTTTACGCTCATGAGTTAGCCAAAAAACACGCTGAGTCACCGTTGAATAATATAGTTGGCTCACTGCTTGATGGCGAAGTCGGTGGTGAAAAACTTACCGCAGAAGAATTCCAGATATTTTTCTTGATGCTGATTGGCGCTGGTAATGAAAGCACGCGTTCTGTGACTGCGCACGGTATGCGCTTATTAATGGAGCATCCCGAGCAATTGCAAATGTTGATCGATAAGCCTGAATTGATTCCAGATGCCTGCGAAGAAATTCTGCGTTACAACCCGGCTTTTGTTTGTATGCGTCGCACGGTGATGCAAGATGTCGAAGTCGCTGGCGTGCAAATGAAAGAGGGCGATAAATTATTGCTGCATTGGCATCTGATTAATCAAGATGATAAAGTTTTTGACGATCCGATGACATTTGATATTACCCGTGCTCAGCGTATGCCAACCTTGGCGCGAGAGCATCGCTCCTTTGGTGTAGGCACGCATTTTTGTATCGGCGCGCATCTTGCCCGCTTAGAAATGCAGGTTATATTTGAAGAGTTACTGCCAAGGCTGCGGAATCCAAAATTCGCCGAGCCGGTTAAATATGTGCGAGACTATTTTGTTAATGGTATTAAGGAAATGCATATTACTTTTGATCCGGAAGCTAAGTAGTAACGAATAGGATAGTTTCAAATTTTGGTGATGTGATAGAACGAGAATAGTTATGCCAGAGAAAGAAACTAAAGAAGAAATACTTGCGCGAATGCAAGCAAGAAGAAAAGCCCATATGAGGCCGAAACGGATACGTGGTTTTGTTATCGGCGCAGTGATAGCCGCAGCTTTGATTTTGTATATAGACTATAAGCTTGAAAGTGGTTTGCTTCAGCCATCTCTAGAAACGACTAGCGAAATCATCAACACCAATAGTTAAGTGGGATGCATGGTGAGAGCATACAAATAAATACTTGGATGTAATCGATCTAAGAAAATGGATACGACATTAAAAAATAGGCGAGCGAGTGGATATAAAAGATAAGGTGGCAATAGTCACTGGCGCAGCGAGTGGTATTGGGCAGGCGACGGCAGTGATGCTAGCTGCGCGTGGTGCAAAGGCCGTTATTCTTGCGGATATCAATGCGGACGCTCTTAATAAAACGGCGGCAATGGTTGAAGAAAATGGCGCAGAGGCAGTGAAGTCAGTAACTGATGTGTCGAGTATTGAGGCTTTGCGTGCGATGCTAGCCGATACCGATGCGCGCTATGGTCGTTTGGATATTTTGCATAATAACGCGGGGTTAGGTGAAGGTCATCCGGATTGGCCTGGTATTACGCCGGAGCGCTCGGCGGCTATTATCGATATTAATTTGCGTGGCGTAATTCTTGGTACGCAACTGGCGCTGGATTTAATGAAGAAGAATGGCGGCGGAGTCATCGTGAATACCTCGTCAGGTGGTGCTTTTGTTCCCTTACCGCCGCAAGCCGTTTATGTGGCCACTAAGGCTGCGGTTGTACATTTTACTAAGTCCTGTGCGCCTCTGGCAGAGAGTCATGGTGTGCGAGTCAATTGTGTTTGCCCGGGTTTAACGGAGACGCAAATGGTACAAACGAGTGGAGGTGATCGTGTCGCACCATGGTTAAAGCCGATGTACGATTCAGTGAATTTGCTAAGCCCCGAAGATATCGCGACCGCAGTACTTGAATTAATTAGCGATGATAGCAAGATCGCTGAAATTGTCAGTGTTGAAAATACTTAGCTTTATACTCTTGAGCGTTATAGATTAAGTGTTTTCTAGCATTGCATGGGTGGCGTCATAGCATTGCTTGGCCCGCTGGGATGCGGGTAGGGCGCGAAGTGCTTCGCTAAAAATTTCGATATCATAAATAATATCTAAGCCTTGTTTTCTTAAGTGGTGCACAATGGCCGCGACATCACAGTCACCCTCGTTAGCTTGTAAGCGCGCATTCATGGTTTGATCGATCCATTGGTCGGGCGTGCATTGCTTAGCACCGTTAAGTTGCAGCCCAATTAAGCGGTTTATATCTATCTTGTAAAAATCTTCAAGCTGACCGCCCGATTGATAGAAGTGCCATATGTCCAACATGATTCCACCGTTAGATGCGCCTGCGGATTCAATAATATGCCATGCGGCGGCGAGATTATTGGTTTTAGCAAAGGGTAAGAATTCAAGCGAAACAATGATATTTTTTTCTGCTGCCATATCGCAAGCGCGTCGAAAGTTTTTTATCAGAGTCTCGTTATCAGCATCGACTAAACCCGGCGGTAAGTTGATTAGCGGGCAATCAAGTGCAGCGGCAATATCTATGCATTGTTCCAACGACGTGCGTGTAGCGATAGCGAAATCGGCGTCGCCCTCAAGTGTTGGTGCACCATCAATCCAGCTAAGTACGGGGTCAAAGCCCGAAATAGAAACATCGTTTTCTGCTAATAGTTTTTTGATTGCCTGATTGTCGTAACCTTTTCGATTGGCTTTAGCATAAGCGCCAGGACTAGTGGTAATCGCTTGAAATCCAGCTTTGGCAGCCGCGACAATATGCTCGTCCAAATCAATATTTTCCATTGAGCCCCAGCATAGTGATAGCGCTTGTTGATTTGGTTTATTCATTATTTGTGCAGCCGTATTTTTAAGGTTTATAAAAATTGAAAATGTTCGTAGATAAAAATAAAAGTACACGAGTATTGGTGTTGGCGATAGGTGTGTTAATTAATGTGCGGTAATGTATGAGTTCAAAGCAGAAGTCTTTGCGGTGTGCAGTTGAGAAGCAAGCTTGCTTATGACGAATATTAAGTGATGATGGCATAGGCTTTTAATTCCGGTCGTAATAGGTCAGTATTAACTATATCAAGAGTTGCCGACTCGTTATTTTGAAAGAAATAAATAGAGCGTTGATTTAAAAGGAGTTTACATGGGGGGGGAGGTCGCCGGTATTTAATCCCTGCTAAATTCCCGCTAGAGTTGTCGGGAAGTGCTGTTTTTGCGCTATCGAATGCGGTAAAAAATGGTAAGAGCGATGTGATTATCTTGCTGTTGATTAGACTGAAATGCGCATAAATATGGGCAAGCGATTAATCGGAATCTTCTTGCAGAAGGAATTAATTTTATCAATCCTGTTAGCAAAAATGCAAAAAATACTCAGTACTTTGGGCCAATTAAACTTAAGCGCGTTGAAGTTGATACAACTGGCGATGGTGTTCTTGATACATAATATGAATATAATTATCTCGAAGAGATTGTTAAAATCTACCAAGTATTGCATGTCGATTTCTAAATGCGTGAGTTCTTTATTTGGTATGTGTTCGAGATTATTGCCAGTAGTATATGGCGAAGGATAAAAATATGACTGAAGCAATAAAGACTTCTGCTCACTGTCAATGTGGCGCTCTGACACTGCATATCGAAGCTGCGCCAGTTGTGCAGTTTGTTTGTCATTGCAGGGATTGTAGAAAGTTTACCGGGATGCCCTTTATTGAGGCTGCGTTCTTTAAAGTCGATGCGTGCAGTGTTGATGGGCAAGTTGATTCGACGATAATTAAGGGCGGCACGGGATATGACAAAATACACTGTTCGTGTGCTGTTTGTAAAACACCGCTATACGTAAGAGTGGCTGCGCTAAATGATGCTTGGGCCGTGCCAGCGAGTCGACTTTCGCCTTTTAAATTTGAGCCGCAGGCGCATATCTGGACAAGCGAGAAAGCGGATAATGTGGTGATTCCAGCAGGAATTGCACAAACGGCTGAGATGCCCCCTAAAGAAATAATCGATGCTATGTTGCCGGTTTTCTGGGGTTGAAAATAATGGTTTAAGTTTTCTACGCCTTGCTGTTTTTTTTGAGAAAT
>CAJQQO010000306.1 GCA_905480475.1 uncultured Pseudomonadales bacterium | reverse complement strand
GTTTCGGCGCTTGCGATGTCATGTAAGAAACCTTTTGCTTTAACGAAAGATTGTTCGAGTTGGTCGGGACCAACCAAAAGAATTAGCATTGATGGTAACAAGTTAAAAGTTGCGGCGAATGCTGATAACACGGTTACCGTTATGTTTAGTAAAAATAATGCAAAAGCAACGCAAGCCAGTAATTTGGGTTACGAGCTCATGAAAAAGGAATTGGTAACACGCGGTTTTACTATTGTAAAAGTCACACCGATAGAGTCATCGGGTTTAATGTTTGGATACGCGATTCAAACCGATAAGCCAGCTTATCAAATTTGGAATGAGTTTGTTATTGAGAAATAATGTCCCAAACATAACAAGGTCGCTGTTAATAGTAAGTGCTTTTTGCACCATTATCATTTTCAGCGCCTATAAAGTATTTAAACTTAACACGATAATTCTAGGGTAGTGACCTCAATACTATAAGATAAGGAAACTGTTCGCCCGAAAACACGAATTAGCCTCTACAAGATATATCTGAGTGTGGGTTTCTGAAATATGGTTAGAAAATCAGTTAAAAAGAATTAGAAAAGTAATCTCAAATTAAGTGGATTTCAGCAATTCTTGTTTTAGCTTTTAGAATAAATCTCGTTATACAAACTTTCAATCTCTTCAACAGCTAGCGATCGTAGTCGGGTTTTTAATGATAACTCTATCGCCGGTAGCGATTGCTCAACTATTTCGGCAATTAATAATTCATGATGTAAGGCTTGTGCGTTATAGTTTTTATTATCTTCAATGATATCAGTAATAGATTTCGAGCTGGTACGACTGCCACCAGCATCTTCTTGCTCGGCTTTGTAATGACCGCGCTCGTCGGGTGATAAATTATCTTCGCGATTGTCGGTTTTTGAATTGTCACTTGGGCCTAAATCAGCAAGATTATCTAGCTCAATACTGAGACTCTCAAGATCTTTCATTAACTTGTCTGGCTTGTCGTTTTTCATTTCCGGCTTCTTCAGTTATACGTTCTTCAATTATGAGTTCTTCAATGTAGGTACTGTATTGAATGGTAAAGTCTAAAAGTTTGATTTAAGTATAGATCAAGCTATAGATTATGAATTTCCAGCGGATAACCTCGATCGCGATAATATTTGTATCGCTGCCGCGATTTTACCTTGGCTTCTTCGTCACCCATAACCAATTCGGCAACGCGGGTAAAACGGCTAAAAAAATCCGGTGTTTGATGGGTTAAATTAAGTAATACATCATGATGCTCGCCGGGATT
Source organism: uncultured Pseudomonadales bacterium (assembly GCA_905480475.1). Classification (GTDB taxonomy): domain Bacteria; phylum Pseudomonadota; class Gammaproteobacteria; order Pseudomonadales; family UBA7434; genus UBA7434. The sequence continues at coordinate 1,337 of CAJQQO010000306.1, read as the reverse complement.
ACCTGAGTGTGCAACCATAATTTTTGCCGCGTCAGATTTTGCCACGTCAGAGCTACTTTCTTCATTATCTACCGCAGGGCTAGTCTGAATTTGATCGCTGTTTTCACTGCTGTGCGGTAAAAAACTATTGGGTCGGAATGTCCATAGCAAATCGTCTAGCGTTTGCATGGCGATTTCGTTTTCAGTATGCAGATAGACATTATGCCGATTGCGAAAGGCTTTTTCGGTTAGTCGACAGGCGAAGTGATAGTAATCTTCAGTCGTTTTGATATCGGTAATGTAAAAGTCGATTTTTGTCATGCTAGCAATTTATTGTATTTGGACTCGGATTAAGCATACGCGCTTTTTTGCGAGAAGGTTCTTGGCGCAAATAGTGCCGCAATTGGGCTGGAATAATATCAGGCTCTTAAACTTTAAGCGAAGCTAATTGCTATGGGAGCGGAAGAGAATGCAATGAGGAAAGCTTGATGGCTGTTGGGTAAAGAGAGTACGCTAAGCTAGTGGGCTTTTAAGCGAAGTGCTTACTCTGCTTTGGTTTTAGATTGCCATACTGAGTATGTAAAAAAATAGGCACAGATCGTATATTTATCTGTGCCTATTTTTATAACATTAGTCTTATGCCGCAGTCTTGCCGCACTTGCTCATTAAATACTGACATAGCATGGCAACCGGTCGGCCGCTCGCGCCTTTACCACCGCCTTGGTTCCAGGCAGTTCCGGCAATATCCAAATGCGCCCAAGGATAATCTTCGGCAAATTGTGACAAAAAGCAGGCCGCAGTAATGGTGCCAGCACCACCAGTACCTAAATTAGCAATATCGGCAAATGGGGTTTCCAGTTGCTTTTGATAATCATCCCAGATCGGCAGTTGCCAGCCACGATCAGCACTATCAATACCGGCTGTGAGAATTTCATTGGCTAAGTCATCATCGTTACTTAACACGCCAGTCGCATGACTACCCAGAGCGACGATTACTGCGCCGGTTAATGTCGCGATATCGATAACCGATTCAGGTTTAAAGCGTTTAACATAATGTAGGGCGTCGCATAATACCAAGCGGCCTTCGGCATCGGTATTTAATACTTCAATGGTTTTACCTGACATACTCGTTACCACATCACCGGGTTTAGTGGCACGACCCGAAGGCATATTTTCAGCCGAAGCAATAACGCCAATCACATTAAGAGGCAGTTTCATTTCAGCGATCGCAGACATCGTGCCCATAACCGAAGCGGCGCCACACATATCAAATTTCATTTCATCCATTTTAGCGCCGGGTTTTAGACTAATGCCGCCAGTATCAAAGGTAATACCTTTGCCTACCAGTACATGTGGCT
>CAJQQO010000305.1 GCA_905480475.1 uncultured Pseudomonadales bacterium | reverse complement strand
ACCCATACCACCAATATAAAAACCTAACATGGCTTTTACCGGCATCAAACCCTCTTCAATCGAATCGGTCACATTAACCAACGCCATTGCAGCGATTTCAAAACCGTCTTTAGCCGCTTTTAATTGATCGGCATACACCTCCTGACGATACGGCGAGTAATACAGGGGTAACCAACCATCGGCAATCTCGGCGGTTTGAGTGACATTTTTTGGCCCTTCTGCTCCGAGAAAAATAGGTAAATCGGCGCGTAGTGGATGAGTAATCGGTTTAAGTGGTTTACCCATGCCCCAAGAGTTTTCACCGTTATACGGTAAGGGATAATGTGGCCCATCATTCGTCACCGGCGCTTCACGACGCAAAACCTGACGAATAATATCGACGTACTCACGCGTTCTTGAAACCGGTTTGCTAAACGGCTGACCGTACCAACCTTCAACCACTTGCGGGCCGGACACGCCTAAACCCAACATCATTCTGCCGCCCGACATATGATCCATTGCCAGCGCCGCCATCGCACAGGCTGTTGGCGTTCTCGCCGATAACTGTGCAACAGATGTACCCAAGCGAATTTTGGAAGTGTTTGCGCCAATCCATGCCAATGGAGTAAAGGCGTCGTTGCCCCAAGACTCGGCTGTCCATACCGAGTCGTAACCCAGGCTTTCAGCTTCTTGAGCCAGCTTGATATGACTATCACCTGGTGCCAAAGCACCCCAATAACCGAGTTGTAAACCAAGTTTCATTTTTACTCCTGCTGATAATAGTTAATAAGGCTTTTTGTTACTGTTGGAGGGCATCATAGCGCCCGTACCCAGCGGCAACACTAGCGAATGCGCTCTATATCCTTTTTTAGGACACATACTGCAATGATCTGCAAAATAGTGATCGGCAAAATAATGATCGATACGATTTGCCCGAATAAATGCGGCTTGGACAGCGCATGCAACAAACGACCAATAATGCTATAGCACCGCGATCATAAGCATTGTTACAATCACTAACAGAATCCGCTCCATAAAAGCGGCTAGCGTAAAAACCCTGCAGCTGTTTTTTATGCTCAAAACAATAAGCTTGTTAGCTTCAAACCACCGATAATAAAATCAGCTATAAAGCGTGCAACCACATAAGCAGTAGGAAACCATCATGACCTTGCTAAACCCGCTTAAGAAAAATTTCCCGCAACTGGTGCAAAGCGGCAATATAGGCTCAATGCAGTTAAAGAACCGCATGATCGTGACCGCGATGGGGGTAAATTTAGCCGAGACTGATGGTAGTTGTGGCGAGCATATTATTGCTTTTCATGAACGTCAGGCAAAAGGCGGCGCAGGTTTAATCGTTTTGGGTGTTGCCGGCGTGGCGTGGCCTAACGGCGGTAATCAGCCGCGTCAGATTGCGATATCTGACGACCGCTTTATTCCCGGCCTTAAAGCCATGGCCGATGCCGTGCATAAGCATGGCGCTAAACTCGCAACGCAATTGCACCACGGTGGTTTGGTGGCAACTGAAGATTCTCGCAATGGCAGACCAATGTGGGTGCCATCTTACCCTGAACGCAAAACCGGCGACTATATCAATGGGGTTTTAGAAAGCGAACTGGCCGTCATGATCGACCCCGATGCCCCCAAGCCCCAACTGCATCCAATGAACTTGGACGATATTGATGTATTGGTGTCACAATTTGCCAACGCAGCACTGCGAGCAAAAACGGCGGGTATTGATGCAGTAGAAATTCACGCCGGTCACGGTTATATCATTTCAGAATTTTTATCACCGTCAACCAATCAACGTGAAGACGAATACGGCGGCAGTTTAGAAAATCGTGCGCGCTTATTATTAAGAATTATTGCAGCGGTGCGCGAAACCGTTGGTAATGACTATCCGGTCTGGTGCAAACTCGACTCCGGAGAATTTGGCAATGATGAAGGCATTAGTCTTACCGACGCCAAAGCCACGGCTCTGATGGCCGAAGCGGCAGGTGTCAATGCTATTACCGTCAGTGCCTTCCACGATGTAAGCCAGGGTGCTTTGCATTCCGAATCCAATATTCCACATACGCCCGAGCGCTTGGTCAGCAATGCAATTGCAATTAAAGCGGCCTTAAAAGTACCGGTAATCTGCTCCGGTCGTATTGAACCTGCATCCGCAGATAATCACATAAAACAAGGCCATTTTGACTTTTTTGCGATGGGACGAAAGATGCTTGCCGACCCGGATTTACCGGCAAAAATAAGCGCTGGCACGCCAGAACAAATTCGCCCCTGCGTCTATTGTTATTGCTGCGCTAGCCAAATTTATACCCGCGGCCATGTTAAGTGCGCAGTCAATCCCGAGACCGCTTTTGAACGTGAGCGGACCTTAATCGTGAGTGACAGCAGTAATAGAAAAAGCAGTCGAGAAAACAGTAAACACTATGTGGTGATTGGCGGTGGTCCGGGCGGAATGGAAATTGCCCGACGTCTGGATTTAAGCGGTAAAAAAGTCACGCTATTGGAACGCGGTAAACATTTAGGTGGCACGCTGCAATTCGCTAGCATCGCCTATCCGGCTAATGAAAAATTACTATCGTGGTTGCGTTTGCAAATAAAACAATCCAATGTCGACGTGCAATTTAATTGTGAAGCGACCCAAGAAGTTATTCAGGATCTACACGCCGACGAAGTGATTGTTGCCACTGGCGCAGTTCGTAATATGCCTGCCATACCCGGTTCGGATCGCTCCTATGTTTTTAGTGGTGATGAAATGCGAGCGATGGTACTGGCTGAGTCAATGGATAGTTTAAAACGAAAAACCACACCGTTTACGCGCTTTATGGCATTTATGGGTTCTGCCACAAGCATTAGTGCATGGCCTTCAGCAATTCATATGGTGACCAAATTTTGGCTGCCGCTGGAACAGCGTATCGTAATTATCGGCGCTGAACTGGTGGGGCTTGAGCTGGCAGAGTTTTTGGCCGAGCGCGGTCGTAAAGTCACAGTCATCGATGAACCCGCACGCGCAGGCACTGGGCTTTATATCGTGCGCCGCTTACGTTTATTGTCAGAACTGCGCGAGCTAGGCGTCACAATGATTAATAGTGCACGCGAAATTGCCATTGAAGATCAATGCGTTAGCTATCGAAACTACCGTGGCCAACAACGTCGTGTTGCAGCCGAGCAAGTGATTGTTGCCAAAGGGGCAAGCAGTAATTTATCGCTGGCCGAACATCTTCGCGCAGCCGGATTTAGCACCCATACGGTTGGCGATTGTAATGGTGTGGGTTATATCGAAGGCGCAATGGAATCGGCAGCAGAAGTGGCGGTCAAGCTATTGCAACCTTAGAACCATTCCACCAGCATCTTTGCACGGTCGGGCAAACATAGATCTAACAACCGCTGTGCAAAGCGTAAGCTGAGCAAGCCATAATCAAAATTGGCTTAAGCCCATGAAATTATTGGGTTTTATCTACTTAGGTGGCGGGTTTTATCTCGCTATTGAATTCAATTAATAGTGGTACCGACTCTCAAAACCCCGTTCCACCCCGCCAGTTGCGCGCTTTAATCTCTGCTATAGTTTTTAGATGGCCGTAATGCTCTGCGCAGCTGCTTTTTACATGATTTGGCTTTTAGACAGCGCAATCCTCCGCCAAAGTACTGATAAATAGGCCAATCGGTAAATGTGGCTGATACTGGTACAAAGCGATAAGCGTGATTACAGCAATAGAATAAACGGCAAAATCAGCCTCATCAAAAACTAACGATTTCACTGTGGCTGCTTAAACGGATAACAACAAAGCAATGGCGAATATGCGTCTCGAACAAGCAAAAATTCTCTTTGTCGATGACGAAGCCGATGTGCTTAGCGCGCTAAAACGTCTGACCCGCAAACTCGATGCCGAATGTTTATTTGCACAAAGTGGTGCCGAAGGTCTTAAACTACTGGAACAACATCATATTGATGTTGTTGTTTCCGATATGAAAATGCCGGAAATGACGGGCGTTGAATTTCTCACCAACGTTGCCTCTTTATATCCCGAAACTATTCGCATTGTACTCACCGGTTTTGCCGAGCAATCCATGGTAATGGATGCAATTAACGGTGGCCGCGTCTGGGGCTATTTACAAAAACCTTGGGATAATGACAATTTATTATTAACACTGAATCAAGCATTGGTTACCTGTAATCTTTTATTAGAGCGTTTATTATTACAACGCGCGCTCGATAAATACGAACAATTTGCCAAGCCACGCTTTGAAGGGTTTATTGGTGACTCACCCGAAATGCAGGTGGTCTACCATACGATTCAAACCGTTGCGCCAAGTAATGCCTCAGTATTTGTTACCGGCAATAGCGGCACCGGTAAAGAGGTTGCGGCGCAAGCGATACACGATTGTAGCAAGCGCGCAAAGCAGCCGTTTATCGCACTAAGTTGCGCGGCGATTCCAAAAAACCTTATAGAATCAGAGGTTTTTGGCCATATTAAAGGCGCTTTTTCCGGTGCGGTGCAAAATCGCGATGGTGCTGCAACACTCGCTAACGGTGGCACACTGTTTCTTGATGAACTCGGTGAAATGGATATTGCGCTGCAGTCAAAGCTGTTGCGCTTTATTCAAACGGGGACTTTTCAAAAAGTCGGCAGTAGTAAAACCGAGTCAGTAGATATTCGATTTATTTGCGCGACCAATCGTGATCCACAGCAAGCGATTATCGACGGAGCCTTACGTGAAGATTTATATTATCGTTTAAACGTAATCTCAATCGAGATGCCTGACCTTGCCAAACGCGGTTGGGATAAGGTGATGTTAGCCGATCATTTTTTACAACACTTTGCTATTCAAGAAAACAAAATCTTTACCGGCTTTACCGAAGATGCCGAACGTCTAATCGTGAATTACGAATGGCCGGGTAATGTGCGTCAATTGCAAAATGCCATGAACAGCGTAGCAATATTAGGTGACGGCCCACTCGTTACCAGTTCGGATTTAAGCCTGACATTAAAAATTGCTGCCGAAGCGCTTGAGCGTTATCGCAATCAACCCTTGCCATTTCCAGAGCATACAGATTCAATGGCAGAGCGTAGCCAGACGGGCGATAGCAACGTCAGTAATATTGACTCGGCCAATGCATCAGTCGATAGAACAACACGTCCTGCCGGAACGCATGGTCAAGCTGCACTGGCCGACCCAGAGCATCAGCCAATATCGGCGGTACCGGTCAAAGCCTTAAGAACCAATATCAAGCCACTTAGCGAAATGGAGCGTGAAATTATTGAGCAAGCCATTGCCCAGAATGATGGCAATGTTGTGACCGCAGCCAAACTATTAGATGTCAGCCCATCAACGCTTTATCGCAAAATTGAAAAATGGGAGCAGAGCTAACTCACCAATTCAATTGACGCATCAATATACAAATTTCAATCACTGCCCCCTCCCTTTTACCAACCAGCTCTTCTCACCACCACCCTCTAGCCCAATTCAAGGCTAGTAATAGCGATTTGCAAAACCTAAAGAATGCGAAAGCGCATTTAGGCCATCCAAAACCTCAATAACTCTTGGCTGCGCCATACTTTGCACATTGCCCGGCTACATCTACAAAAAATGAAACGCGCAGCAATGAACTATGGAGGACGCCGCAGAATTGCCTAAGCTTAATTATCAAACGGCATACAACGCTTATATCGCGTATATTTGGAAATAGAAGATGAGTATTGATCATCAAAATAATAGCAATACTAGCGGCGCCAAAAAAAGCGCGACCAAGCTGTTATTTTTATTTCCGCAAGCCTCACTCAATAACGGCGGCCATCTAGCACAGGAAAATTCTATCAATTAGCTAAGCAGCAATATGACGCTGAATTTATTACCTACCAGCAGCGCGATAATAATCATCAATTTTTAAACGAGCTACTAAAAACGCCTGCAGATAGTGATAGGAATATTTATTGTATTCGATACGGCCAACATCTCGCAAAACTAATTAAGCAACTTAAACATCGTCGTGTTATTTATTTTGCGCATAGCACTGGCTGGAATTCTCATACTTTTTTAGACACCAAATAGCGTTAAAATCTAACTCTATGAGAGATGTTTATGAAAGGCAAACGATATACAGAAGAATTCAAGAGAGAGGCTGTTAAGCAAGTAATTGAGCGTGGATACTCTGTCGCCGATGTCGCGCAGCGACTCGGTACAACAGCACACAGTTTGTATGCTTGGCTTAAGAAGTACGGTGAACCTAAACCTATTTTAATAGTCTGCTCGTATTAATAATTCCTATCTGCCTTCTCTGTCTATTGTTTCCTATACTTACGCTGAAGTATGATTGATAAAAATCTTAGCTTTCTCTAAAGAGGCGATATCGTGCAACAAAAATTAGCATTTCCTTGCTTGGTAGTATTTATAATCTTGGCTCCAAACCTCTCACCTTATAGCCAAGCGCAACCTTCATACTCAACCCAAGCAGATAGTTATCGAGCTTACTCAAAGTCTATTTGGATTAATTGCAGTCCGTTAAAAACCGATCCTATCCTGCTGAATCCTGATACGCCCAGTATTTTTTACTCTGTAGATAAAGATTTATTTATAGAGACGCAGTGGTTTATTGACCGAGTTACAATTTCAAGTACTCTGAGCTTCAGCAAGAAATCCCTACGAACGAGGGAGACGTTAGATGTGAACCGAAACAGCCTTGAAGCAACTTTAAAAACTTATGACACCCGCGGTGAATTAAGGCACGTCGAGAGGAATAAATGTCGCTTGATCGAATCAAGCCTTAAAAATAAGCTCTAATATTGACAGATAACACAACTAAAACTTAACGAAAGGATTCAGCATTATTATCCAAATTTAGAATTATAAAAAAATAAGTCCTGGTTTTCTGCCGGCTCAATCGCAGCGAGTATCGATTAGACACTCAATCGCCTAATTAAAACCTGCGATATCTAACATTTTTCATATGTTGCACTCCCCCTTTGAAGCAGCACCGTGTAACAGACATCAGCTAAACCAATGCTAATCCACTCATCTATTTTCAATTAAAAGGGCAATATTTAAAAATATAGAAAGTAAGTTCCGGTTTAACGCCTAGTCAATAGCTAAGTGCAAAAATTAAGGGCGGCGCTTTACGATATACAGCTCACTATCCTCAACCCCGCATCAACTGGCAACAGAGGCAGCATGGTCTTACCCAGATTATCTAGCGTTTTTTGCATGCTAATTCGACTCAGCGCCCTATCAAGGTCTTTTTGTTGCCGATCACTTAGCTGGAACATTTTTCCTGCAATTTAACCTGCTGACTTTTTCGATCTAATAATCTTAGACGCATGCCATCGTTGCGGCGCAAGCGATGAGAGTAATTGGCGAGGTATTCATGAATACTTTGCGCCTGTCGTGCAGTTAGGCCTCACAGCAAGACCAACGTGTACAGATAGTGTCGACACCTATCGCTACTTTAGAGGTCCGATCTATAGCTACACCTTAAAGCAAGCTATTAACGATGGTTTCTTAACGCCTTTTAAGTTAGTTCCAATAGTCGGCACGATGGATGAATATATTTATACACCCGATGATGGCGTTGTCGTTGAAGGCGAGCCAAAAAGATGAAGAGAAGTATTTATTAATTTTCAACGCTACTTATACGATCAGTCTGAGAAAATGTAACCTTACTATTTTAGTAGTTTAATGGAGAAGCCAATGAGCATCAGATCCGCCGGCGCAATCGCAGCTTTCTTATTTGTATTTCTTGGGTTAATGCAAATGGTCGGCAATGTCCATGCTGCTGAATTCTTCGGCTGCTTGGGCTTCTGTATGTAGGAGCATCCTGTAATTGGTAGACTCTACTATCCGTAACTCATTGATATTTAGTGGGCAGCATCATACTACAGATACTTATAGGGGAATAATGACTGAAATCGCTGGGCGATCGGCTTGGTTATCGGTAACACCATCGGTCAACAATTCATCGTTATCTACTACTGCGTTAACTGACTGTTTGGTATTTTTTTCTTTCAATAAGTACAACATTGTTAAATCTCCCAAAATAAGTTTAGAATTTTTTATACCAATGCACTGGCGTGTTCAAAGTTTTTTCTAGCCGCTTTATAAGCGTCGCTAGTCGATAATTTTGGCGCTTTAAAACTATTATATAGACCGTGGGATAAAACACCGGTCAAGATGCCGTCATCAATATTATGGGTATCAAAACGGTACACTTTAGGTATGCCGATTTGATCGCACCAACCAACACACTTTGAGTGATAGTTCAGCGCGACAACCGGTGTTTCAACCATAAAAGCTAAAATAGAAGCGTGTAAGCGCATACCTAAAACCACTCTTAAGGTTTTAAGTCGCTCCATTAATCGCAATGGGTTTGAGTTATAAGGCACACGAAAAACTGGCACGCCAGGTGGGATATAAGCTCTTAATTCCTGGTGTACATAGGCATCACCAAGATTGTTATGGCCATTAAAATCGATAAGAAAAATAGGCTCGCCGCTATCGCGATGCGCTTTAGTTAAAGCCGATGCAATGTTGCGTAAACGTTGCTGCTCGGCTTCAGGGTTACCGTGTAAACGCTCTTTAGGACATAAAGCCACGCCAATACCGCGACGTTGGTATGCTGCAATCGAGTTTTCGTCGATGTAATCAATCAATAAGGGCGCAATATCAAAAGTCATTTCGATATTGGCATTCGGGGCTAGCGCAGTTGCCACAGCAAAACTCTCTTCGTCGCGCACACCTACATAACCGCATTCGTTAAGAAACTTGGCACATGCTTTTTCGGCTGTAACCGTATGAAATGGGCCAACACCTACGCCCAAGGCAAGATGCGGACCTCTGCCAGCTAGCTTCATCATTAAGCGCTTCATATTGATATCACTAGCGCAATGCAGCACTGAGCCGCCACTAAAGATAATGCGATTGGCATTGGCAGCCGACCAAAGATGGCGAAAGCGATTTTCACCACGAAAGCTTTGCTTAGACGCTAGGCGCGGATCAAAAGCCTCAAGTAATGGCAGATGGACCCGAGTAGGCGAGCTGATTTCAATACTTTGGGCAGAAAGAAATTTCTTGGCCGATAAGGCGGATGACATAAGCAATGCATCGTCGCCGCTATTACGCATGCCGTAGTAGCCTGAAAGAAAGAATTTATTAGCTTGCATGTCGATTACCCTTTTGCGAATTTACAGCCTGCTTTGCTGCGTATATCTAGGTATATGCAAGGGCTATGCCAAAAGCTGAAATATTACATAAACTACTGTTTTTATTATATTTTTATATTGATTGTTAGCTTTGCGTTCTGCAAATTAGGGCTGATTTGGCGGGGCTAATTCTGCTTTTGGATTGACGCAATAAGGGTAAACTCTATTATCTGAGCGCTTTAAATCAGCGAATGAGCGTTAGGGCAAGCGCTAGATGACAGAGCGCAGTCATATTGACCGTAATGCTGATTTGAGTCCTTGCTCACTTATAACTGCAGCTAAAAGACTTTATCCACCTTATCTTGCTCGCGAACCCTGTCCAAAATCCGCTGCTTAAATTACAATCGCGACCTAAATAAACAAGCGGACCCAATACCCAAGTAATCCACACAAGCGATCCATTTAATCCATACATTCGATCCATCCGTCCATCCATATAACAAGGCCAGAACAAGCCCATATGAATTCTTCTGCTTCCACGCACGAGTCGTCCAAACAAGCTGCAACAGAACCCAAGCAAGAATCCGATCAAGACGATTCGCCAGCCGCCAGCCAACATACGCCGATGATGCGCCAGTATTTAAAAATTAAGGCGCAACATCCCAATGAGATTGTGTTTTATCGCATGGGCGATTTTTATGAACTGTTTTTTGACGATGCGAAGTTAGCATCAAAAATACTGGATTTAACCTTAACCGCACGCGGTAAATCGGGCGGTAAACCGATTCCTATGGCTGGCATCCCCTACCATTCGGCCGATGGCTATTTAGCTAAGTGTGTAAAAGCTGGCATATCCGTGGCGATCTGTGAACAAGTCGGCGACCCCGCCACCAGCAAAGGCCCGGTAGATCGGCAAGTACAACGCGTTATCACCCCCGGCACTTTAAGTGATGAAGCATTAATAGATGCAAGACGTGAACCACTCTTGGTTTGTATTTATCAACAAGCCAATACCTATGGCATCGCATGGCTTGCCATGGCCAGCGGAAAGTTTTGTATTACCGAAACCCAATCCAAAGCGGATTTGCATAGCGAGTTACTGCAACTCGATGGTGCTGAACTACTTACCGTTGATAAAAGCGGCGTGCCTCTTGGCTGTGTTAACCCGGCCATTGTAAGAGAGCGCCCCGAATGGGAGTTTGATGCCGATACTGCGTTTAGCGAACTTACCCGACAATTTGGCACCCGCGATTTATCGGCCTTTGGTGCCGACCGCATGCCTGTTGCGGTTTGTGCCGCAGGCGCACTGATTCAATATGCGCGCTCAACGCAAACTGGTGCCCTGCCCCATATTCAAAGTCTCAGTGTCGAAAGCCGCAGTGATTATTTATGTATTGATGCAGCCAGTCGGCGCAATTTGGAGTTGGATAGAAACCTTGCCGGTGATGAGAGTAATACTTTACTCGCGGTACTCGATACGGCGGCAACCGCTATGGGCAGCCGCTTATTACGCAACTGGTTAGCCAAGCCACTAAACCAACTAACACCCATACTTAGTCGCCAACAGGCAATTGCTGCGCTATTACAAAGTTATGGTTTTGAGGCAGTACGTAAAGCGTTAAAACCGGTCGGTGATATGCAACGTATTCTGACGCGCATTAGTTTGCGCTCAGCGCGACCACGCGACTTAACCCGTCTTTGCGATTCATTAAACGCGCTACCGCAATTAAATCAAGTGATGCGCGACACCAACGATGAAGTCGTTAAAGCGATTAGTGAACGTATTAGCGAATACCCCGAACAGTCCGCATTGCTAAATGCAGCACTTATCGACAATCCGCCTATGACGATTCGTGACGGCGGCGTTATTGCCGATGGTTACGATGATGAACTCGATGAATTTCGCGCGCTCAGCACCAACGCCTCGGATTTTTTAATTCAGCTCGAACAACGCGAGCGTGAAAAAACTGGCATTAACACCTTAAAAGTCGGTTATAACCGCGTGCACGGCTACTTTATTGAAATTAGTCGAGCGCAATCGGCGCAGGCGCCGGTTGAATATACTCGCAGACAAACCTTAAAAAATGCCGAGCGTTTTATTACCCCAGAGTTAAAAGTATTTGAAGACAAAGCACTTAGTGCGCAAAGCAAAGCGCTGGCGCGCGAAAAACTACTCTATGAACAATTAATCGAAACGCTTAACGAGCAACTTGGCGAGCTGCAATTAAGCGCCGAAGCGGTTGCGGAAATTGATGTATTGGCGACCTTAGCAGAACGTGCAGATAGTCGTAACTGGCGCGCCCCCAAACTCGAGCAACGCGCTGGCATTGTGATTAAACAAGGTCGTCATCCAGTGGTAGAAGATGTTTCGACCGAGCCATTTATCCCTAACGATTTACATATGGATGAACAGCGTCGCATGCTAATTATTACCGGTCCGAATATGGGTGGTAAGTCGACCTATATGCGACAAATCGCGTTAATTACCGTGCTTGCGCATATTGGTAGCTACGTACCGGCTGAATCGGCAACGCTGGGCTTGGTTGATCAAGTCTTTACCCGTATCGGTTCGTCCGATGATTTAGCCGGTGGTCGCTCCACCTTTATGGTTGAGATGTCGGAAACCGCGCATATTTTGCATCATGCTACGCCACGAAGTTTGGTTTTAATGGATGCGATCGGTCGCGTCACCAGCACCTTTGATGGCCTGTCGCTGGCTTGGGCATGCGCTTATCATTTGGCCGAACAGATTAAAGCCTTTACTTTATTTGCCACCCACTATTTTGAATTGACCGCATTGCCAGAAACCATCGACGGCACTGCCAATGTACATTTGGATGCCACCGAATACGGCGACGATATTGTTTTTATGCATACGGTTAAACCCGGCCCTGCCAATCAGAGTTACGGTATTCAAGTCGCCAAACTGGCGGGTATTCCCAAGCCAGTACTGAATTTTGCCAGCAGTAAACTTAGCGAATTAGAACTGAACAGCAGCGCGACAAAACAAACGCTACCATCCGCTAATCCAGCTGCGGTAATAAAAGAAACCGCAATAAGGCCACCACAAGCGGATTTATTTGCACCTGCCGATAGCCAATTACACGATGCGGTTGAGGCCTTAAATCCCGACAATATGACGCCGAAGGAAGCGCTAGACGCGCTCTATGAACTAAAACGTCAAGTTGACAACGAGTAGTTGGGCGTCGCAAAAGGCTTTGCGCACCATAGCTAGAGCCTTAGAGACAGCTCGCTTAGTGCTTAACTAAGCTTAGCGGCGCTTAACCCTGACCCTTTATGCCAGCTTATATGCCGCCGATAGGCGATGTAAATAATCGCCATCCTTGTTATTAAATATCCCCAATACGGGTTTGCGACAAAAAGTAGGCGTGATAGACTCCGCGCTCGATTTTAGCGTTGCTGGGACAATATGACTTGGCGAGTCTAAGTAAGCTTTTGAATTTTATCTAAAAGCAGCTAAAGTCTTTTATACTTATTTTGAATAGCTTGGTAGTAAAGCGCGTCTTGCTAAAGGATTAAGAAGACCCAAATTACCCGCTATAGATATCAGCACAACTGGAGAATATCACCACTATGACTTTTGTAGTCGGCGAAAATTGCATTAAATGTAAACACACAGATTGCGTAGAAGTTTGCCCGGTAGATTGTTTCTACGAAGGCCCAAACTTTTTGGTTATTCATCCGGACGAATGTATTGATTGTGCATTGTGCGAACCAGAATGCCCGGCAGATGCGATCTTTTCAGAAGATGAGCTACCTGAAGATCAGCAAGTATTTCTCGAGCTTAATGCCGAGCTGGCTGAGACATGGCCGAATATCACCGAGATGAAACCGGCACCAGAAGATGCTGAAGAGTGGAATGGTGTTGCGGATAAACTGAAGTATCTAGAGCGATAAGCTCCGCTGGCGTTTTTAAACTTAAGCTTTAGTTTGAATTCAAAAACCGGCACAAAAAAAAGACCCTTATGAGGGTCTTTTTTTTGTGCCGGTTTTATTACATCATGTTTTAACGACTAAAAACCGACTCGCTAGATAAGCCTTCATTACGCATAATATCTTTTAAGCGACGCAGTGCTTCAACCTGAATCTGTCGTACTCGCTCTCGCGTTAAACCAATCTCAGCACCGACTTGCTCAAGCGTTGCCGTTTCATGACCACGCAAACCAAATCGACGGGTAATCACTTCGCGCTGCTTATCGGATAAATCATCTAACCAGCTATTAATGCTGCTGCGCATATTGTTATCTTGCAACAACTCAGCAGGATCAGACACTCTACTGTCAGCAATGGTTTCAACAACAGTGCGTTCGGAATCATGACCTAGTGGCGCATCAATGGAAGTTACGCGTTCATTAAGCTTTAACATCCGCTTAACATCCGCAACCGGCTTTTCGAGCAGCTCGGCAATTTCTTCGGCGCTTGGCTCATGATCAAGTTTTTGACTTAGCTCACGCGAAGCACGCAAGTAGACGTTTAATTCTTTAACAACATGAATCGGCAAACGAATGGTGCGCGTTTGATTCATAATCGCACGCTCAATGGTCTGACGAATCCACCACGTTGCGTATGTTGAAAAACGGAAACCGCGATCAGGGTCAAACTTTTCAACCGCTCGAATCAAACCCAGATTACCTTCTTCGATCAAATCAAGCAGGGTTAAACCACGATTTAAATAACGACGCGAAATTTTAACCACTAAACGCAGGTTAGATTCGATCATACGCTTGCGACCGGCTTCATCACCCGATAGCGCTAATCTAGCGTAATGTTTTTCTTCGTCTGCAGATAATAACGGCGAAAAACCAATTTCATTCAGATACATTTGCGTTGCATCTAAAGACTTCGGTACTCGCTCGGTGGTTTTTCTACGTCCATCCATGGCTTCGGCTATCTCTTTGAAGCCTTCGCTTTCACCCGCGTTTTTTGCAGTTTTTTCCTTTATTTCTTCTTTTACTTCCATCTCTGCGTCCGACTGTTCTTGCGCGTTTGCTACCATGGGTTTGGCCCCTTTGTTTATATAGGATGCTACTACTTATTTCTTCTCGTACAAACTACCAATTCGTTACTGCTTAAGCGTTTTTAATTGCTTACCAGTTTCTAAGCATAAAACCTTTACTGCTAGCCGTTCTAATTCATATCAATCTTTTCTAACGACTAAACTAATACTAAGCTCTAGGCAAAACCTTTAAAGGATCGACCGGTATGCCTTTTTTTCGAATCTCAAAGTGCAAGTGCTCGTGAGTAGTGCCGCTCTTACCTATTTCGGCAATTTTCTGCCCTACTTTAACTTTATCGCCCTCTGAAACCGTTAACTTACTATTGTGTGCATAGGCACTCAAATAGACTTCATTGTGTTTAACGATTAACAGCTTGCCATAGGCTGGCAATCCTGACCCCGCGTAAACAACCACACCGTGATTAGCGGCATAAACGGATTGCCCCTGACGTCCTATTATATCTAATCCTTTATGGATGGCCGAACCACCACCTTTGTATTTTTTACTAACTGATCCTTTAGCCGGCCAGCGCCATGCGCCAACCGTTTTATAAATTTGCTTGGCCGTTGCAGACTGCGATGTTCTATTTGATGATGCAGTCTTACTTGTCGATGCAGCCTTGCTAGTTTTACTATTAACACTTGTGGTTACTGACGCGGTAGATCGATAACGATTCGCACGCGATAAATCTAAACTTAACTTTTTACCGGCTTGTATCCGGTACGGTGCACGTAAACCGTTGGCTCTTGCTAGCGTATCCGGGTCCATATTGTATCGCCACGCTATGGCATACAAAGTTTCACCAGGACTCACCCAATGACTATTAATTCGCTCTGTCGGCGGCTGGGGTCGCTCTACCACTCTTACGTAAGCAGAATCAGCACATGCCTGTAACAGCAGTATTAAGGCTATTAATCCGAGCCTGCGGCTGCGGGAAAAAACGCTGCTAGCTACCATGGCAGTTGCAGCAGCATTTATCGCAAGCTTACTGCCACGACTATTTGTCATCGTTTTTTACCATTGCTACTGCTCTACCCGATGTTAATCGCCTTAAACCGGCTTTAGCTATGCGGT
>CAJQQO010000304.1 GCA_905480475.1 uncultured Pseudomonadales bacterium | reverse complement strand
AATACGCTAGTGATTGCATAAGGGCGTAAGTCGAAGGTTTTGCGTATGGCTTCAATTAATTGTTCATCACCCACTTTACCGGTGCCAAAAGTATTGACTGAGATAGAGGTAGGTTCTGCCACACCAATTGCGTAAGACACTT
The DNA here is from genome assembly GCA_905480475.1 of uncultured Pseudomonadales bacterium. Taxonomy (GTDB): domain Bacteria; phylum Pseudomonadota; class Gammaproteobacteria; order Pseudomonadales; family UBA7434; genus UBA7434. Next base: position 3,186 of record CAJQQO010000304.1, on the reverse strand, counting down.
GAATCTCGCAACGCTCGGCAAGGCCTGCTGCGACAACATTTTTAGCCACATAACGACCGGCGTAAGCGGCAGAGCGATCAACTTTTGATGGGTCTTTGCCGGAGAATGCGCCGCCACCATGTCTTGCCATACCGCCGTAGGTATCAACAATAATTTTTCGACCGGTTAAGCCGCAATCGCCAACCGGGCCGCCAATAACAAAGTTGCCGGTCGGGTTAATATGATATTCGGTGTCATCATGTAACCATTCTGCAGGGAGTACAGGCAGAACAATATTTTCTTTGACCGCTGCGCGTAAATCCTCAAGAGAGATATCGGGGTCATGCTGTGTTGAAAGCACTACGGCATCGATTGCAACAGGCTTGCCGTTTTCATAACGTAAAGTGACCTGACTTTTTGCGTCGGGGCGCAACCAAGGCAAGATACCGTCTTTGCGTAACTGCGCTTGTTTTTCTACCAGTCGATGCGAATAGTGAACGGCAGCAGGCATTAAAGTTTCGGTTTCATTAGTGGCGTAACCAAACATTAAACCTTGGTCGCCCGCGCCTTGATCTTCGGGCTTGGCGCGATCAACACCTTGGTTGATATCGACAGACTGCTTGCCGATAGCATTTAGTACGGCGCAACTTGCGCCATCAAAACCTACGTCGGAGTTGTCGTAACCAATGCCGGTAATGACGTCACGGATAATATCCTCGAGATCAACATAGCATGAGGTAGTGACCTCACCGGCAACCACAGCCATACCGGTTTTAACCATTGTTTCAACTGCGACACGGGCGTCTTGATCGCGAGCAATAATTGCATCAAGTATGGCATCAGAAATCTGATCGGCCATTTTGTCCGGATGGCCTTCCGAAACCGATTCGGAAGTAAATACATTGTATTCGCTCATGGTTTGTTTCCTTAATTGTCGATAATTTTTAATTAAAAATTAATTGTGCTAAATAGGCTGCTGACTTTTGATATAACTTAAAATTTGAATACTAAAACCGTTTCTCAAAGCCGTATAACTGCTCGGCCCTTTAATTAATTTTACTTCACTCGCCCAATGATCGAGTAGCGCTTCGCTAAAGCCTAACCAAACATCACCGGCGGCATCGCGAACCCAGTCTTGATCGTGCTGGCATAATTCTGAAATAACAAAAACCCCGTTGGGCGCTAGCAATTGCGCAACGTCTTCAATAATAGCTTGGGGTTTTGCATTGTGGTGCAGCACCATATTGGCAACCACGCAATCGGCTTTTCTTGCCCCAGCGGTACTGACTTTGGATTTGGCTTTACTATCCGATGCCGATTGTGAAGACGAAGGTAATGAAAGCGCTGCAATTTCGGTATCGAGTTTTATAAAGGTCGATGTATCACCCAGAATAAAGGCAACCTTGCCATAGCTGGTTTTGCCTTGGCTATTTAAAGTGTTGGGTTGGCCTAGACCGATACGTTGCACGGTTTGCTGACAACGTTTAAGCATAGGCTCGGCATTGTCGAGGGCGATAACATGATCGTAGCGACGACTTAGATTGGCGAGATAAAAACCATCACCGGGGCCAATCTCTATAGCTTGTTTAGTTTCGCGCTGGCAGCTTGGATCGGCAATTAACGTATCGAGTATTTCATCAACCGTGTCGCGGTAGTCATGAATATCAACGATCAAATCCTGTTGGGCTTTAAAGCGTTCGCTGTTCTCGCTAAAAAACTTAAGTGATTGTTCGCTGCGATTACGCTGGGCTCTATCGATGGCGGTTTGTAAGCTTGTTGCATAGGGCTGAGCGTCGATCGTGGCAAATAGCTGGCTAACAAATTGGCTAGTGCTGCCGCTGCCCGGTAATGCGCGGCGATAAAAAATAGCATTACCTTCGCGGCGAGTTGTCACCAAGTCGGCGGTGGATAACACCTTAAGATGATGGCTCATAGCGGATTGTTTGATATCAAATAGGGCGCAAAGCTCTAGTACGCCAAAGGAATCGTGTTGCAGCACTTGCAGAATTTGCAGGCGAAGTTGATCGGCACTGGCCTTTAACAAGCGCTCAAGTAGAGGAATGCCCTCGTCTAGCGGGGCTTTGCTCGGTGGGCTTGGCTGCGATTTAAAATCGTGCAGATCTGCCGGTGCCGCTTTTGCTAAAGGTGTTTTGGCCATAAAGTTCGTTTTAGTCGAAACCGCTATTGGGGTTTATTAAGCGTTATAGTTAGCTCTTCCCGAAGCGCAGCGGCTTATTTCTATAAAGCTGGTTTTATATCAAATTATATTGATATAGCCTAAGGAGCGGGATTGTATAGAGAACTTAGAGGTATATCAATATTATTTAATATAGATCTGAGCTTTTGAGGATTTGTAGGGCAATACGGCGGCCATGCTATATGCTCTGAGAAAGGCAATGCGTCACTTTATTTGGAGAGCTTAATTTCAGGGAGGTCGAGTTTGAGCCAAAGCCCAATTGAGTTAAGAAGTAGTGAACTCGCGAAAATCGGCCAAATTCAGACCAAATTCCCCATCGGGATGCAGTGCTCTAATCATATAAGGACGGCTGTTGTCAGGGCGTCGGTCAGTGCTGGTATCGATAAGTCGCTGCTGGCAGCTATTTTTATTCTGGTCACGAGCGACCATGATCAAGGGCTTTAAGCGATTATTGCTGGTGGCGGGCAGCACAATACCCGCTTCACCGCTATTGAGCTCGGCGATACTGCCGATCGGATAAACGCCAATACACTCAATAAATTTATTCAGCAGTTGGGTGTCGAAACAAGTCTCTTTATCTTTAAGCATCAGCTTTAGCGCTTCGGCCGCAGGCTTGGCAACGCTATAAATTCGACCACTTGTCATGGCGTCGTAAGCATCGGCGATAGCGACGATGCGTACCAAATAGGGAATTTGGCTATCGGTAAGACCAACTGGGTATCCCGAGCCATCAAGCTTTTCATGATGCGATAAGGCAATATCCACAGCGGCATCGGGTATATCACTAGCGCCTAGCAATAACTTTTTGCCGTGCACGGTGTGCATTTTCATTACTTCAAATTCGTCAGGATCCAGATTGCCTTCTTTATTTAATATTGAATCGGGCACCTTTATTTTGCCCACATCGTGCAACATGGCGCAGATGCCGAGATTTTCCAGATCAGTATCGAGCAAACCTTCGGCGCGGCCAAGCGCAATACTTAAAATAGCTACGTTAAGGCTATGCTCAG
>CAJQQO010000303.1 GCA_905480475.1 uncultured Pseudomonadales bacterium | reverse complement strand
ATTTAAAAATAGATATCAGTACTTTTGAAAAATGTCCATTACTATTGGCCGCCTAACTGTTTGTTCATTGTCGAACTGTCCCAAGCTGATTTAAAAACCTTACACTGCAAGCGCAAATGTAAGCCTCTATTTCGCTATTGACCATATTCGCTATTGTTACGACACGGACTATTGGTAAAAATCATTAGCATCAAAACCGCGCAGGAGCACATCATGTTAAACCTAACAGCCGATCAACTACTAAGCACTACACGAAGCGTGCGCAAACGGCTTGATTTTGACAAGCCGGTTCAGCGCGACGTTTTACAAGATTGTATGGAACTGGCCTTTCAAGCCCCCAATGGTTCCAATATGAATACTTGGCGCTGGGTATTAGTCGACGACCCGATAGTGATTAAAGATATTGCTAAAATCTACAACTTAGCCTTAGAAGATTATGTCAAAGTACTTGGCGAATCGGTGGGTGACGATTATATGGGAGCGGCCACTCCCGGCTTTGAAAAAATTAATCAGTCCGTTGATTACCTGCGCGAGAATATCCATCGCGCACCGGCAATCCTTATTCCATTAATGTCAGGTCGAGTTGAAAACTCCGGTGTCTTTATGCAAGCCAGTTGTTACGGTTCTATCTTGCAAGCCGTCTGGAGTTTCTTTTTAGCCTTACGCGCCAGAGGCATGGGCAGCGCGTGGACAACCGCACATCTATGGCGTGAAAAAGAAATGGCTGAGTTATTAAATATCCCGTATAAAGATTTTACTCAGGTAGGCATCTTCCCTATTGCCTATACCATTGGCACCGAGTTTAAAAAAGCTTATCGCAAACCGTTTGATGACGTTGTCAATTGGAATAAGTTTGAATAAGTAATGATTTTAATTAACGCCAAAAAAGAAACAGCATTTGTATTTGGGTAATACCTATATCCCCCACTTTAAAGAGTACTCAATATGAGCCAATATTCCGCCACCGAACAAGCTAATATCAATGCCGCTAACTCACTATTTGACGGTAGCTGTGGCGACCCCGCCACGCTTTTTGCCGATGACGCCACTTGGTGGAATGGCCTACCGCGACTGCCCGGACTAGAAGGACAAACCGAGCACAAAGGTATCGACACTATTAAAACCATTCTCTATGGCGCTGGACAGGACAAACCCGGATCAGGAACCGACTCCTACGACCTATCAACCAATCGCTTTACTGACTTACTGGTCATTGCCGATGGTGACTATGTTATGCGCCAACATACGCAACACAGCAAAACTAACTCGGGCAAAGACTACAAAAATGTTTATTGTTTTGTATTTCGATTTAACGCCGAAGGAAAAATTTATTATCTCACCGAGCACTGGAATACTTGGTACGCCAATAAAATACTATTAGATAACTGGGATCTGGAAGCGGCTCACCCGCTAGCTTAATAGCAAGCAATTTTAGATCAGGAAGTAAAAGACAGCATCAACCCTTACCTATTTTTTGACCGGAGCATCATATGGCTTGGGACTTTTCAACCGAAGCGGAATTTCAACAACAGCTAGATTGGATTAAACAATTTGTTGATGAGGAAATTATTCCCATTGAGTTAATTCAAGAAGGACTTAATCAAGCGCAACTTGATAAGCTATGGGCGCCGTTAAAACAAAAAGTCAAAGATCATAATTTATGGTCTCCACACCTTGGCCCTGAAGACGGTGGTCAGGGAATGGGGCAACTTAAGCTCGGTTTAATTCATGAAATACTTGGCCGCAGCGAACTCGCGCCAGAAATTTTTAATTGCCAAGGCCCTGACTCAGGCAATGCAGAGCTTCTCGCCGTCGGGGCCACAGAAGAGCAACGTGAACGCTGGCTTTACCCGCTGATGCGAGCCGAAGTCCGCAGTACCTTTGCGCTTACCGAACCTCATATCGCCAGCTCCGACCCCACGGCTATTACTACCCGCGCCGAAAAAGACGGCGATCACTGGGTTATCAATGGCAGAAAGTGGTTTGCCTCTAATGCATCGGTATCGGACTTTACCGTGCTTATGGCGGTGACTAATCCCGACGCAGCTGCTCACCAAAAAGCCTCGATGATTGTCATCCCGCGCGGCACGCCGGGTATGACCGTTGTACGTGATGTTGGCACCATGAGCCACCCTTACCACGCCGGTGAAGATTTTTTATCCGATCGTATCGGTGGTCATTCAGAGGTGCTATTTGAAAATTGCCGCGTACCGCTTGACCATATGATCGGCCAACCGGGTGAAGGTTTTTTACTCGCGCAAAAACGTCTTGGCGGCGGTCGTATTCATCACTGCATGCGGATTATAGGTCAATGCAACCTAGCCTTTGAAATGATGTGTGAGCGCGCGGTTTCGCGACACACCAAAGGCAAACCCTTAGGCCATTTGCAAATGGTACAAGACGCGATCGCCAACTCCGCCGTTGAAATTGAAACCGCCCGCTTGCTGACGTTAAAAGCCGCATGGACGATGGATAACCGCGGCGGCCACGGCTCGCAATCGCGAATGGAAATCGCCATGTTAAAGTTTCATGTACCTAGCATTTTACTTAAAATACTTGACCGAGCCATTCAACTCCACGGCTCGCTAGGATACACCACGGATTTACCGTTAGAATATATGTACCGCTCGGGTCGCGCATTAAGAATTGCCGATGGTGCCGATGAAGTTCATAAGCAAACCGTGGCAAAACAAATTTTAAAGACGATTGAAGCTGTCGATGGTTTACCCAGCGCACATATCCCCACCCGAAAAAAACAGGCTTTGGAAAAATATGGGCATTTGCTTGAAGCGGCAAAAGCCGCTGAAAAACCCGCATAACGATTAATAGTAACTATCGACTTTATTAAATAAACGCATTAAAAAGAGATACCCGCATGTCCGAAACTGAAATCAAGGGAATTAGTATTAGCGCTGTAAGCAGTTGGTTAGAGCGTAATATTGATAATGCTAAAGCGCCATTTAATTTTGATCTTATTGCGGCCGGAGGTTCCAACTTAACCTTTAGAGTAACCGACGCAAACAATACCGTTTGGGCATTACGCAGACCACCGGTTGCCGCGCGATTAGCCACAGCACATGATATGCAACGCGAATGGAAAATCATGTCAGCGTTAGATAAAAACAGCAATGTGCCTGTACCAAAAATGATTGCCTACTGCGACGATAACACGGTTAACGAAGCGCCATTTTATGTGATGAGCTTTGTTGAAGGTGTGGTGCTCCGCGACCAAGCCTCGGCCGCACATTTAAGTGCAGCCCAATGCCAAGTCGCCACAGAATCATTAGTCGATGTGCAAGTTGCTTTTCACACAGTAGATATCGATAAGATTGGCTTAGGCGATTTAGCCAAAACCCGCGATCATTACGTTGAACGGCAACTTAACCGTTGGCAAAAGCAAATCAATGCAGCAAAAACTCGTGAGCTGCCGTTAATCGAATCATTACATAGGCGGTTATCAAAAAATATTCCAACAGAACAAACTCGCCCCGGCCTTGCTCATGGCGATTACCGCTTTGATAACACAGTTCTAGCCAAGGATTGCAGCATAAGTGCCGTGTTAGACTGGGAGCTATGCACACTAGGCGACCCGGTTGCCGATTTTGTTTGGTCACTATTATATTGGGCAGAGCCCGGCGACCCAATCACATGGTTACTCGACCCACCCACCTTGTCAGCAAATTTTTGCAGCCGCGATGATGTGATTGAGTTATACGCCAATCGATCAGGGCTTGATTTATCCGATATCAATTACTACATGGCTTTTAGCTGGTGGAAACAAGCCTGCATTGTTGAAGGTGTTTACAGTCGATTAAAAAAAGGCGCTTCCGGCGGTATGAAAGTAGCATCGCTTGACCAAGTCGCAACAAGAGTAGAAGCTTACTTGGATAAGGCGCAAGAATTAGCTAATGCCGCAGCACTTTAGTTGGCATCACTATAAATAAAAATATCTATCGCAAAAACGCTATTTAGTAAGGCCATTAAAAACCGACCAATAAAAAAATACGAGGATACCATTATGAAAGTGTTGATTACTGGCGCCACCGGCTTTATTGGTAACCATGTAACCCGCCTTTGCCTTGAACAAGGTGATGAAGTACGGGTAATGGTCATGCCGGGAGAAGATCGCTCGCCTCTCGATGGTATGAATGTAGAATTTGTTGAAGGCAATTTACTCGACCCCGCATCACTTTATAAATGTGTTGAAGGCGTCGAAGGACTATACCACCTCGCTGCTGTCTATGCAGTCTGGACCAAGGACTCCGCACTCCAATACAAAGTGAATATCGCTGGTGCCAAAGCCATGATGGAAGCCGCGCAAGCCGCCGGCGTTAAGAAGATTGTATTTACCAGCAGCATTGCCGCCATTGGTGTTGCCAAACCCGGCGAGCTAGCTAATGAAGAAACCTTTTTTAACGACTGGCTAGATTGCAGTGAATATATTCAATCAAAATTTATTAGCCATCACGTCGTAAAAGGCATGGTAGCGAATGGTTTGCCAGCGACTATTGTCTGCCCCGGATTTCCGTTTGGTCCCGGTGATCGAATGCCAACGCCAACGGGTAAATTAATTATCGCCATTCTTAAAGGCGATATGAAACAATATTTTGATGGCGGCGTTTGCGCGGTAGATGTTCGCGACGTAGCAA
>CAJQQO010000302.1 GCA_905480475.1 uncultured Pseudomonadales bacterium | reverse complement strand
TTTTACATCAACCCGTTTCGTGATTAATGGCTGGATAGCGCTAACACCTAGCTCGGTCGCTTTTTGCATCACCCAGTCCATCCGCTCGCCTTTGGATATGGCAATGGCCAGTGTTGTCTGTAGGGGGGATTCTTTTGCTATTTGCGAGCGATCAATTGTATCGCTGACAGCGACAGTCACCGATTTGCGGGTAACGGCTTCAACAGTAGATTGAAAGTCATCACCGCTGCCGTCAAAGATAATTAGCGCTTGTCCGACCTTGACCCTGAGTACATGCAACAGATAATGATTATTGCGTTCATCCATCAGCAGCGATTGATTCGGCTGAATCGTGCTGTCACAGTAAATCCGCGAGCGTCGCATAAGGCTATTATTTTAAACCGAGGTTATGACAAATGGTTTGCGTAGGTTCAGTTTGATTCATGGTATAAAAATGAATACCCGGCGCGCCGCTGGATAAAACCGATTCGCACAACTCAGTAATAAAGTCGGTACAAAAAGCCGTTAAGTCATAGGGCGATTCTTTGAGTGATTCAATTCTATAGCTTAGCCAGCGTGGGATCTCTGCACCACAGTTTTGCGAAAAGCGTTTAAGGTTATCGAAGTTGACGATGGGCATAATGCCCGGGTAAATAGCTTGATCAATGCCAGCTTTTTGGCAGCGATCAACAAAATATTTGTAGGCGTCGGCATTAAAAAAGTATTGAGTAATGGCGCTACTGGCACCGGCGGCAAATTTCTGTTTTAAAAATTCGATATCAGTTTCATAGCTTTTCGCTTCGGGATGAATCTCTGGGTAAGCGGCAACTTCAAGATGAAAGTGATCACCCGTGTGTTCGCGAATAAAACTGACTAATTCATTAGCGTGAACCAGACGTGACCCGTCGCCAAAGCCCGACGGTAAATCACCGCGTAAAGCGACAATACGATTGACACCATTGGTTTTATATTCTTCTAGCAAGGATAAAATCGATTCTTTTTCATCGCCGCCAAAAGAAAGATGTGGCGCGGTATTAAAACCCTGTGCAATACCATCAAGCACAATGGCTTTGGTGTTGTCCCGAGTAGATCCGCCAGCGCCATAAGTTACTGAAAAAAATTCAGGGTTTAATTTGCCCAAGCTTTGTCGTGTCTCTACCAGCTTGTCGATGCCGGCGGCAGTTTTGGGTGGAAAAAACTCAAAACTGACCTGATGTTGTTTAGAGAAAGGCATAATAAACCCCGATATCTTTTAGTTATGGACGATTAGTACTTATAAGATTCAACTTTATAAGGGCCATCAACGGAAACGTTAATATAGTCCGCTTGTTCTTTGGTAAGCTGGGTCAGCACGCCGCCAAAACCGCCAACCATATGCGCTGCTACTTCTTCATCCAGCTTTTTGGGTAGCACGGTTAGCGTGATATCACGCTGGGCTTGGTTGGCCGATTTTCTTTCAAACAAATGCATTTGCGCTAACACTTGGTTGGCAAAAGAGCCGTCCATAATACGAGAAGGGTGACCCGTTGCATTACCCAAGTTAACCAAACGGCCTTCTGATAATAAAATCAAATGATCATTGCTGGCTTTGTCGCGGTAAACTTTATGCACTTGTGGTTTGATTTCTTCCCAAGTCCAGTTTTCACGCATAAAAGCCGTATCAATTTCATTATCAAAGTGGCCAATATTACAAACAACGGCGTTGTTTTTAAGTGACTGCAAAATAGCAGAGTCACAAACGTTGTAGTTACCCGTTGTCGTTACAACCAAATCAGTATTTTGTAGTAGCACTTTATTGGTATCTTCAACTTTGCCGGTATTAACGCCATCGTTATAAGGTGATACCACTTCAAAACCGTCCATGCAGGCTTGCATTGCACAGATAGGATCGACTTCAGTGATTTTAACAATCATACCTTCTTGACGTAATGACTGAGCTGAACCTTTACCCACATCACCATAACCAATAACGAGTGCTTTTTTGCCTGCCATTAAATGGTCGGTGCCGCGCTTAATCGCATCGTTTAGTGAATGACGACAGCCGTACTTGTTGTCATTTTTAGATTTAGTTACTGCATCGTTGACGTTAATAGCCGGTATTTTTAATTCGCCTTTTTCTAACATCTCTTGTAAGCGGTGAACACCGGTTGTGGTTTCTTCAGTGACGCCGTGAATCTTATCCAGCATGGCAGGATATTTTTCATGTAAGATCAAAGTTAAATCGCCGCCGTCATCCAATACCATATTGGCATCCCATGGCTGGCCATCTTTTAAAATAGTTTGTTCAATACACCATTCGTATTCCTCTTCGGTTTCACCTTTCCATGCGTAAACAGGCGTGCCGGCAGCCGCAACTGCAGCCGCAGCATGATCTTGGGTAGAAAAAATATTGCAAGATGACCAGCGAACTTCTGCGCCTAAGGCAACCAGTGTTTCAATTAACACGCCGGTTTGAACCGTCATATGGATACAGCCAAGAATCTTTGCGCCTTGCAAAGGTTTTTCGTCAGCATATTTATTTCTTAGTGCCATTAATGCTGGCATTTCTGTCTCAGCGATTTCGAATTCTTTACGTCCCCATTCTGCTAATGATATGTCGGCGACTTTATAATCTGTGCTCATGATGTTTTCCTGATAATAATAATTAATTAAAATGGTTTAGCAGCGCTTTTAGTCTTAGGTGCTAGCTAAATGCTTATTCTCACTACTGACCAAGCGCCGCTTTTAGTGCGTCAACTTTGTCTGTGCGTTCCCAAGTAAATGCAGTAAAGGTGCTAGATTTTTCTTCGCCATCTTCCGTCCAGCGATAGGTGTGCTCAAAAGGTTCGCGGCCAAAGTGACCGTAAGCAGCGGTTAATTGATACATGGGGTAACGCAATTCCAATACGCTAGTGATTGCATAAGGGC
>CAJQQO010000301.1 GCA_905480475.1 uncultured Pseudomonadales bacterium | reverse complement strand
AGCATCCGCGTGTAACCATGCATCAAGCGCATGCGACAGTGTATTTAACAACATCAATCGCCCCTCAGCGCGATCGTTATCCGTGGTTAAACCCCAGTCATCGCTTGCGAATGCCGCATCGTGATCACTTAATACTTGTTCAAGAAACGCCATCGCCTGCTGTGCCTTAAGCGAGTCAGACTTTTCCGCCGCATTCACCATGGCCGATAGTGCCGGCATAGTGAGCGCGGATAAAGTCAGCGCAGAGATCGGCAAGGCAGCGGCTGATTGAGTAGCGGTTCTTAAAAAGTTACGTCGTGGTAGGTTTTTTATCGACGAAGCATCAGAGTTCAAAACAGAGCGATCATTTACAGTTAATTCATTATTGGACATGTCGACACCTAATTATTAAAAGGAGGAATGGCATTTATTTTGTCGGCTAATACAAGGCCGCTGACAAAGTATTCGGCTACCGCTGAATAAATACGTTAGCCATATCTTCTAGTCAAACATATAGCCAAGCACTCGCCCAGTATCTTAGCATCTAAGGCCAAGTCCACGGCATCACGAAATGTTTCGCCAATTTGCGCATTATGCTGGCCAAATCCGCCGTGCGAAGATTACCGCTATGCGCACTTTGTGAAGCATAAAGTGCCTCCTTGTGCACACCGCGCACTCAAGCATAAATCCAGCGAGCAAAATAGCGGGTAAAATATTGCGATCTTATTGTTTTTGATCAAAAAACTTACCAAACACGCAATATGCGACAGCATCGCAATAGGGTAAGATGAACGCAGCTGTCAATGACAAAGAACAAGGCTTACGGAAAGATAAGCAACGTACAAAAAAGTAACGATTCGTCATCAATTTAAAGCAATCAGACTCGAGGTTTACATCATGGCATTAGCTGCTGAATACAAACTTGGCCCAGAAACATTTCCGCGAGGCTGGTTTATTGTTGCCGAAGCAAAAGAACTCGAGGCTGGCCCATTGGCGGTTCGTTTTTTTGCCCATGACTTTGCCTTATACCGCGGCGAAAGTGGCCGGGTAGTTATGTTAGACGCCTATTGTCAGCATATGGGAACCCATTTGGCGGCAAGCAAAAGCCCCGAGATCGTTCAAACCGACAAACAGATCGAAGGCGATTCCATTCGCTGTCCTTATCACGGCTGGCGTTATGCCCCGGATGGGACCTGCGATGATATCCCTTATCACGACGGCCCCTGCCCTAAATCAGCGTCAATCAAATCCTATACCGTCAAAGAAGTGATGGGCTGCATTATGATGTGGCATGACCCCGAAGGTGGCGAGCCTGATTACGATGCTCCGTTTTTAAAAGAATGGGATGATCCGCTGTGGGTTCAATGGGAGCTAGATCACTTGGGTCAGCTAGCCATTCATCCACAAGAGATTCTCGACAATATGGCCGACTGTTCGCATTTAGGGCCAACCCACGGCGCACCTTGCGAATATTTTGAAAACGAATTCCGCGACCATATTGTTATTCAACGTCAAGGCGGTTTCCATCATACCTATGGCTGTTACCTATCCAGCGTGACCTGGTATACCGGTCCGGGTGTTTTATTATCCAAGCAAGATTTTGGCGGCGCAATTTCTTACGAATTGATTGCTAACACGCCAGTAGAAGATGGACTTTGCCAAGTGTGGCATGCGGCTTTATCCAAAGCGCAAAATGTCCCACACTCTGAAGCCGATATTGCCAGCGCCAAAGAAGTTCAAGCCGGTGCCTTATACGCGTTCGCTGCCGACTTTGATGTATGGCGACATAAACGCCCTGCGCTTAAAATTATGCAGTTAAAAAGCGATGGACCATTTAACACCAATAGAAAGTGGTACCAGCAGTTTTACGATAGCAAGGCGAACACAAGCAAATACACCAGTGAAACTAATGGCGTTCATCAGATCCAAAACTTCCCAATTCCGGAAGATAAACACCGCTCATTAGAGACTGATTTACCTTTTTAGTCACGATTGAGTTAAAGCGTTAGTTAAGTTAGAAAAAAGAGCGGCTAAAATAGTCGCTCTTTTTTGTATTGTGGATTGAGTAATACCGCTGTAATGACTCAGCAAACACCTAATATCAGGAGCACCTATGGAAAACCCAATCGTTTGCGAAGCCGGGAAAATCACGCCGCAATGGCTTAGCTCGGTACTAGATACCAAGGTTTCGGATGTTAGCTATGAAATTATCGGCACCGGTAAAATGGGGGATAACGCGCGATTAACCTTAAAGTATGGGGCCCCCTCCCAGCAGCAACTCGCCAGCAGTATTGTTGCCAAACTACCGGCAGAAGACCCACAAGCCAGAGAAATGGCCTCTAGCTCTGGCGCTTATGCCCGAGAAGTTTTGTTTTACCAACATCAAGCGCCACTAACGACTATGCGTCTGCCTGAGATTTACCACAGTGCAGTCAATGAAGACGGCTCGGAATTTATTATCTTAATGCAGGATATGAGCCCTGCCGAACCCGGCGATCAAATTATTGGGGAAACCGCTGCTCGTGCCGAGCTGGCCGTAGATGAAGCCGCTAAACTGCACGCGCCGTTTTGGGGATCAAAGAATCTGGTCGGCGAGCATATTAGTCGGCCTTCACATGTCGATAATGCAGAATTTGGCGGCGCACTTATTGCCGATGCATGGCCTAAGTTTCTAGAACGCTTTAGCAGCGGACTCAATGATGAAGCCAAAGCCTTTGGAGATAAATTTTGCAATAGTTACGCTAAGTGGATTACCCGCTTTACCGGCGAACGAACGTTAATTCACTCGGACTTTCGCTCCGAGAATATTTTATTTGTTGATGACCCCAAAAACCCATCGGCAACTACCGTTGATTGGCAATCCATTGGTGAAGGCTGCGCCTTAACCGATGTAGCCTATTTTTTAGGGGGTAGCTTACCGATAGAAACACGTCGCCAACATGAAAAAGCCTTAGTCGAAAGATATCGTCATGCATTAAGCGGCCAAGGTATTCAATTATCTGCTGAAGATTGCTGGGAGCAATATCGCGAGTTTGCCATGGGTGCGTTTATGACAGTGATTCTTGGCGCGGTCTATACCGCTGCGGCCGAGCGAAGCGATCAAATGTTTTTAACTATGGCACAAAGACATTTTCAACAATGTGTGGATTTAAAATCTGACGATTTTATTTTGTAATAAAAAAATAGGCTCTTAAAACTATACATTTAATAAGCGCGCCACTTTATAAATTGCCGTTATCGATAATGCATCGGTGATATCTCCATCATCAATCATTTTCAGCGCAGTCTCAAACGGCACGGTGGTGACTTGCAAATCACTTTCGCTCGCTTCTAGCGATTGCGCAGTATTTGAAAGCTCGGTGGCAAGATAAATAACCGCCGATTCATCCGTCACCGAATTGGAGGTATGGATATCCAATAATTTTTGCCATTGCTCCGCACAAAGCCCGGCCTCTTCTTGCAGCTCGCGCTTGGCGCAATCCAAACTCGCTTCACTTGAATGACAACCGCCCTCTGGAATCTCCCAGCTGCCCTGATTTAACACATAGCGAAATTGGTGTACTAGCGTAATATTCTGCTGCGTATCCACGGCGACGACTCCAACAGCCGTGTGTTTAAAATGAATCACACCGTAAATACCCTCGGTGCCCGCTGGCGTCGTTACCTGCTCATGCGAAACACTTAACCAATCATTGCTATAAACCGCCTCACGACTGCGGCACAACCAAGGCCCACGCACCTCAGGTAAATCGTTTTTATCGTTCATCGCTTGTTTACCTTATCAAAATGCTGGTTTAGGCCGCGGGTATATCCAGTTAGCCAAGTCGATTGCCACTTCTATTTCAGCCAAAGATGGCGTCATTTGTCTCTCGGCAGGAACACAACATAAGGGCATAAAAATTCATTCACTTTTTACAGCTGATTCAAATAGCACTGTTTCGTACCGCTTAATCTTGTAAAATTGCCAGCTTGGTTTTTTGCTCTAGGGAGCAATAGCACACAGCTGCGCATTATCGCAGAATCAACCGCAATTTAACGGCATACCTATTATGAATTTTGAATTTTCTGACGATCAAAAACTGATCCAGGATCAGGCACGTCAATTTTTGTCCGAACAATCACCGATTGGCGCGGCAAGAGCCGTACTTGAAAGTGATCAAGCCTATGACCAAGGCTTATGGAAAGCCATTGCGGAGCTGGGTTGGTGCGGCACCGCCATTGACGAACAATACGGCGGTTTAGGTCTAGGCTCACTAGAGCTTTGTGTTATAGCGCAAGAACTAGGTCGCGCGCTAACCCCTGTACCCTTCTACTCAACAATCTATTTGTCGGCAGAAATTATCCAAAGCGAAGCCAGCGAAGCGCAAAAGCAAATGCTATTGCCAAAGATTGCCGCCGGTGAATTAATTGCCTGTGTGGCAGCCTCAGAAAAAGCCGGCCAACATTTATTGCAAGCAAATAACTGCAAGGTCAGCAACAAGGCACTTAGCGGCAAAAAGATTGCTGTACTCGATGGTATATCAGCCGACTACGCCATTGTCTCGGCCTGTAATGATGGCGATACCCAATGCTCGCTATATCTTGTTGATCTTAATCAGGACGGAGTTACTCGCTCGTCCGCCGCATCGATTGACACCAGCAGACCCTTAGCAACCCTGAACTTTAGCAATGCTGCTTGCGAATTATTAGGCAGTGAAAAACAAGCGACTAGGATTTTAAGCCAAGCCTTTGATCGCGCTGCTGTGTATACCAGCTTCGAACAAATAGGTGGCTGTGAAGCGGCAATGCAAATGGGCATGACTTATACCAAGCAACGCTTTGCATTCGGTCGCGCTATCGCATCTTTTCAAGCCATTAAACATATTTTTGCCGATATGTATGTTGCCATTGAACTGGCACGCTCTAACGCTTATTACGCCGCTTGGGCGCTTAGCGCAGATGATGTTGAATTACCACTTGCAGCCGCGACCGCAAGAGTCAGCGCAAGTGATGCTTATTATTTTTGCA
>CAJQQO010000300.1 GCA_905480475.1 uncultured Pseudomonadales bacterium | reverse complement strand
ATAGTATTAAGATCGTCTTGATGAGGCTTGCCGGAATTGCTGTTTACAGAGTCAGACAAAATTTCTCCTGCGCCCGAGCGGGCATATTGATGGCCTTGAATAAATCGCACTGGACCTAGAGTATACCAGAGCGTACTGTGTGCAATGAGCGATAGCGGTCTATTTGCTGTCGAAGCTTGACGGCTTTAGCTGTAGACAGTCACAAAGCTACAGCACAAGGCCTGCGTCGCCGATGATGGCAGCTTAGTCTCTAAAATTACTAAACTGTAGTGGCAAACCGATATCCTGCCCCTTAATAAAAGCGATAACAGTTTGTAAATCATCGCGTTTTTTACCCGTAACCCGCACTTGCTCACTTTGAATCGCCGCTTGCACTTTAAGCTTCTCATTCTTGATTAGCTTGACAATTTTTCGGCAAGTGTCGGTATCGATACCATGCTTAAGCGTAATCGTCTGCTTGTATTGTTTGCCGGTTTGCTGAATATCGGCAAAGTCCATGCAGCTAATATCGATATCGCATTTGTGTAATGCACCTTGCAAAATATCGACCATTTGCTCAACTTGAAATTCGGCCTCGGCAAACACGGTAATCACTCGCTCATCGCGCTCGTAACGCGCATCAACGCCTTTAAAATCGAAACGATTAGTCACCACTCTATTGGCCTGATCGACCGCATTGGTCGCCTGGTGCAGGTCAACTTCAGATACAATATCAAACGACGGCATAATACAATTCACTCCACAGATTTTTTAACTAAACAAGCCGCTATACAATAGCTTTAACACCATAAGCTAAATGGCGATATAGACGTCAAAACAGGCGACAATATTAACGCTTTGTTTTCAGCAACACTAGCGATTAAACTTTAATCAGACTATTCAGCCACTAAACACTGCCATGTAGATGGCATCTATATAGCAATATATGAAAACAGAAACCAACAGCTTAAACCATGATTCAGAGCAACGCTGGTATATTCTTGGCGCTGGCGCAATCGGCTGTCTTTGGGCTTGCGCTTTACGTCAGGCGGGCGAAGCAGTTAGCTTAATTGTTCGTGAGCCTCGACTAAAAGATAGCAGCAAACCACAACAACAAGATATTCAATTAACGCCGTTCGATAAAACACAAAGCCGCCAAAACTTTAGCGTAGAATTAATCACTGCGGCGCAGCTTGTGCAAAATCAAACAGCAGACACCCCTATTGATCGATTAATTATTGCAACCAAAGCTTACGATGCCGTAGCAGCCGTCGAATCAGTGCTGCCCTGCCTTGCGCCTAACGCCAAAGTTATTAGCCTTTGCAACGGTATGGGAATGCACCAAACAATACTGGCCAAGTTGCGCAGCTATATTAATCAGCAACAAGACCGACAATTATATTTGGGTGTCACTTCAGACGGCTCACTGTTAAGCAATAATTATCAGCTAACACATACCGGCCAAGGCGAAACATTTATTGGTGAATATATTGATGCTATAACGGAGAAAAGAGTAAAGCCCAGCACAGCTTTTCCAAGCATCGTTTTTAATCAAGAAAAATTCTTTTTAAATACTCAAGCCAGTGACGATATTAACTTTCACGCTTGGCAAAAGTTATTGATAAATTGCGCAATCAATCCGCTAACAGCAAAATACCAATGCAAAAATGGTGAACTATTAAGCGAGCCCGTATTTTATCAACACCTTGTTAACCTATGCGATGAGCTAGCAAATATTTATCAGGCGTTTAGTAAAAAGAATATGCAGCCCGATAGCAGACCTCTATCGGCTATAACAGCTGAAGCATTGCTAAACGCGGCAAGCCATGTAGCAACACAAACCATGGCTAATAGCTCCTCAATGCTTAAAGATATACAAGCGGGGCGACGCTTGGAACTTGACTATTTAAACGGCTATATCGTCAAACTCGCCGCTGCTGCTGGCTTAGATTGCCCAATCAACGAACAGTTAATCGCAGATTTAACCGCTAACTCTGCTATCATTAATTGATCTAAAAGTAATAAACCTGCCGGTTAAATCCTTGATGCCAGAACACCTACCGTCAAAGCCGTCGAAGCCGCCACAGGCGCTGGCGCTACCGCTGCAACGCAATGCGCTACTTAGCGCACTCGATTCTGCGCTTGAAAATAGTGACGCGAGCAATTTTTTAACGGCATTGGCAATTATTGATGTACGCGACTTTAGCGAACTGAATCGTAGTTTTGGCAATGAATGTGGCAATGCCATTCTGGCCGAAATTAATCAGCGACTGGAGCAATTGCCCAACGAAACATTTCTGCATCATTATTTAGGCAACGATGAATTCGGTATTGTGCTACCCCAACTTAAAAGCCCCGGCTTTGCGGTGATTTGCGCCGAACAAATACTGGCTTTGTTTAAAGGCGTGTTTGAGTGGCAAAACCACACCTTAAAAATCACTATCAATATGGGTATTGCCTACAACTATGCCCAGCATCTTGAATCGAGCAAATTACTGCTCGATGCTGAGCTGGCATTAAAGCAGGCTAAAACCAGTAACCTGCCCTACTCAATGCTCGGTAAAAACGAACAGCAATCCAGCGATCAACTTAAGTGGGAGCTGTTAAACAATCTGCATGTCGCTATGCAGGAAGACGAGCTTGAGCTTTATTACCAACCCAAGTTATGTATTAAATCCGATAAAGGGGATGGTGATAACAAGAGTCGCCAGGCATCGCGTTATGCTGAGGCATTAATTCGCTGGCCAACCGTCGACCATGGATTAATCGCACCGGATATTACCATCCCTCTTATTGAGCATCTTGGTTCCGAGCTAGATTTAATTAACTGGCTGGTGAACACCGCGTTAAAACACTTAAGTGAAACCGATGCGCACCACGACTGCGGCGTTAGCGTTAATATCCCGGCCAACTCGGTGACTTCAAAAGCCTTATATCAATTAATTGAGCAAGCCCTGCAAATGTGGGATGTTGAACCGAATCGACTAACACTGGAAATCACTGAAGATGTATTGATAAAGGATAAAGAGCTAGCCTTCGATTATCTTAGCAAGGTCAGAGAAACTGGCGTGCGGGTATCTATTGATGATTTTGGCACCGGTTATTCATCGCTCGCTTACTTTAAACATATTCCCGCCGATGAATTAAAGATCGACCGGATTTTTGTTAAAAATATGCTGCATAACGAAGGCGATAGAAATATTGTTAAGTTGATTATCGATTTAGCCCATGCGTTTAAGCTGGACGTCGTTGCCGAAGGCGTTGAAGACAACCACACTTTGGATTTACTTAAATCGATGGGCTGCGATTATGCGCAAGGCTTTTTAATTTCACACCCTATCCCTTATAAAGACTATTTACTTTGGCTTAAGGAAAAACCGGAGTTTTAGCCTTGTTTTAAACCAGAAAACGCCAAGACAGAAAAAACATCAACGCCCTGCGATTTAAAAATTATTCTGATAACTAACCGCTGCATTCTCTCGACTTATACCCTCAGTAAGAAACTCACAGTAATTATCGGCTTGCTCGGCAAACTGACACTGTAAAAAACTCCACGCGGCTAGCAAAGTGAAATCGTTCTGCCTAATTGGATTCATCGCTTTTTCAAGCTGAGCGTCACAGATCTCAACGTCGACTTCAACAATATAACCGTCTTCAATCGAACCTAGCTTGTGATACCAACTGTCACCGTCTTCAATGGTCGCATCAAGATTCTTTTTCACTTGGCTACAACCAATACTGTCGGGATTATCTAACCAACGCAACCAGCGCGCTTGATTGGCAAAACCGGTATGCGAACCACCATCGATAGTGACTAGCGCAGCGCGATTGATTTTTTGCAGTAGTGGCAAAGCGTTAGTTGGGTAATCAATAAATACATCCTGCGGTGATGCAATCGCTAAATAAGGTAGCTCACGAGTAGATAAATACTTTTGCGTAAACATCACTGATGGCGCGGCAATCGCAACTAGCGCATCCACACGCTTATCCATACGCACTGGATCATAACCAAGCATATGCGTTGTCATGCCGCCAAGTGACAAACCCATCGCAATAATTTTATCGTTATCGATCCGTTGATATAAGGCATCTTGCGGATCATTATTGCGGCGCAATATTTCATCCAAAATAAAACTAATATCAGCCGGTTGATTAACCACATCAACCGCATCGGCTTTTTGGCCGTTAGAAAAATTCGTTAGAGGAAAATTAGGCGCAACAAAAATATAACCATGACTGACAAAATGCTCGGCATAGTGAGCACCTTCATCATAATTGCCCATCATACCGTGGCTATACAAAACCAAGGGCATCGCTTTTTCCGATGGTTGTTTCGGATACCAGATACGCAAATCGATTGAGCGTGGCAAGGTCTGACCTTCAACTATTGGGTCGGCAACTTCGCGTAGCTCGTCAACTAATGTGAGCTCTTCTATGCTAACGCTTAAGTCGCCCGCTTGTAGCAATTGATAACTTTGGCTATCCGCAGCAAAATCTGCTGGAATCGCAGTAAATTTGGCTAATATAGTAAGCACAGCTACGAGCATTATTAGCGATACAGCAATCTTTTTAAACATATGGGCTTCTCAATCTGGCTTTTCAATTTAACAATCTATCTAAGCAGTAAAAACCTAGGCCGCAAATGATAACAGTGTTCTACTGCCATCGTCATGCCTATAAAAAAACCCGCAGCTTTTACACTGCGGGTTTTTTATTTTTAGGCCTGAAGGTCTGCTTATAAATCGTAACCTTTTTCGTTATGAGCAACGATATCAAGTCCTTGCGACTCGTCATCCTCATCAACACGAATACCACCAGTCAATAACCCAATCACTTTAAAGATAACAAAGGTTGCGACAGCAGTGTACGCAACGGTAGCGATAACACCGGTTGCTTGCACACCCAACTGAGAACCAATGCTTCCATCAAGCCCTTGACCACTAAACAAACCAAGCTCAGCGCTGGCAAATATGCCCACTGCTAAGGTACCTAAAATACCGCCCACGCCGTGAACCGGCATAACATCTAGCGAATCATCAATTTTAAGTTTTTGCTTCATAAACATAGTGGCATAAAAACAGACAAAACCGGCTGAGACACCAATAACAACTGCGCCTGCAGGGCCAACAAAGCCCGATGCCGGTGTGATCGTACCCAAACCGGCAACCATGCCCGTGATAATACCTAAGACACTAGGCTTGCCGTATTTAACCCACTCGATAACTGACCAAGTAAAAGCGCCACAAGCGGCTGATAGATGGGTCACCAAAATTGCCATACCAGCATCACCGTTGGCAGCGAGTGCACTACCACCGTTAAAGCCAAACCAACCTACCCATAACATACCCGCACCAGCAACTGATAACGTTAGGTTATGCGGAGGCATAGGCGTAGTAGGAAAACCCTTACGAGGGCCAACCATTAAGGCTGCGACCAATGCAGCCACACCCGCCGTAATATGCACAACAATACCGCCAGCAAAATCTAGCGCGCCTCTATCGCTTAACCAACCACCGCCCCATACCCAATGACATACAGGTGCGTAGACAAATAATAACCACAGCACGGTAAACCACATGACCGCACTAAACTTCATACGTTCGGCAAAACCACCAACCACCAGCGCTGGAGTAATAATGGCAAAGGTCATTTGGAACATAAGAAAAACGCTTTCGGGAATATCACCCGACATGCTGTCTTCGCCTACATTGGCTAAAAACATTTGGCTTAGATCGCCAATAAAATTATTGCCTTCGGAAAACGCCAAGCTATAACCGGCAACAAACCAGACTATAGAAGCGACACAGGCAATCGAGAAACATTGCATTAACACTGACAATACGTTTTTGGAGCGGACTAAACCGGAATAAAACAATGCCAGGCCCGGTAAAGTCATAAACAATACCAGTGCGGTCGCTGTCATTATCCACGCGGTATTGGCGCCGCTAAGCTCGTCTTGAGCCACTGCCGCCATTGATAAGCTAAGTGTTGCCAGCCCGGTCAATGTGGCTTTGGTGATTCGTTGAACATTCAACATAGATCTCCCCGAAATAAAAAGTAAGCAAGTCAATTGATTTTATGTGCGCAGGATCTTATGGGCTTTCTCAGGGCAAATCGAGCGCTATTTAGTGGTTTACTGCGTTTTTATCGCACTAGGACAGTGCCGTTAGATCAGTCTCACCCAAAAAGCACTACTTTGGTGCGATATACGAAAATCGAGCGCCAAAATAATGCTAAGTTGGCGCCCGTAGAATGCCGAGCGTATAGCTAATGCACAAGCTAGCGAGTGGGCTGGCAGAAAAAGCGTGTAGCTATTGAATAAGAGCTTAAGAGGCCCCGAATAATGGCTATAAATTGACTAAAGAACATTAGCCAAGCAGTGGCACCCGCGCTAGGCTAGCGGGCTGACGAGTCAGGCCAATTATTGGCTCAATAAAGATATCAGTATCAACGCCTTTAAAAGACAGAAAGTTATGAACGACAGCGACCACTATCGCCACAAGAAAAACCGCTTTGACAATATGCTGACTATCTACGGTCGCAAGCCCGTGCTTGAAGCGCTTGAAGACTCCAGCATTCCGATTTACGCCATCCACCTTGCCGATAGTAATAAACGCGCGCCAGTGCTGGAGCAAATTGAACAGCTGGCGCAACAACGCAGTATTGAAATTCAATATACCGATAAACGTTCGCTCTCGCGTATCTCGCGTAACAGTAAGCAAGATCAAGGTGTGGCCGCCGATCTTGCACTAGCCGGTTATCAGCAACTAAGCAGTTTTCTTGACACCTATGAGGCTCAAACTAACGATCGATTTTTGGCGGTTGATAATGTCTCTAACCCGCAAAACCTTGGCATGATTATTCGCTCCGCTGCCGCCGCGGGAATTCGGGGCTTAGTGATTCCCAATCAAGGCTCTGCCGCTATCGGTCCCTTAGTAATAAAAGCTAGCGCCGGCGCAATATTTAAATGCCCGGTTATTCGCTGCGAACAATTAGCCGATGCCATTAGCGAATTAAAAAAACGTGGTGTGGCGATTGCGAGTTTATCCATGGAGCACAGTTACCAGAAGGATAATTATCAGAAGAACAATCAGCAGAGCTTAAGCTTATTTGACTTGGTAAAACAAGCGCCGCAGCCAACGCTATTTGTTTTGGGTAATGAATCCGAGGGCGTTTCAGATAAGACTCAAGCACAAGCGGATTTTAATGTTTTTATTCCAATGAGTAATCAGGTTGAATCGTTAAATGTAGCAGTTACAGCGGCTTTGATTGCGTTTGCCAGCTACAGTAGCTAAATCTGTACTAGCTAAGTCAGTTCTAATTAAGTCGGCATTAGGTACGCCAATAGATTGAGGATCAATGATCTCTCTCGAAAATAATATTTGTTAACTCAGGCAATCTACAAAAAATAATTATAAAGGATTAGGCAAGCTCCGCCACTCACACATAACAAACTGTTAGATCAATTAAACCGCAGCTATCGCCTGTAGTATAAGCAGCTGCAACATATGCCTTAAACTTACCAGTCCGCTATCGGGTCTTTCTTAATGAGTAAAGCCTGATACACTGATCTCAGGCTTGATAACGCTCCTTGTTTCGCTAAGGATTCGAAAGATATAGATAACACGGGTATTGACCAATCACTTGGAATTAAGGAAGTAGGATATGAACAGATTACAAAAGTTGAAAAATGACATATATAGTTTTGAAGAGCTGGATACCTTGGAGAAAAATGCGATAAAACTTGCCGATTCGCAAACCCTGAGCCTGATAGAAATAAGTCGCGCATCAAAACTTGCAAAAGGAGAGGAACCCAAAAAAGTCGATCTCGAAAATGAGACTGCTCGAGCCAGACGTGATCGTATCCGAACTGGCAAGTAATACTCACTAAGCCGCACATTGGCCTATAAAAACCGGGGCCTGAAAATTTGATTCAGATAAAACGTTCACAAAGCCATTCTCCTTAGAATATCTTAAGGATAAAACTAATCCCAATATTCAATAGCAACTCTACAACGATAGCAATTACGCTATGGCAGCTCGCGAAAATGGAAGATTGCGATCAAAGAATATTAAAGCGATATTAAACTTTTATCTGCAGCCGGTTTTAAGCGACAATCACTTGTTGCCTAAATTCCAATAGTTAACTCATAAGCAGCAAACAATTGTTTGTTAATAATTTATTCGATACATTACAGACACGAATAACCACACAAGCTTTAGAACAGACACTTTGCAATATCCGTCAACAAGTAAAATAATAGACCGCAATTGTTTTGATCATTGACCGACAAAGCGGGGAGTAAATTTATCAATACCGATGCACGTTATATTCTCTGGCTGCTGGACTTTTTATCCAGTCTGGGAATGGATATCGACACTATCACCGCCAACAATGGCATTAGTCATACTGCACTGCAGGATCCAAACGCTTTGGTCAGCGCTAAGCAACATCGCGGCCTGCTCACTGATGCCCAGCAATGCTATCAAGGTAGTGATCTTGGACTCGCCTTAGGACTGCACCGCTCTATTGCCACCCTCGACCAACTCGCCTACTTAATGATAAGTAGCTCCACGCTGCGCGAAGCCACTAACGCTGGACTTAAGTACCAAAATTATTCAGGACGCTTTTCTGGCAATCTGGTTGTCACGTCTTTCAGTGAGATTCAATCGGAGGGCTGCTATCAAATTGATGCTAAAGCAGAGTTAGGCGAACTGCGACTACTCGCTATAGAAGATATCCTCACTAATATTGTGACGACTTGCCGCTGGGTACTCGGTCAGGCTTTGCCGATAACGAAACTGCGCTGTAATTATCCAGCACCGCCGCACGCCGCACGCTACCAAACAATTTTTCAGTGCCCGGTAGAGTTTGATTCACCCGCGACGCAGCTGTTTTTTGATGCGGCTATTCTCGATCAACCGCTACCGCAGTCCAGCCCACAAAGTGCCGCGCTCTATAAAAAACTCTGCGAAGAAAAAAGTATTGCCCGCAATCAAGGCGATATCGCTTGGCGACTTTGGCAAATTATCGTTGAAGACCCTGCCCGCCCCCCTTCTCTCCATGACGCAGCCCAACAGCTACACTGCAGCAGCCGTACCTTAAGTCGCAAACTATTAGCTCAGGGTTGGCAGTACCAGCAGTTAATCGATCAGGTAAGAGAAATTCACGCTCGCCGCTTTTTAAGTGAC
>CAJQQO010000299.1 GCA_905480475.1 uncultured Pseudomonadales bacterium | reverse complement strand
GAACTTAAACGGATTAACGCCAATGCGCGCCTCTTCTCTCAAGCCTTCAATTAATGCGTTGCGCACATAGCTATTGCGCGTTAAACAGTTGGGCCCTTTGTGCGGCACATAATCTGCTAGCGGGCCTGCATAACAATCGTCAACTTCGGTGGTGTCGGCAACAGTAAGAAATGCAAGGTTTTCAAATTTCTCAAAGTTACAAAGCTCGTCTTCACCACCTAGTACACCACTTAAACCATTGCGGCATTCGGAGTCACCTTTGTGTTGCATTATTTCTATAACGGGTTCGATTTTCATTCGTAGCTTAGCGCGTTCGGCTTGCGAACTTTTGCTATAGGCGCCAGCGTAATCGGTGGCAAACATTCGGCCATTGCTGATATTCGAGTTATGTGGAATGGCTAACGCATCACAATTTTTGCCACTACTTAAACACTCTTGATCAAGGATTTCCCACAGTCGCCACTCGCGCGGCGCATCGAGATAACTAATAGGTCGTTGTGGCACTACCGAATTTTTAAAAATGACATTGCGATGTAAGTTGCTGCCCAAGCGTACCGAACTGTATTCAAAGGCAATAAAAGTCGTGCGCTCGCAAGCTGTGCTGGTGTCATTCCATTTATCGGCAGCGGCTATGGTTTGCTGCCAAGGGATCTTTGCCGCTGCGGTGCATCGTTCGGCATCTTCACCACACAGTTCTTTATCTCGAGTTGGGAACGGGCTAAATATTTTTGCCAGCAATGATGGGTTGCGGCCTTCACCCTCTTTAAACGCAGAGCAAAATTTCGAATTGGCTAGGCCGCTATCAGTATCATGACAAAGGATTTGCTCACCCAGAAACTCAGCGTGATCGGTAACGCCCATAAAATCTAAAGCTCTATCAATACTGACGGAGCGGGTATTGATAGAATCATTTTTATTGGTTGCTAAATTAATACTGCCTTTAGCAAACGCGTATCGGTAAGCGTCATCTGGCACTGCACGAGAGCCAAAGCTATAACCGTCATTGGACAGTGACGTATGGACATGCAAATCGCCGAAGTAGGCATTTTTGCTCGGGTTGTAATCAAGGCAGTTTGAGCGCTCGACGGCAGAAGGCTGCGCATAATCTAATACAGAAAATTGTTCAGCGGGAACTTCAGAGTCACCACAACTGGCTAGCAGTACTGCACCGCTAAGTAGTAGATACCGAGTAGGGCTTTGCATGATTTATTATCCTGTGAATAACTTATAGTCGTTCAGGCGATAGCTTTAATATTGAGTAGTCGCATTGTCATAAAAATAGTTGAAGTGAGGCGTTAGATGAATTCACTGATATTGAAAGGAAAGCCCTGAATTAAAAGATCTAAACTAAAATTGTATCAGAGCCAATTATCACGAATTCATGGAACCTGGGGTTCGTCAAACTCGCTTATCAAATGTGATTGGCATTTCCTTAACACCCTGTATGAAATTGGAATTCATATAGATGACTTCGCCCGCAAACTTCGGGTTATCAATACGCGTTAACACCTCTTCGAGCATCACCCGCATTTCCATTTTTGCCAGATTCATACCAAAGCAGTTGTGCCTTCCTATACCAAAGGTACGAAAATCACGACTGATGTCCTGGCGCTCGGCACGGTGAACATCGAAGTCTTCAGGGCTATCGGGGAAAACCGTCTCATCACGATTGGCACCAGGGTAATACATAATGACTTTATCACCCTTTTTAATGGGTGCGTTATCCAGCTCAGGTACTGTAATGTCTTGCGTAGCGGTGCGGCGCATACAAATAAAAGGTGGGTTATAGCGCAAGATTTCGTAAATAGCATTGTCGAGTTTATCTATATTTTCTTGCAAGTGCCGATACTGGTCTGGGTTTTCCATCAGATTACGCATACCGTGAGTGATCGTGGTGCGCGTGCTTTCATTACCCGCGACAATAATCATCAAGAAAATCCAGCTAAAGGTTTCATCGGAAACCGGCTCACCATTGATAACCCCGTTTAATAGCTGGCTGCTGACGTTTTTCACATCGCTGTTCCGCCATTTAGCAGCCAGCGCGTTACCATAAAGTATCAATTCAAACGAGGCAGTATCGGCGAGTTCCTGGCCATTGGGAATCTCGGGATCATCGGAGAACATCATTTGGTTAGTCCACTCAAAAATCTTGTGTCTGTCCTCGGCCGGGATATCGAAAAAGTCGAGAATCATTAACAGTGGTAGTTCCGCCGCAATATCGGTCACAAACTCGCACTCACCTTTGTCAATCATCTTGTCTACAATGGCCTTGGCATATTGCCTTGCCTTCGGTTCGATTTTTTCAATGGCGGCCGGTGTAAAGTGATCACGAATCAGCTTGCGGTAATCGAGGTTGAGCGGCGGATCAAGATTGATAAACATTTGACTTTGGACGCTGTCCACCATCTCTTGAGGAAACTCCATCGGTATTGCGGAACGCAACTGCGATGAAAACAAATCATTATTCTTCGAAACAAAATCAATCGC
The DNA here is from genome assembly GCA_905480475.1 of uncultured Pseudomonadales bacterium. Lineage (GTDB taxonomy): Bacteria > Pseudomonadota > Gammaproteobacteria > Pseudomonadales > UBA7434 > UBA7434. Next base: position 1,427 of record CAJQQO010000299.1, on the reverse strand, counting down.
TGTCTGGCGCGTGATCGCCCAGTAGGGAACGCCAGTAGAGGGATCATCGATTTTAACCGCTGGGCCAGCTGCACGAATTTCTGCTACGTCGTCACCGGTGTATCCATTACCCAGATACGCTGGATCCATTATGTTTGCAAAAGGACATTGAGACATAAGATTTCTACCTGTTTATTTTCGATAAGGGTCTAACAGTTGGTTGAGATAAAGGTCAATTTTTTCTGCCGCTTCTTGCTTGTTAAGCATACCTTTGCGGTAAAACAAAAAAACCGTGTTTGCGGTATTGATAGACATCTGGTAAAAAATTTCACCGTCGACACCGGTAAAGTTAAACTCGTCGGCAAGTACTTCTATCCAACGCTTTTCATGCTCATCGTGAATCGATTCGGCAAAGCTAGAGAAACCATTGTTGAGTTCAGGCGTAGCGCGAATAATTAAAGAGGCCCAGCCGTCTTGTTCGATTAATTCTAAAAGCGTCGTAAACAGCGCGAGGCTGTTTTCTTTAGCGCCGTGGATATTCTCCCTCAACGCCTGTTGTTGTGCCTGAACCGGGATGATGGCATCGAGTTTTTCATAGAAACGATCACTAATGGCGACAAAGATATCGCTGCGTTTTGGGAAGTAGTGATGCACCAAAGAGCGAGTACAACCGGCAATCTTGGCAATCCGGCTGTGTTGTATGACATCGATACCTTCGGATTCAATAAGGCGCGCGGCAATGTCCAGTAGTTGGTCTCGCCGCAACTCAGCGGAGTCACGACGTAGATTGGTCACAGGCGCGTCAGCTGAGAGGCCTGATGAGGTCGCGTGATTCATCGTGATGCCTGATTTCTATCATGGAATAACCACATATTATACAATCGTCAATAAGTTTATTATTGTTCAATATATTATTTAATGTTAAATAAAGCAATAGTAGAGTAACTAAGGCTACGCACTAAAAATTCAATTTTATTAATAATTTCGGATATTAAGTTGGATGCCACTCAAAAGGCTCGATAATTCGTGAAGGAGCAAGCTTTTATCCTTTATTGTTGGATTCGACGATACTTCAACAAGGACATACACATTTCAACTTGGAACTAATGGTGGGCTTCGATGAAGAAACATCGATTTGAACGGGTTTTACGCAGTTAGAGTCTCTGGGAATTGGCGTATTATTTTTAGATATGAGATGGAGAAGCTTCAGGTCTTGATTTAGTGGATTTACCAACGCTTGGACTCGACTGAGCAATCAAAGATCGTTACCCGAAGTTCGATCTCAGAGATTTACGACCGGCTGTTTTTAGGCGTTTTGAGTCCTTTAATATTTGCCTACCTGTAAGGTCAAGTATGAACCTGACGACCCTGACTGTCAGTTTTGGTCTGAGCTACTACAATTAAGGGTGTAATTTATCCCGCACGAACATGAAGTTCAATGCCTTCAT
>CAJQQO010000298.1 GCA_905480475.1 uncultured Pseudomonadales bacterium | reverse complement strand
CGCTTCTTTAATGACGGCACACTTGATGCTGCTAACAGTGATGACTTGCTGATTTCTAATTGGACGCCTTTGGATTCCGATGGTGTTGCTAATGCCGCTGGACCATTAACGATTGCCAACGGCGGTGGCTTGCCGGTTGCTGACCCTGCTACTAGCTCCAACTTTTTTATTGATATTACTGGCTCTTCACAATTTAGTGGTGGCTTCTCGGTTAATGAACTTGATCAAACCGGTTATGCTCGAGGTCGTCTATCGGGTGTGGATGTGTCTGAAACGGGCGTTATTTTTGCGCGTTACAGCAATGGTGAAGCGTTAACACTGGGCCAAGTGGCATTGGGTAACTTTGCCAATGAGCAAGGTTTAACGCCGCTGGGTGAGAGTAATTGGGCGCAGTCATTTGAATCGGGTGAGCCCGTTATTGGTGCGCCACGAACAGCATCTTTAGGTGCGGTAACTTCTGGCGCACTGGAAGACTCCAACGTTGAATTAGCTGAAGAGTTGGTAGCGCTAATTATTGCGCAAAGAAACTTCCAGGCAAATTCGCGAACGATTGAAACGGCTAATGAAATTCAGCAAACCATTATTAACTTGAGATAAGTTCTTAAACTGATTGCTAGATAAAGATAAGCGGAGAAGATTGTGGATCGTGCCTTATATATATCAATGACCGGAGCCAAGCATAATATGCTTGAGCAAGCGGCACGATCGCATAATCTCGCTAACGTTTCGACTGTCGGGTTTAAGGCTGATTTAGCTAACGCAATGTCACAGCCGGTTTATGGTGGTGATGGTCATAAGAGTCGTGTTTATGCGGTTGCGCAAACACCGGGTGTTAATTTAAGCCATGGCCCCATGATGCAAACCGGTCGCGAGTTAGACGTAGCTTTAGATGGTGATGGTTGGATAGCTGTGCAAAGCGCCAATGGCGATGAGGCTTATACGCGTGGCGGTAATCTTTCGATTGATACCGTGGGTATGTTACGCAATGAGCGCGGTTTACCGGTGATGGGAAATGCCGGTCCTATAGCTATTCCGGAAGCCGAGAAAATTGAAATCGGCGCGGATGGAACCATATCGGTGAGAGCTATTGCGCAGGGGCCAGAGACTTTGGTGGTGGTTGATCGAATTAAATTGGTTAATCCAGAAAGAGCAGATGTTGAAAAACGCCAAGACGGTTTGATCTATAGCAAAAATGGCATTGAGCCAGTTGATGCGGATATTCGTGTACGTACTGGCTTTTTGGAAAGTAGCAACGTCAATGCGGTAAGTGAATTGACATCCATTATTTCATTGGCGCGACAGTTTGAAACGCAAATTAAAATGATGCAAACCATATCTGAAAATGCCGAATCCAGTGCAAGAATATTGCAAGTTCAAGTTTGAATATTGACTGAATATAGTAGTCAAATTGGCTAGCGAACAAAGTTCGCCAATAAAGTGCCTAAATGAATTAGTAGTAAGACGAATTGATAGCAAGACGAAAAAGAGACAAGAGGAAATATCATGCACGCAGCGTTATTTGCAAGTAAAACAGGATTAACTGCACAAGATAAGCAGTTAACCACGATTTCCAATAACCTGGCTAACGCATCTACTGTGGGTTTTAAACGCGATAGAGTTATCTTTGAAGATCTGCTTTACCAAATTGAGCGTCAGCCGGGTGCGCAGTCTGCGCAAAATAATCAACTGCCATCGGGTTTGCAATTAGGCACGGGTGTGCGCGTAGTGGGTACACAAAAACAATTTAGCGAAGGGACTTTGCAAGTCACCGATCAGCCTTTGGATATGGCGATCGATGGCCGAGGTTTTTTTGAAATATTACAACCCAACGGTAATACCGCTTATAGCCGCAATGGTGAATTCCATTTGAGTGTCGATGGCGAAGTAGTGACCGCCGGTGGTTTGGTTTTGCAACCGGCAATTACTATTCCGCAGGGCGCGCAATCCATAACGGTTGGTCAAGATGGCACGGTATCTGTATTGCTTGCCGGTAATGCTGCGCCGACTCAGGTAGGCACGATTCAAATATCGGATTTTATTAACCCTGCCGGTTTACAAGCGATTGGTTCAAACCTGTTTTTAGAGACCGCATCAAGCGGAGCTGCACAGCAGGGTACGGCGGGTGTTAATGGCTTTGGTTCATTGCGTCAGGGCAGTGTTGAAAACTCTAACGTGAATATCGTTGAGGAGTTGGTCAATATGATTACTACCCAGCGGACTTATGAAGTGAATTCAAAAGTACTGCAAACAACCGATCAAATGCTGCAGTTTGTTGCGCAGAATATTTAATTTCTTAATTCGATTAATGGCAAAGTGGTTGTTGAGATGTTAATACCGTTGACAAAAAAGATTTGGCTAAACGCACGCGCCTTAGTGAGCCCAATATTGCTATGGAGCTTGGCGGCCTGTTCGGGTTTTCAACCACTCGAACAGCCTGACGGACCGGAATTTGCGCCAGTGTTAGTGCCAAGTGTTAGTGCCGAGCCTATTAGCGCTGGCAGCTTGTTTAAAACCGAAGTGGGCGTCAATTTATACGATGATCGCCGTGCGTATCGCGCTGGCGATATTATTACCGTGACATTGGATGAGCGCACTGTCTCAAGTAAATCAGCAGAAACCAAAATCGATAAAAATGCTGATGTTAGCTTTGGTGAGGATACGATATTAGGTCGCGCGATTGATTATAAAGGACATTCCTTATTAACCAGCGTAGATCAAAGTCGTGGTTTTGATGGCGCATCAGAAGCTGATCAGGAAAATCGTTTGCAAGGCAGTATTGCAGTAACCATTGCCGATGTTTTGCCGAATGGTTTATTGGTTATCCGCGGTGAAAAATGGATGACCTTAACCAATGGTCAAGAGTTTATTCGCATTAGCGGTTTAATTCGTCCGGATGATGTCAACTCCGACAATACCATCGCCTCAACCAAAGTTGCCGATGCGCGCATTTCTTATAGTGGAACCGGCGAGTTGGCAAATGCCAACAAACAGGGCTGGGCTTCACGTTTCTTTAATTCTTCATACTGGCCGTTTTAGGGTGCGTTTTATGTCTTATCCATTGGTAGTTTTACGCATGACGGTAAAAACAATACTGGCTGCAACTTTACTTTCGGTTTGTGTAACAGCGCAAGCGGATCGATTAAAAGATATGGCGTCGATTGCCGGTGTCAGAACTAACGCCTTAGTCGGTTATGGTTTGGTTGTCGGTTTGGATGGCTCGGGTGACCAGACTTCGCAAACACCTTTTACCACCCAATCGTTTTCTAACATGCTTAAACAATTTGGGGTGACTTTACCAGATGGCTTACGTTTTCAGTTAAAAAATGTTGCGGCAGTTGCGGTACATGCAGAAATCCCCGCGTTTTCAAAGCCCGGCCAAACGATTGATATCACCGTGTCTTCGATTGGTAATGCCAAGAGTTTACGTGGTGGCAGTTTATTGCTTACACCTTTAAAAGGGGTTGACGGTCAGGTCTATGCCTTGGCGCAAGGTAATCTTGTTGTCGGTGGTTTTGGCGCTTCCGGTGGTGATGGTTCAAGCATTACAGTCAACGTGCCGAGCGTGGGTCGTATTCCTAGCGGCGCAACGGTAGAGCGAATTATCGATACCGGTTTTGATAGCGCCAGCAATATTATTTTTAATTTACACCGTTCTGATTTTACTACTGCAAAGCGAGTGGCTGAACGCATTAATACGGTTTTTGGTCCAGAGGTGGCACACGCTTTAGACGCCAGCTCAATTATGGTGACATCACCGAAAACTGCAGACCAGCGAGTCACCTATGTATCGGTGTTAGAAAACCTTGAAATCGAACAGGGTTTAGAGTCGGCCAAAGTAATTATTAATTCGCGTACCGGAACCATTGTTGTTGGCGCCAGTGTCAAGGTTTCTCCGGTTGCAGTTACCCATGGCAGTTTGACGGTAACGGTATCTGAAAATACCGCAGTGAGCCAGCCCGATGCGTTTGCCGGTGGTGAAACCGCCATTGTGACCGAAACGGAGCTAACGATTGAAGAAGAACAGAATCGTATGTTTTTGTTTGATGCAGGCACACAGCTTAATGAAATTGTTAGAGCCGTTAATCAGGTGGGCGCAGCGCCCGGCGATTTAATGGCAATACTTGAAGCGATGAAACAAGCCGGTGCATTACGAGCTGAGCTTGTTGTTATATAGATAAGTTTTTAATCCAACTATTTAATAAAACGATTTAAAAGGGGTTTTAAAAAAAGTTATGACTGCTGTTTCTAATCAATCATCGTTTATTGCTAACGCCGAGCTAAGTCGTGGTGCGACTAGCAGCTATAGCGATATTCATGGCTTGCAGTCAATTAAGCAGTTGGGTCAGGTTGATAAACAAGCCGCGCTTGCCGAGGTATCGAAGCAGTTTGAATCGATACTGGTCAATATGATGCTGAAGAATATGCGTAGCGCAACCAATGTTTTATCTGAAGGTAGTTTTCTTGGTGGCGATAAAGTTAATTTTTATCAAGAGATGCTTGACGACGAGCTAAGTATTAATTTAACCAAAGATAAAGGCTTTGGTTTTGCCGATGCGATGATGCGCCAGCTGGGCGGAGATGATCAACAGTCTCAATCCGGGCAGTTACAAGAGGCAAGTTTAAACACCTTAGGAAATGCTGACGTACCGCAAGGAATACCGATAGATCAAGCGCTATTCGCCAGCAGAATAGCGATACGCAATGAAGTGAAGGCACAAATTGATCAGTTGCCATATACCCAAAGCTTATCGGAGATTAAACCGTCGGCAACACTGAGTGAAAATGTTTCTGCGCAAGACAGCGCGGCAGCTAACGCTAATCAACGCTTTGATAGCCCGCAAGCCTTTGTTCAAGCCTTGTATCCATCAGCTCAGCAAGCCGCTAAGCAATTAGGTGTGACGCCAGAAATATTATTGGCGCAAGCGGCATTAGAGACCGGTTGGGGGCAGCATATGCCTAGTGATAATCAGGGTAAGCACGGCTTTAACCTATTCGGCATTAAAGCTGATGATCGTTGGAATGGTTCGTCAACCACGGTTGAAACGCTAGAGTATTTTGGTGATAAACCATTAAAGGTTAACGCTGCATTTAGAAGTTACGATTCTTTTGATCAAAGCTTTAATGATTATGTCAGTTTTGTTAGCAGTCAGCCGCGCTATCAAGAGGCGCTAAAAAATACCGGCGACTCTGCTGAATATATTCAAGCTTTGCATCAAGCCGGCTATGCAACCGATCCGCGTTATGCAGAAAAAATACAACAGATTTTAAATCGTAATGAATTTAAACAAGCGCATACCCATGCTGCATTGGCTGACGTCGCTAATCAAGCGCCGCAGGGTTAAGGGTAACTAATGGGATTATTGAATATAGGTGTGTCGGGTTTGTTGGCGAGTCAATCGGCAATCAATACTACCGGTCACAATATTGCAAACGCCAACGTGCAGGGGTACAGCCGTCAAGAGCTTGTGCTTGATACGCGTTCGCCACGATTTGATGGCGGTGGTTTTGTTGGTCGTGGTGTAGAAGTAGAAACGGTTCGCAGAATTACTAATGAGTTTATTTCCCAGCAGCTACGTATCGATACAGCAAACTTTGCTGAGCTAGAAGCCTATGGTAATGAAATTGCCCAACTCGATGGCCTGATCGCCAATGCCAATACCGGCTTAAGCGCAGCATTGGATAGTTTTTTTGGTTCCTTGCAAGCCGTTGCTGACTCACCAGCATCATTGCCAGCCAGACAATTAGTATTAAGTGAGGGGCAGCGTCTAGCCCAGCGTTTTAGTATTTTACAGCAAAATATTGATAATCAAGTGGGCAACGTTAATTCCCAAGTGGGTTCCTTGGCGACTCAAATTGATGGGCTGGCCAAAAATATTGCCGATTTAAATAGCCAGATCGTTACAGCGCAGGGGATATCGGCAACTGATGATCCCAATGATTTATTGGATCAACGCGAAGAAGCCATGCGGCAATTGTCCGAGCTGGTGTCCTATAGCTCATCGGTACAAGATGGCAATATCGTCAATATATTTATTGGTGGCGGCCAAGCCTTAGTGTTAGGTAGTGAGGCGAGTACGGTTACCGCCATAGATAACCCCTTAGAGCCTGGTCGTAGCGAATTAGCGATTGAGGTGAATAATACTTTTCAAATTGTTACTGATAGTTTTACCGGTGGCAAGCTAGGCGGTTTGTTGCGTTACCGTGAAGCAGTGTTAGATGCGGTTGGAGGTACGGTTGGTGTGCTTGCTGTCGCCGTTACCAATACCTTTAATGCCCAGCATCGTGCAGGTATCGATTTAAATGGACAGCCGGGTATTGATTTTTTTACTCCGATTAATACTGAAGCCTTGGCGCAGCAGCGGATTCAATCCTCAAGCACTAACGGTTTACCCAATGATAGAGATGTCGCGGTTAATATTGATGATATTAGTCAGTTAACCGGTAGTAGCTATCGTTTGAATTTAGGGGGTAGTGG
>CAJQQO010000297.1 GCA_905480475.1 uncultured Pseudomonadales bacterium | reverse complement strand
GTATATTGCTAAGGGCTAGGTGGCTTCAACACTTCGCTGTGTTCAGCAGCAAGCGCTTTTTATGTGTATGACAAGTAAAACTTAGCCCCACGGCTGCGTTTTAAGAAACGCAACTGTAATTCAAATTACATGAATGTTATGGAGATACCTAATGCCTATAACAGGTGAGTGTTTTTGTGGAGAAGTAAAATATCAAGTTGATGGCAAGCTTCGTGATGGGAAGTCATGCCACTGCTCGCGTTGTCGTAAAGCGTTTAGTGCACAAGCGTCTGCATCTGCGCGTGTTGAGCCAAGTGAGTTTAAATGGCTTGCGGGGGAATCTGTATTGACCTCTTATATCGTTGACGGAGGGTATGGATTGCAGTTTTGCAAAAGCTGTGGCTCTACTGTCTGTACGATATTCAACGGTGAAGTTTTTCAACTGACATTGGGTTGTGTAAATGGCAATCCAGATATTGAAATTGGAAAGCATATATACGTGGATTCAAAAGCCAGCTGGGAAGTTATTCCTGAAGGAGTGGTTCAGTTTGCAGAGGAGGCAGAGTGAAATGCTTTAAAACTTGATTTAGAATCATCGTCTGGTCTGGTATTTAACCGCAAGGAGCGATTGCTAAGAAAGTAGAGTTAAGTTAAAAATATGATTAAGTGCATAATTTTTGATTGTGACGGAACACTAGTTGATAGTGAATTTCTTTGTAATCTTGGTCTGGAGATCAAGCTACGGGATTATGGCGTAGAGTTATCTGCTAAAGAAATGATGGAACGTTTTAGGGGTGGAAAGTTAGCTACTATTCTTGAAGCTCTAGCATCGGAACATCAAATCACATTAAAGGAAAATTTCGTATCATCATACAGGACACTAGTTAATGAGCTGTTCGAGAAAAGTCTAAAACCCTGTGAAGGTGTCAGTGAAGTGTTGGCAACAATAAAGCTGGCAAAATGTGTTGCGTCTAGCGGCCCTATGGAAAAAATCCATCATGCTCTTTCCATATCCGGTCTGTCCAAATACTTTAATGGGAAAATATATAGCTCGTATGAAGTTGGTTCTTGGAAACCGGATCCCGGTATATTTCTTTATGCAGCAAAAGAAATGGGGTTTCAGCCCAGTGAATGTGCAGTAGTTGAAGATAGTCCATTGGGTATTTCCGCAGCAGAATCGGCAGGTATGCGCCCTATATTATATAATCCAAACGATGCATATGACACCACTCTGCCTTTATACACAATCAAGCATATGCGAGAACTCCATCGCGCAATCGCCTAAAAAATCGCTCTACGAGAATTACATAGCTGATTCACAAGGCGAAAAACTTTTTGATGATAAAAGTGTCTGGCCCGCCATACAATTGTCCATATAAAATAACATTTTCTATTGCTACACTGTTGCCCACTAAATCGGCAGCGAACTCCAATATTAATAATGAATAACACCGTAATACAGCTTGAGTGGTTTGATATTACTATCGCCTTATTACCAATGGCGATCGTGGTTGCCATTCTATATCGCTGGTCGGATAAAGCTTGGGCGGCCACTTATTCCATTGCTCGGATGTTAATCCAACTGGTGGTTATCGGTTATTTTCTGGTTTTTATTTTTGAAGCCACCGAAGCTTGGATTATTTCTCTGGTGTTGCTAGTTATGCTAACCGTAGCGAGCTGGATTGCTTTAATGCCCATCAGTCAATCGCGCAGGTCACTTTATCCATTAGTATTATTTGCATTACTGGTGGGTGGCGGTATAACTTTATTTACGGTCACTATTGGTGTGCTTCATTTGGAGCCTTGGTACGACCCACGTTTTATGATTCCGCTTGCTGGTATGATTTTTGCCAATTCAATGAACACAGTTAGCGTAGCGGCCGAACGCTTTGAGTCAGAGATGACTAATGGGAGTTCCTTAGATATGGCGAAACACATTGCCTTTCAAACCGGTATGATACCGGTAATTAATACCATGTTTGCTGTGGGTTTGGTGGCGCTACCCGGGATGATGACTGGGCAAATACTCTCGGGGGTTTCGCCGCTGGTTGCCGCGCGTTATCAGATTGTTGTAATGGCAATGCTTTTTGCAGCGTCAGGTTTAAGTGCGGCAATTTTTTTGCAACTGCGAAGTAGAGTAGGTCGTATCGCTGAGCAAAGGTAGGCTGGTTTGGTATTGCATAGTTATCCAAAATACAACTGTGCGTAACACTTCCCGTCATTCGGCATGCAATAAGAGGATTGAATGCTATATATTATTATCATTTTGTTGGTGCTGGTATTGGTTTTTGGACCTAGCCTATGGGTTCGTTATGTGATGTGGCGTCATTCAAAAAACCTTCAGCAGATGCCAGGAACCGGCGCAGAGTTGGCTAGACATTTTATCGAGCGATTTGAGCTAAACGATGTCAAGGTTATCCGTGCTGCTAAGGGTGACAACTATTATTCGCCGGATGAAAAAATCGTTGCGCTTAGCCCTGACATTTATGATGGCAGGTCTTTAACGGCTGTTGCGGTTGCCGCGCACGAAGTAGGGCATGCGATTCAATTTTGTCGGCAAGAGCCCGTAAGCGAATTACGCGAACGCTATCTTGGTAGGGCGTTTCAGATTAAACGCGTGGGTAACGCTTTGCTCTGGGTGGTAGGATTGCTGACCTTTGTTGTTAGAGCGCCGCAAATGCTTTATATCGCTGGTGCAATCGGTGTGCTTACCATGTTGGTATCGGTATTGATGTATGTTGCGATCTTGCCCGAGGAGTACGACGCTAGCTTTAAAAAGGCCTTGCCGATCTTGGAAGAGGGTTATATCCCCGAAGGTAATATGCCTGCCGTTCGCCAAGTCTTACAGGCTTGTGCACTAACCTATGTCGCAGGGGCTCTTACCGATGTGCTAAACCTCTGGCGATGGTTTCGAATTCTTAGATAGCAGATGACTCAATTATTTTCGCGAGACATCAATAGCAAACTAACAAATAGATAAGCTGAGAGATATACAATGAATTTATACGAACAAAGCATTGCCAACTACCAACGGATTCTAGCTTCAACCATTACAGTTATGGAAAAGGGCGCTAGCTATTTTAAAGAGCAGGGCATCGATCTAAACGATATAGTTGAAATGCGCCTTGCTGATGATATGGCAGCGTTTCCTTTTCAGGTTAATTCGGTGATGCACCACTCGCTAGGTGCGGCGCAGGGTTTGATAAAAGGCGAGTTTGGCCCGCCCCCTGCAACGCCTGAGTTGGACTATCAAGGCTTAATTAACCTTTTATCTGAAGCTTTGACTGAACTAGATGCGATTGACGCTGATGGACTTGAAGCCATTGTCGATAAGCCCATGTATTTCAGAATGGGTGATTTTGAATTGCCATTTACTGCTAGCAATTTTATTCACTCGTTCTCACTACCCAATTTGTACTTTCATGCCACGACCATTTACGACATGTTGCGCATTAAAGGTGTGCCGCTTAGCAAGATGGATTTTCTTGGCAATATGAATATTGGCTTTTCAGGCGCTTAGTCGTGATACGAAGGTAATAAGCGCATAGTGGATTTTAATCAAGCTGTAACTAAATCGACCGAAATAGAAAATACCAATATCTGAGATTCTTCCAGGTAATAAAAAGGGCAGCCTAAGCTGCCCTTTTTATTGGAGTGGTTTACCTACTTAGGTGAAACACCCAATGCTTCTAATGTTGAAAGATTCAAGTAACGATCAACAGGCAGTTTGTTTTTGCGTTGGAATTCATTAACCGCAATAATCGTTTGAGCGCCAATGATGCCGTCGATTGGGCCTGGATCAAAACCACGCTTATCTAATTCACTTTGGATTTGTGCAATACGATCACGTGTCATGTTCGTTTCACACAAGATTGAACGCCACTGCATATGACCATCAGTTACAAGCTCACGTTTCTGAACTGTTTTGTAAACTGCTGGAATAACTGTACGCTCTTCGCTTGCTGCAGATACTAATTCTTTTACTCTAACGGTTTCGTACTGTGCATCAACTGCAATCTCTTGCGTTGAAGCCGGTGTTACAACCACTTTGCGAGCAATCGTTTTGTATTGCGCAGGTTCGCGAACTAAACAAATTTGTGCGCCAGTGCGTGATTCTGCGCTTAGCGTATTATCGCTAACTTCATGCCAAACAAACTCAGCATCGGCCACTTTTTCAGATTTGTTTACGTCTTTGTATTCTGCAGGAATATCAATATTACGCTCAGATGCTGCCGTAGCCAATTTACGCACTTTAACAGTTTCATATTTTGCAGGAATCTCAATTGCGCGCTTGCTAGGACCGCTTACTAATACTTGTTTAGTAATGGTTTTGTAAGTCGCAGGCACTTCAACTAAACACATGATTTCGCCAGTAGCTTCATCAATGCGTTGGATTGGGCCAGTACCTTTTTTCCAGATAGTGTGAGCAGGCTTATCCAAAACTCTTTCAGTTTCAGTTTTGTAGACAGAAGGAACTGATTCATAACGCGTTGATGCGCCAGCAACCAATACACTTTCTTCAACCCATTCGTATTGTGCGTCTTGCGTTTCAATACGTGAAGAGGCTTCACTGACTAATACACGCTCGGTGACGTTTTGGAATTTAGCAGCAATAAAGTGCTCGTGAAAACACATGCCTGGCGTTGCGCTATCAAGGTTAATACCACCAGCTTTCGCTGAGGCTAATAACTTATCGTTCGCAGGAGCAGAGCTCTTGTTAAGGTCAGTTAACCAGCGAGTGCTCTCTGCACGAGTCTGAATACGCTCTGATTCAGTACCATAAACGGCAGGAATCGTGTTGATACGTGAAGAAGCTTCTTTAACTAATACTTCTTGCTCAACCCAGCGATAAGTTGCATCAATTTGTTTAACGATTTCTTGAGCGTCTTTAACCTGAATACTTTCGTCTTCTGTACGGTAAGTCGCGTCAACCCAAACGCGGGCGTAACATTCGCCAACTTTTGCGTTAGGAGGTAGTAACGATGAATCGTTAGCGCCAAAGCTTTGATTACTTCTGCTGTCTTGTGATGCAGAGCTAGCAGCTGATTCGCGACGGCGTACGGCGTCTTCGCGAGCATCTACTGCTTTCTCACGTGCGCTTAATTTGTCGGCGAAAGTGGTATCTGTAGCGCTGGAGCTGGACGTACCAGCGTTGCCTGCGCAACCCGCAATACTTAAAGCTAAGACCGATAAGGCCAGCTTTTGTAAATGTGGAATGTTCATGTGTGTTCCCCATGTTTATGTTTGTAAGAGCTCATTTGCTTAGATGAGCGATTCGTTAAATTTAGGCTTGGGCATTGAATCGAATTTTTTACAGAAAATCTGTAAAACCACGTAAAACCACGTAATAGATAGAGGAGCAAGAGTCGGATAGTGAAAAGTATCAGGCTGTTCGACAGCTTTTTATTATCTTGTTGCTTTACAACTGCATAACGGCTAAGCCCCGTGGGACGCGCAGTCTACTACGATTTTAGGCTTTAGACTCGTACTTTTAGGGCTTATATTGTTAAATGTTTAGTGCTTATTGGCTGTATATTGTGCATCAATAGCCGATGCTGGCGTACTATTGCTGTAGTGCCGGTATTAGTGTCAGTATTATTGCTGGCCGTTATGGTTGATTTATGAACATGGCTGCATTGTATAGGCTTATTCCGCTTTGGTTTTTCAATCTTTAACAGTTTAATAGCCTTTAATTTGCTCGATTGGCTTAAGATAGCGGCACTTTTCATGGCAATCGTTTATCATTATCGTCGTATCTTGATAGCGGTGCTATTTTGACCGTAGGGCGGGTTTCTAGCCCTGAATTTATGTTTATTCGTATTACTACTTTGCGTTGTATTTATTATTAGTAGTATTATTTTCACTTCAATAATGAGTGTTTGGAAAATCCAAGAGGAAAGTTAGCATGGCGTATAAGATTGATGAGATTGAAGGCATCGGACCTGCAATGAAAGAGAAATTGGCTGCGGCCGATATTAAAACTACCGACGACTTGTTAGACCAGTGTGCGTCTAAAAAAGGTCGCGCGGCTACTGCTGCAACTACTGGTTGTTCAGAAGGGCAGTTATTAAAGTGGGCCAATATGGCTGACTTAATGCGTATTTCGGGTGTTGGCGAAGAGTTTTCTGAACTGCTTGAAGCTGCTGGCGTTGATACAGTTAAAGAGTTGCGCAATCGCAACGCGGCTAATTTGGCTGTAGCGATGAAAGAAACTAACGATGAGAAGAAATTGACTCGTACAGTTCCTAGTGAAAAGACTGTTACCAAATGGGTAGAGCAGGCTAAAGAATTGGAGCCGCTAATTACTCACTAGTGGTTAATTCAAACAAAAAAAGGGCAATAGTTATTGCCCTTTTTTTGTTTGATGGTTTGGTCTGATGGTTTTTGCTTTTCTTACACTGCGTTTTTTAATTCTTAGGCCGCTCTTACACAATTACGTCCACCGGACTTAGCCAAATACATCGCTGAATCTGCGCGTTCAGTTAAATCGTTGACCGGTTCATCCTTGTGCATAGTTGCGCATCCAACACTGACTGTCACTGCATTATGTAACTGTAAATTATCCGGTTGGATTTTAGCAACGCTGGAACGAATCCTTTCAGCGGCTACAGCAGCGCCTTCGGCATCAGTGCCATCAAGTAATACAACAAACTCTTCACCACCGTATCGAAACGCGTTATCGGCCTCTCTGGCCGTGTTTTTAAGTACTTCGGCTACACTGGCAATCACTTTGTCACCGGCGGCGTGGCCATGATTATCGTTAATCGATTTAAAGTGATCGATATCAATCATTAAAATAGACAGCGGTGAATCATGACGGTTAGCGCGTGATACTTCGCGGCGAACGGCAGCGTTCATCGCTAAGCGATTGCCTAATGAGGTTAAGGGGTCACGATGCGCTTTCACAATAGCATTATGGTATTGCAGGGCATTGTTTAATGGGTAAACGGTGCAACTAGCCGCAACTTCAATAAGCATTAAGTCAGTATCGCTTAAACGCTTGCGCGAATATAAACACAGCTCACCCACATTTTCGTTAGTCGTGGCGAGATTAAAGCTGCAATGATGAATAGCGGTTTCGCCAATCCGGGTATTAAGGCCGGGGTCAGACGCGGTAAAGGCAATGCCGCAAATACCAAATAAGGCCTGACAGTGATTGGCAAAGGTATTAAGGATTTCTTGCGAAACCAAACTGGTTTGCAACGCCATGCTTAAATGCAATCGTAGCTGATTAATCGCATCCATCTCGCTGTCTTTAGGCGAATTGAGCGATGGTGCATTAAGGTATGTCGATTTAGCGGGTGCCGCGCTAACCGGTAAAGGTGTGAGCTTTCTCATGCCGCTGCCTATCTCCACAAATTCCAATGACTATTTATTTGCTCATATCCGCTGTGCTTTTGCTGCGGCGGGTAGAGGGCTAAATTAGTGTTGATCGGGGATTCAGCGGTAACCGCCTTGCGGTTATACGCGTCGTTTTAGCGAATACATCATGGCTAATCAATGACACGAAAGCTGGAGGGATAATCACCCGACCTCATACTTGAATAGCTGTAGCTTTCAGGTACGTGCATTTATAACAGCGATAACTGTGCCAACTTGCGCCAAAATTTTGTAAGTGATTGATTAAAATAAATTTTTAAAGTGAGGGAAGTGATTGGGGGGAGTGTTTTTTAGGCATAATATCTGCGGCCGTCAAAAAAACGACAGGGAATAAGTGAGACTTTATATTGTTATCTTCGCGCTTGCTTAGCTAGCCGTGGCAGTGCTACTGGGCGTTAATTGCCAGACCATTGATGGTGTGACTATCGGCTCCCATCAAAAATAAATAGGCTCCCATGATATCGTCGGCTAAGGGGTTTTTATCCGGCGTCTCGCCGGGATAGGCTTGCTGGCGCATACGCGTGCGGGTCGCGCCGGGGTTAAGTGAATTGCAACGGATATTGGATGTTTCGTCTAATTCATCGGCCCATGTCTGCATTAATCCTTCAACCGCAAACTTGGATATCGCATAGGCGCCCCAGTAGGCGCGCGCTTTGCGGCCAACACCGGATGATGTAAATACAATCGATGCGCTATCGGCACATTGCATGGCAGGTAGCAGGGCTTTGGTCAGTAAAAAATTGCTGGTGAGGTTGACGTTAATCACTTTTGAAAAGGTTTCTTCACTGTATTGCGCAAGCGGTTTCATTTCGCCGAGTAGGCCGGCGTTATGCAGAAGACCATGCAATCCGCCGAGACTTTCAATAATTTCCTGATTGAGATTGTTATAGTCCTGACTGCTTGCTTGTTCGAGATCCAGTGCAACGATAACTGGCTGCGGTCCGCCGCTGGTTTCTATATCATCGTATACGGCGGCAAGTTTATCTTCGTTTCGGCCTAACAGAATAACAGTGGCGCCATGTTGCGCGTAAGCCAGAGCTGCTGCCCGACCAATACCGTCGCCCGCGCCAGTAATTAAAATATTTTTGTCGGCAAGTAAATTGGGCGCAGCTTGATAGCTGATTAACTGGTTTAGATCGTGCATGAAAATAATTGCTCCAAAGAGGCGTGAATATCTTGTGGTTGCTTGGCGATGATATCGGCTTGCCAGTGATCAACATTTTGTGTGTGATCAATATAACCGTAGGCAGCGGCAATGGTTTTCATTCCAGCTGCACGGCCTGCAGCGATATCGCGATCATGATCACCGATATACGCGCATGCAGCGAGTTTGCAGTTTAATTGTTCGGCGGCTTTGACTAAGGCTTCGGGATCGGGTTTAGGTTTGCTGACATGTTCGGGGCAAATTAGTACTTGGCAGCGATTGGCTAGGCCGAGTTTTTCCATTAATGGCTGCGCATACAGTAAAGGTTTGTTGGTCACAACCCCCCAAGGTTTTTGGCTTTGCTCCAAAGCGAGCAGTAAGCTGTTTAAGCCTGCATATAGAGTGGCATGTTGACCCAGGCAGTTTAAGTAGTTGTCGAGCAAAGCCTGTCTTAGTGCGGCGAACTCACTATGTTCAGGGTCAATATCAAAAGCATATTTTGTTAGCGCATAAGAGCCGTTGGATACTTGCGCGGCAATTTTATTGGCAGGTAGATCATCTAAATGATGGGTTTTTCTAAGCTGATTAACTGCCACAATAAAATCCGGTGCGGTATCAACCAAAGTGCCATCAAGATCAAAGAGAACGCTTTCTAACATAAATTATAAGTTGCCAGTATCGATAAGATTTTTTTGCTTTAAGGTTTACTCAGGCTTTATCGCATGGAGTAAATAATTGACGTCAAGATTATGGGGGTTAAGTTTATAGTTATTGCTTATCGGGTTGTAAGTCATGCCGGTTGAGTCTTTAAGCAATAAATTACTTTGACGAATCCAGCGATGTAGTTCCGATGGTTTAATCAGCTTTGCATAATCGTGTGTGCCTTTAGGTAATAGGCCAAGAATATGCTCGGCGCCAAGAATGGCAAAGACATAGGATTTAGGATTACGATTAATCGTGGCAAAATAAATATGCCCACCGGGTTTGCACAGTTTGGCGCAGGCCTCAACAATTTTCGCAGGCTCCGGCACATGCTCTAACATTTCTAAACAGGTGACGATGTCATATTGCTCAGGACGTTGATCGGCAATTTCTTCGGCAGTGATTTTTTTGTATTCGATGGATAAATTATTTTCTAAGGCGTGCAGTTCGGCAACACCTAATGGCGCTTCGCCCATATCAATACCAGTAACATCGGCGCCGCGCTGGGCCAGTGCTTCTGACAAAATACCGCCACCGCAACCAATATCAATCACATTTTTTTCTGCAACCGGCGATAAGCGGTCAATAAAATTGGCTCTTAGCGGATTGATTTCATGCAGCGGTTTGAACTCACTGCTTTTGTCCCACCAGCGATGCGCTAAGGCTTCAAATTTAGCGATTTCTGCTGCGTCTACGTTGTCGATATAACGCTGCTTGTCGGTGGTTTTGCTACTGGCTGCTGCTTTACTCATCGCTGTCCTGGTATTGCTATTGTTTGTTTCTGTTTATGTTGGCTAATACGGATGCTGCCGGGTTTTACTGTTGTTAGCGCTTGTCTTTATGCCGCGATATTTAGCTGGCGATAATTTTATTCCGCCACCACTGCGCTTTAGCGATTAGGGCGTCAAGATCAATATCCACTAATTGTCGGTTAGCGACTTTGGTTTTACCAGCAATCCAAACATGGCTAACTGCTGAGGCGGCTTCGGTATAAACCAGTTGTGATAGCGGCGAGTAAACCGGCTGCATCGCCGGGCTGCGGGTATCGATGGCAATAATATCAGCTTGTTTACCCACCTTGATACTGCCGGTTTGATCATCAATGCCTAACACTTCAGCGCCGCCTAGTGTGGCCATTCTAAATGCTTGCACGGCGTTCAGTTGATCGGCACTACCGGTTTGTTGCTTCGTCATTAGCGCGGCGCAGCGTAAAGTATCAAATAGGCTCAAAGTGTTATTACTGGCCGCGCCGTCGGTGCCAAGACCCACGCGAACGCCTAAATCCAGTAGTTTGGCGGTGGGGCAATAGCCACTGGCTAATTTAAGATTAGAGGTAGGGCAGTGAACAACACTGGCACCACTGTCCAATAATACTTGGATAGCCGTATCGTCTAGCTGTGTCATATGAACGGTTTGGGTGCGCGATGATAAAACGCCTAGCTGATTCAGTCGCTCTATCGGCTGCATGCCATGTTGTTCTATAGAGGCGCTTACTTCCTGTGCGGTTTCGTGTAGGTGCACATGGATATTACAGTCTATCTCTTCGGCCAGCATAGCAATGCGACTAAAGCTTTCATCGCTGACTGTGTAAGGCGCGTGAGGACCAAAGGCGGTATTGATTAGCGGGCTGTGGCGATATTCATCCGAGACAGCCAAACCTTTTTCAAAGTATTCTTCGGCGTTTTGCCCCCAAGCTGAGGGCATTTCCAGGATAGGAAAGTTGATTTGCGCGCGCATACCAAGCTTTTCTGCCGCTGCAGCCGTAGCGTCGGGAAAGAAATACATATCGGTAAAGGTCGTCGTGCCAGCCAATAACATTTCGGCAATGCCGTGGATAGCGCCGTCGTTGACAAACTCATAGCTCACGCAGTTGTCTTCGGCGGGCCAAATATGTTGCTCTAGCCATTCCATTAATGGGTAGTCATCTGCTAGGCCGCGCAACAAGCTCATGGCGGTATGACCGTGCGCATTAATCAGGCCGGGTGCCAATATATGGTCTTGCAAATGGGTATGGCTGGCGGCTGGATATTGATCTAGCAACTGCTGCTGGGGCGCTAAGCCAATAATGCGATCGTCTTCGATTGCGATAGCATGATCTTCCAAGACATGATTGTCCAAATTATCCATAGGGATAATCCAGCTGGCACTGATGATAGTGATATTTGACGGGTTCACGCTGATAGGCACCGCTGATTGCAGGGTTTAGTGGCTAAAGTTCAGGCGAAGATTATACGCGATTGATCGTCCAGGTGTGACTGAAGGGTATTTCTTGTGCTAATCACTTTTTAGTCGGCCGATTCGCGGGCCGATTAATTGGTGTAGGCGTTTGGTTGCTAGTGAGTTTAAGTCGCTGCTGATGGCCGAAAATCAACCGTAAACTATCCATGGCAAAGTGTTTTCTTGCGCATTCGGTAAAGGGCATTAATATTGGCTTGGATAAGTTGGCTTGAGCTGAAAAGAATTGGTGTTTTTGGATCTATTGCAAGCGTGTTTTCGCGTAAAGCCTTTAGTTTGCGCTGCATTGAGCGTAGCGGATTCTCCATTGGCTACGGCAGCGATACATAAGCGTGAGCCCAGTTATCCATAACTGCCAAAGTACCAGCTAAAGTCGATTTTAGGCGCTTTAAAACTGGGCAATAAGCTTGCCTGTTGTGGTACAATTCGGCTCTTTTATACCGTCAGTTTAAGTGCTGCGTTTTGGCGCTTATCAATGCCGGTTTTTTGTCTACGAGAGAGTCAAAAGATTACTATTCGAGACATGATTTATTTATCGTTTTAGCCAGATATTGAGGCGTTAATTAGCTGCTTTTAAGCCGAATCAGATGTTCTGATCCAGCTTTATAGAGCGGGGTTTTTAAGTCGGAGTTTATAGCTCTGGGTTTATAGACTGAATTTAATTAGCGCAATATCGCTTAGCGGTAAATTACTGCAAGGGGAAAGTTGTTTTATGGGTGAGATAGCAAAAGAAATTCTACCCGTTAATATCGAAGAAGAACTCAAAGAATCCTATTTAGCTTACGCGATGAGCGTTATTGTCGGGCGCGCCTTGCCTGATGTTCGCGATGGTTTAAAGCCGGTGCATCGCCGCGTTTTGCACGCCATGAACGAGCTAAATAACGACTGGAACAAAGCCTACAAAAAATCCGCAAGGGTGGTTGGTGATGTTATCGGTAAGTATCACCCACATGGTGACTCTGCTGTTTACGACACCATTGTACGTATGGCTCAACCGTTTTCATTGCGTTATATGTTGGTTGACGGTCAAGGTAACTTTGGTTCCATTGATGGCGATTCACCTGCTGCGATGCGTTATACCGAAATCCGCATGTCAAAAATAGCCCATGAGCTATTAGCCGATCTCGATAAAGAAACCGTCGACTACGTACTTAACTACGACGGCACCGAAAAAATTCCTGAAGTGATGCCAACCCGTGTGCCTAACCTTTTGGTTAATGGCTCGTCGGGTATTGCCGTGGGTATGGCAACCAATATACCGCCACACAATTTGGGTGAAGTGGTTAAGGCGGTTTTAGCCTTAATCGATAATCCCAGCTTAGTTGTCGACGATTTAATGGAGTTTTTACCCGGCCCTGACTTTCCAACGGCGGGTATTATTAATGGTCGTGCCGGTATTGTGCAGGCTTATCGAACCGGTCGGGGGCGTATTTATGTACGCGCGCGCGCCGATGTTGAAATTGATGAAAAGACCAAGCG
This sequence comes from uncultured Pseudomonadales bacterium, assembly GCA_905480475.1. Taxonomy (GTDB): domain Bacteria; phylum Pseudomonadota; class Gammaproteobacteria; order Pseudomonadales; family UBA7434; genus UBA7434. The sequence goes on along the minus strand of CAJQQO010000297.1, from coordinate 338 downwards.
CGAAACGATTATTATTACTGAGCTGCCTTATCAGGTTAATAAGGCGCGCTTAATTGAAAAAATTGCCGAGCTGGTTAAAGAGAAAAAAATCGAAGGTATTTCCGAGCTGCGCGATGAGTCTGATAAAGACGGTATGCGTGTGGTAATCGAGCTGCGCCGTGGCGAATTAGGCGAAGTGGTGATTAATAATTTGTATGCGCAAACACAGCTTGAGAGTGTGTTTGGTATCAATATTGTTGCACTGGTCGATGGTCAGCCAAAGGTATTAAATTTAAAAGATCTGCTTGAATGTTTTATCAAGCATCGCCGCGAAGTGGTTACGCGTCGCACGGTTTATT
>CAJQQO010000296.1 GCA_905480475.1 uncultured Pseudomonadales bacterium | reverse complement strand
GGTAAAATGCAAATGAAAATTGGTATGACTTTACCCAGTATGGTTCCAGATCATGACTACTCCAGAGATACCACCGTGCAATGGTGCAAGCTAATTGAGCAAGGGCCGTTTGAAAGTATTTCTGTTGGTGAACGTACGACCTTTCATAATCAGGAAATCACGGTTTTACTATCGGCAGCTGCAGCGCTTACCGAGCGGGTAAAAATTTATTCCACGATTTATGTGGTGCCTACTCATGCGACGGCAATACTAGCCAAACAAATGGCTACTCTTGATGTTTTAAGTAATGGACGGCTAACCGTTGGCCTAGGTGTAGGCGGACGAGAGCACGATTTTTTCGCTGCAGAAAAACCCTTTAAACGCCGCTATTCGCGTATGGAAGAGCAAGTTAAAGAACTTAAGTCTCTATGGGCCGGTGATATACCCTTTGAAGGCGCGGCTGCCGTTGGGCCTAAACCGGTACAAGTCGGTGGGCCACGTTTATTTGCCGGCGTTGCCGGACCAAAATCATTAGCTCGTGCAGCAAAATGGGCAGACGGATTATTTACTCATAATACCGTTAATAAAGATTATCAAAATTTTGGCCAATATGCCGATAATGTACGTCAGCTATGGCGCGATGCTGGCCGTAGTGAAGCGCCGTATATTACCTCCTGCTTTTGGTATGCGACTGGTAAAAATGGCCGAGCGCAGCTTGAGGAATACGTTAAAAGTTATATGGCAGTGCTTGGGCCGCAGGCAGTAGAATACGCATTAGCGCATCAAGTCGTCTATGATGAAGCTTCATTAATTGATGCTTTGGATACTTTTGAAGGGCAGGGATGTGATGAGCTTATTCTGGTGCCATCATCGGCTGAAGTATCTGAGCTTGATCGAACGATTGAGGCCTTAGTAAAACGAGGCAACTAATCTAAAAAGCTTGCTAAATAAGCAAGCTGCTGGGCGAAAGAAAGCATAAAGACAAGGGGTTCAATAATGAGATTATTGCTGGCGTTATTACTTCCATGGTTAAACTTTTTTACCATAGGCCGACCCTTTGCAGGAATTTTTTGTCTGATTTTGCAAATTACGCTGATTGGCTGGGTTCCTGCGGCAATTTGGTCAGTGTATGCCTTGAGTCAGTACAAGACCGATCAAAAGATTAAACAGGCGATGCAGGAGAAGTAATAGCTAATAGATTTTGTGGGAGAATACAGTGATTACTCTTGCAGAAATAACTCTTGCCGATTAAATAGCTCCAGCAAGATTTGACTTGAGTTATTATCTTTCAACCAAGGTATTAACGTGTCTGCGCTAAACGTTCGATTATTACATATTGCTTTTGCCGATTCCGCCAAGCTTTTACTATTAATATCCAAATTAATCTCGCGTCCGTTTACAAACAGCAAAAGCTTATTATCTTGCTCTATATAGTAAAAACGCGATGCATCATCTCTGCAAATAAACTCGGAATCTGCGCTATCGCTGCGAATCATGTCAATAATCTCATCAGCAGAAAAACCCTCTTCATTTGAGCTTAATGGATCAATTAACGCATATTTAGGCTCGCTTGCCCAAACACCAAACCATCGACTAAGTTGTTCTTTGTCATTGAGTTGAGCGCTGATTTTTTCCATAAGTAAGCGTTTAATATTATCAATGGTACTGCTATCGATTTCACCGCTGCGCTGAGCAGTATCAGCTACATAAGGAATCGAATCTTGAAAGCGATCATCTTCTGATAATCGGCTTTGCAAGGTCGCCGTAAAATCATCTATTAATTCGGATTCCGATGGCGAGCGAAAACCCACCGAGTAAGTCATGCAGTCGTTATCCAGCGACGTACCCCAATGAGCGAGATAGGGTGGTAAATATAAAATATCGCCAGCAGATAAAGTAAAACACTCGCTTTCTTCAAAGTCCTGCAGTAAATGTAAACGCTGATCGGCTTGCAACGCTGTGTGCTGATCACAACGCTGACCGATTTTCCATTGACGCTGGCCTTCACCCTGGACTAAAAACACATCATAGCGATCAAAATGTGGCCCAACGCCGCCGCCACGCGTGGCGTAACTCACCATCACATCATCGATTTGCCAAGCGGGAATAAAAGCAAAATACTCGCGCAGTCCTGCAACGGCTGGAATATATTGATCAACCGCCTGAACTAACAAAGTCCAATCACTATTGCTTAAATTTGTTAAGCGTTGCTCTTCAAAGGGGCCGGTTTCTATTTGCCAGCGCTGTTGCTTAGAGCAGGCTTGGCTCGCCTTATTCTCAAACTCTTCTTCAGTATTACTAGACGATACCGATATTAGTCTGGATTCAATATGATCTTCTAAAGCCAATCCGGCAAGTTCATTAGGACTAATAGGATTTGCCCAATCAGCTAAGCCATTAGAAATTAATAAAGGCTTTTGCTGCCAGTATTCGCGAATAAATTTCTCAGTATCAAACTGATGGAGTTGAGCGAGTGGATGACGGGAGCTAATAATCTATCTATCCTTTCTGCATAGACAGATAATGGATGGGTTTATAAACAGGCTAATGGATGGGCCTTCAAAACAGTATTATAAGAAATTATTCTTGCAGATTGATAGGTCGATGTTTCAGTACAGTATGGATAACATGTTGGTACTCAAAGTAGACGTAAAAGTCTTGGTATTCCCAGCGACTAATCGGCGGATCACCTACCGCAGGCCCAACAGCTATAGCATTGCCAAACTCTGCAATCACAGCTTCTTTGCTGCTACCACGTTCAGGCCGAGCAACCGATTGTAAGTCACTGGCTTGCGATGCAATCGGTACTTGAATCACTTCGGCATGGACATTGACGATAGATAGTTTTAAAAGCAATAGCGCCAAACTATAAAATAAAATACGCATGGGGTTAATAATTGAAAGCTTAAACATGATGGATATCTCTGAGTCAAAATTTTTACGGCTCAACTAATCGGCTTTATTCATCCAAGCCATGCTTAAGACGTTGCTGCTTGGCTTGTACTTGCATAATATGTCTGGCAATCACACTTTCATCGGCATCGGGCAATGATTTAAACGAACAGGAAATATGATAACCACCATCAATAGCACGATGACAGGCTACAACCTCGATAAAAGCGGCGATACCAAACAAGGTTTGATGAAACCATATTTTAATCGCATAAGTTTTACCTTCTTCCAAACGGCTATCGTGACCAAAACCAATACCACCTGCGCTTAAATCTACCGACTGTAAACGCTGATCTTCAGAGAGTAAACTGGCGGCAACGGCATTACCCATAATATCAATTTTTTTATTGATG
>CAJQQO010000295.1 GCA_905480475.1 uncultured Pseudomonadales bacterium | reverse complement strand
CACTAATACTTACGCCGCAGGCATTCTAATAGCCCCATCCAAACGAATCACCTCAGCATTAATATAGGCATTCTCGGCCATATGCAAAGCTAACCGCGCAAACTCTTCAGGATAACCTAAACGCTTGGGAAACTGCACATTGGATACCAAAGCGTCCTGCACTTTTTCTGGCATCGCTAGTAGCATCGGCGTTCCCATAATACCCGGCGCTATCGCATTAACACGAATACCCAAGTTAGCTAAATCCCTAGCCATCGGTAAAGTCATACTGACAATTCCACCTTTACTCGCCGAGTAAGCACACTGACCTATTTGACCGTCATAAGCAGCAACCGAAGCAGTATTAATAATTAAACCTCGTTCGGCATCTAATTCATCTACTGCATTTAAAGCCATTAATGCCGCCGCGCAACGCGCGACATTGAAACTACCAATCAAATTAACATTAATCGCTTTCGCAAATCCAGCTAAAGGTATAGCATCACCGGCTCTATCGAGTATTCGCTTGGCAGGCGCAATACCGGCGCAATTAATACAAAGATGCAAGCTAGCAAAGCGATCCTTTAAGGCCGCCATACCGTCTTCCACTGAGCTTTCATCACTCACATCCACTTTAAAAAAAGCGGCATCTTGATTTTTATACTCTTGATCAAAGGCCTCTTGGTTTAAATCGAATATTGCAACTTGCATACCGGCATTTAATAACACTTTAGCCGTGGCTAAACCCAAACCCGATGCGCCACCAGTGACCAATGCTACTTTCGCTTTTACTTCCATCGTACATTCCTAACGTCAGTGTTGATAAATACTCGTTAAACCAATTCGATTGCAATAGCTGTCGCCTCGCCGCCGCCAATACATAGGCTTGCAATACCGCGTTGTTTTTGCAAACGCCGCAAGGCATAAATCAAGGTAACAATAATTCTTGCACCCGATGCACCGAGCGGATGACCTAACGCGCAAGCGCCACCATTAATATTAACTTTATTATGATCTAGATCCATTGACTGCATAGCGTAAAGTGCAACCATTGCAAAGGCTTCATTGATTTCAAACAAATCAACATCGTCTAGCGACCAATCGCATTTATCCAATAACTTAGTCATCGCCCCTACGGGCGCAATAGCAAACTCACCCGGATGCTGCGCATGGCTTGCATGTGCCACAATGCGCGCAATGGGATTTAAACCACGCTTGCTCGCTTCGCTTTCTTTCATCAATACTAGTGCGGCTGCGCCATCAGATATCGAACTGGAGTTTGCCGCTGTAACTGTGCCATCGACGCTAAAAGCCGGTTTTAGTTTTGGAATTTTTTCAGGCTTAGCTTTACCCGGCTGCTCATCATCAACGACGGTAAATTCACCTTTGCGACTACTAACAGTGACTTCAGCAATCTCATCACGAAAATACCCTCGCTTAACGGCAGTATTGGCGCGTGCTAACGATTCAATCGCATAAGCATCCATCTGCTCTCGGCCAAGTTGGTATTTATCCGCTAGCTCTTGCGCAAAGCTCCCCATTAACCGGCCGGTATAAGCATCTTCCAAGCCGTCAAAAAACATATGGTCTTTTATTTCACCGTGGCCCAGGCGCATCCCCTCTCTCGCTTTCGCTAAAAAATACGGCGCTTGTGTCATACTTTCCATACCACCTGCAATTGCCACATCGCAGCTGCCCGCTTTAATTTGATCGTGCGCGATCATCGCGGCTTTCATTCCCGAACCGCAGACTTTATTAATGGTGCTGCAACTGGTGGTTAAATCCAACTCTGAGGCCAAAGCAACTTGTCTTGCTGGCGCTTGTGATAAACCCGCAGGTAATACACAGCCAAATATAAGCTCATCAATATCATTATTGTTTAAGCCTGCACGGTTAAGCGCTTCGCGAGTAGCGACCGCCCCAAGATCAATGGCGCTTGCATGACTAAACACTCCCTGAAACGCGCCCATAGGCGTTCTCACAGCACTGACAATAACGACTGCATCAACTGTATCTTGCGGCATTTTATATTTCCTAATATCTGATGATTGCTAGCGAGATACTCGTAGCGATAAATTCTTAGCCAAGCTTCGCAACGACAAAAGATTGAAGCGATATTAGCAGGCGGGATTTTACTTAACTATTTATTAATAAAAAACCGTCAGAGGAAGAAATTTATACGGTTATTTTGAGCTTAACGTAGCGTCAAGCCTGATTTAATTGCCTTGACGCTACGTTATTTTATTGTATAGAAAGAATTTCTATTACAGACAATTTTACAAGATTGCATTAATAGTCTTTTTAATTGCATCTGTAAGCAATCACTAATCAGCTTCCATCATTTCAAAATCGAACTTACTGATACCACAATCAGGACATTCCCAATCTTCAGGCACATCATCCCATTTAGTACCTGGGTCAATACCTTCACCGGGAAGCCCGGCTTCTTCATCATAGATAAATCCACAAATCACGCACTCCCATTTTTTAAAATCGCTCATGCTGCTTTTTTCCTCATGGTGTTTTGATATTTTTCTACAAAATATAATTGATGTTTTTTCTTGCACGCAGATCGCCTAGTGACAAACTAAATAGTCTAGCGAAAAACGCTACTGCGCATCGGGCAATCCCAAAGAATGCTTGGCGACAACATTAAGTTGCACCTCGGAGCTGCCTCCGGCAATCGTATAGGCTTTGGATGACATCCACTCGGCTGTCGCGCGGTACAAGTCCGCCTCGTTGCTTTCTTCGTCCCAACGCGTTGCTGTGAGACCGAGTATATCAACAATAAGATCCGCTTTATCTTTTTGATCCTCTGTCCCGACATATTTAAAGATATTAACGACCCGCATATCAAAATAGCCGGCCATACCTTCTTCAAACGCGCGACGCTCGGTGAGTTCTACTACTTGTTTGGTCATTAAATGGCTAACAATACGTTGCCGCATCACTCCATCACGGACCTTACCATCGTCGCTTAACGGCAGATAATGCTTCGCGTATTCGACAACCGAATAACGGGGTGTTGGCATTGACGATTCCAAATCCGCCATATGTTTGCGCTCGTGCACCAACAAGGCTTTTGCAATGGTCCAACCTTTATTTAACTCGCCTACTAAATTTTCTTTGGGTACTACAACGTTATCTAAAAAGGTATCACAAAAATGTGACACGCCGGTAATCAGCGGCACGGGGCGGGTCGACACACCGGCCGTTGCCATTTCAAATAAAACAAAGCTGATGCCCGCTTGTTTTTTTGCTTCAAAATCGGTGCGTACCAAACAAAACATCCAATCCGCTTTGTCGGCATCCGTTGTCCAACTCTTTTGACCATTTACCAAAAAATGATCACCCTTATCTTCCGCTTTGCAACGAAGGCTAGCCAAATCTGAACCCGCACCCGGCTCGCTATAACCCTGACACCAACGAATTTCTCCGCGCGCAATCTTCGGTAAGTGCTCTTGCTTTTGCTGTTCGGAGCCATGCTCTAATAAAGCGGGGCCCAGCATCATAATGCCATGACCGATTAAGGGTTTGCGACAGCCCAAGCGAGTCATTTCTTTAAATAGGATCTTGGTCTGCTTGGCATCTAAACCACCGCCACCGTATTCGACAGGCCAATCGGGAACGGTCCAGCCTTTGTCAGCCATTCGCTCTAACCAGAGTTTGGCATCGGCATTTTCCCAAACCCATTTGCGCCCACCATAGACATTGTCTTTAAGGGTCGGTTTTACCCGCATAGACGCTGGGCAATTGGCTTCTAGCCAATCTGCCACCTCCACTCTGAATTGCTCAAGATCGCTCACATGGGCACCTTTACTTGCTTTAAATATTTATCTGCTGACGTTAATAAGCTATCAACAATTAATCCACTGCTGACCATCTACAAATCGACAATTAGCCAATCAAACATCACTGTAACAAAATAGACACTGACAACAAATGACAACAACATGCGCCTGTATTGGACTAATTAGCCAGCGCCAGACCCTGTGGATTCCACCAGGAATTCACCGGTTTTATTTAAGCCGATATTGAATCAACCAGTATAGGTCTGTACGACCTCTTTGATCATCGATTGGATTCTATTGCGCCCGTAACCCAATAGCGCGGTTTCTGCGGGGTCAGGTTCATAATTTACTGTAGCACCGGCGCCAGCAAACATAATGGCATGCGGCAGCATGGGATGATCATCAGCCTTAACGTCTAACTCCAGCGGATTACCCGCCGCGGCAAACCACAATTCCAAATAGTCTTTCCAATGGTAGTTTTCATCACCAATTAAATAAGCCTTACCTGATTCGCCGCGTAAGAGCGCACCTTCGATTGCCTCAGATACCGACTCAGTACTAATATGATTGGTCCCGCCTTCAGGTGCGAAGATTGGCGCACCCTCAATGGCACCCTGTGCGTAGTGAACCAAGGCGCCTAGATGCGGTATATTCAAGCCGGGTAAATGACCTAAAATAAACGGCGCATTAAGACTGCAAACGTTAAAATCTGCCGTACTCATCGCTAATACCGCTTGATCGCTCAGGTGGCGTGAGCGCACATAGGCGCACTCATCAATACGATGCGGCGCTACGGTTGGGTAAAAGCTACCCAAATAGACGCAGCGCTTAATACCCGCCGCTTGCGCGGCTGCAAAAAAACGTGGCACCGCAACGGTATTACACTGATGATAAAATTCATCAGGCGAGATCGAGCCATCTTGCGGTAAATAGCGAATATCCATTGCGGCAGCAAATACCAAAGCATCAAAACCGTTTAAACGACCATCAGTGCAGTCATCTTCAATATAATTGCCAGCTAAGAAATCAAAGCCAGCTAAAGCGTCTGCCGTAGGTTTATTACGCGACATCAATGTGACATCATGGCCCTGTTGCTGTAAATAAATCGCGGCATTGCCACCGGCCAAACCGGTTCCGCCAACTAGCAGTATTTTCATGGTTGTTAATCCTCAATGATTTAACCATTAGCCATTTAGGCGTGGTTTGAATAGTGTTAACTTTAATAAGCCAGCAATCGATATCAATATTCTGCTTAGGCTAAATATACAGCGATTATAAATCACAGCATAAGTTTAAAAACTGATAAACGGGTTTATAAATAGGTTCATAAACCCTAACACTTTCGTTCAGTTGAGCAGACGCCATTCTAACGGTATTGAACTTGCTCGCTATAGCCGCTAGCAAACAAAGACAATTTTAATTACAGGCAGCCAAATGAAAGCAATACAAATTAGCAATAAAAGCCCACAACTAGTCGATTTACCCGAGCCTAGCGGTGACGGCGTTAAGATAAAGGTTAACTCGGCCTCAATTTGCGGCTCTGACTTACATCTTATGTCGCGTGGCTGGGCTGAAAATCGAGTACTTGGTCATGAGTTTGCCGGCACAACGCCGGATGGAACCGCGGTCGCTGTTGAGCCAATTATATCCTGCGGAATTTGTCCCGCCTGTGAAGATGGCTACCGCAGTCATTGCAGTGATAACCCTAATATTATCGGCGTAGGCCTCGATGGCGGTATGGCCGAGTATGTGATCGCCCCTGCTGAATCCTTAGTGGTTTTACCCAGTGGTTTGGATATTTGCCATGCCTCGATGATTGAGCCTTTGGCTGTGGCGCTACACGGTCTAAACCGGGCAAAGATACAAACTCAAAATAAGACGCTAGTTATTGGTGCGGGCGCTATTGGCTTAATGACTGCCGCGGCATTAAACGCTCGCGGTATCAGTTTTGATTTATCGGCAAGACATGCCCACCAACAAAATGCCGCCAGCCAACTTGGAGCTGGCGATACTATTAGTGATGCTTACGATATCGTTTTTGATGCAGTCGGTAATTCGGATAGCTTAGCTCAAGCTGCTCATTTAGCTAAACCTATGGGTAAGATTGTTATGTTGGGCAGCTTTTGGGCGCCTGTTGCATTAGGTATGGAATTTACTATGAAAGAATTGGAAATTGTTGCGGCGATGACTTATCAATGTAAACATGCCGAGCGTGAATTTGTTGAAGCCGGAAATATTCTTGCTAAAAATTCAGGCATAGCCAAAACTCTTATTTCACATCGCTTTCCCTTGGATGGGGCTGCCGAGGGATTTGCCACTGCGGCGGATAGATCGGCTGGCGCAATTAAAGTGGTATTTGATATTTAAGCCCGCAAAAAAATAAGCAAACCATTCAAGAGAAAATACCCAATTGAAAAAAATAGCAGTTTTTGTCGACGTGCAAAATATATATTACACCACGCGTCAGGCCTATCAAAAACAATTTAATTATCGTGCGCTTTGGCGTCGTATTAGCGAACAAGGTGAAATTGTACTTGCCAAGGCCTATGCAATTGATCGACACGATGAAAAACAGCGCCAATTCCAATCGGCACTACGCTCGATTGGCTTTGAGGTAAAACTGAAACCCTTTATCCAACGCAGTGATGGCTCTGCTAAAGGTGATTGGGATGTTGGCATTACTATCGATATACTACAAACTGCCAGCAATCCTGATTTAGCCATCGATACTATTATATTATTATCGGGCGATGGCGATTTTGATATGCTAATGAAAACCATAAACAATGATTATGGAATCACTGGCGAAGCCTATGGCGTAAGCCAATTAAGCGCCGACTCGTTAATAAATAGCGTTCAGCAATTTAACCCGATTGATGAAAGCTTATTGCAATGATAAGGTTATAACATCATATATGTCTGAATAGCGAATAAGCCTTTAAATGAATGCACCCACTCTAGAATTAACCGGCAACCAAACAACGCTAAGAGTGTGCTCTTATAATATTCATAAAGGTTTTAACACTGGCAACCGACGTTTTTTACTAAAAAAAATACGTGAAGCGATTCGTTTAAGCCATGCTGATATTCTTTTTTTACAAGAAGTAGTCGGCGAAAACCATCATAACGCGCGTAAGATTCCAGAGTGGATACCCGAATCACAGTTCGAGTTTCTTGCCGACTCCGTCTGGCCGCATCATGCCTACGGCAGAAACGCGGTATATGACCATGGTCATCATGGCAACGCGATTCTTAGCAAATACAATTTATTAGAAGACAATAATTTTGATCTAAGTATTTTGCCAAAATCTCATCGCGGCGTTTTGCATACTCGTACAATGGATAACTTACAGCTTTTCTGTGTACACTTCGGTTTACTTTCTGCCGAGCGAAGAGTACAAATAAAACGCTTAATCAAGATTATCGAAAGCCGCACGTCGGAACATGACGCGATAATTATCGCTGGCGACTTTAACGACTGGCAAAGCAAATTGGGTAAATATTTAAGTGACGCATTAATGTTAAAAGAAGCGCTATCTACCAGTGCAGGCAAACCGGTTGCCACCTTCCCTGCCTATGCACCGATGTTACCTATGGATCGTATTTATTTCCGTGGGCTTGAGCTAGTAACCGCTAAAGTGTTAACTGGCGCGCCTTGGAAGCAGCTATCTGACCATTGCGCCGTTTATGCCGAGTTTTCCACCACTAAGCGACCATTTACAAATACCGGTGAGAGCAACAAGGGATGATTGCTTCGGTCTATCAATATCTGCTTGGACACACCGAGCTATTCTTTTGGATTGCCGTGGCTTCAGCCTGCATGCTAGTGATTTGTATTGTGGCATTACCCTATGTAGTAGCGACTATACCCGACGATTACTTTGAGAAAGAAAAACGCCCCTCGCAATATAAGCAGCTACCCTATCCATTGAGCATTGTTTTTATTGTGGCAAAAAACCTAGCCGGTTTAATATTAGTGTTATGCGGTATTGTGATGCTGGTGCTGCCCGGACAAGGTATTTTAACCTTATTAATCGGCATATTATTTTTGGACTACCCGGGAAAGTATCGCTTGGAGAAAAAACTAATGTCTTATCCTGCTATTTTAAAGCCGATCAATTGGATGCGAAGAAAACGAAATAAAAAGGAATTTAAAGTTTAATTGTCCTTGCGCTTTTTTACCCGCGAGAAATGATGGTCAAATAATCTCGGGTTTCTGGTGACAAAATAACGAACAAGCCGATCAACAATCAATGAGTCACCGTTTCGCACATATAAATAACCCAGAATCGCTGCCAACAAACCACCAACCGCATTGACCATTAAATCAGTCATGGTATCGACAAGACCGGACTTTTGCATATTAAACTGAAAAAACCAGTCCATAGAAAATTCGAATATTTCCCAGAGAGTCCCGGTAGTCACAGATAAACACAGGGTAATAATTGCTACGTAAATAGGAGCGATAATGACTCGATTAGTCATATAAAAAACATAGACCATTAAAAAACCAATAATACCGATCATTAACGCCGACAAACTATGTAGCATTAAATCCCACCACCAAAAGCGAACATAAAAGTCTCGCACTTCGCCTAAAACAAAAGACGCATAAAGAAAGGCTGTGGTGATCAAGGTAAATTCAACAGGTAAATACAGGCTTAGCTGCCGCTCTAAGATAGCGGGCACAAAGGTTAGCGTAAAAACAAATGCACCCGTGAATGCATTAAGCCACTGCTGATTAATTAATAACACAATCACTAAGACAAATATTGCTAGTTGCAGTAAACGGGCAATAACGGCCTGAATATGATCTACCCAGCCCGTCAGTGGCGGTTGATGCACTCGATGTTTTTCAATCATATTTTTATAACCATTAGTCGCGCTTAATATCGATACTAATACGATAGCGCCGCATTGTCTTGGTTATTTTTACTTCAAAGGCATTGTTAACAGCAGATTATGCTTCTCGCTGGTCTATCGTTAACTGCCAGCAGGCCTGTCCTTATGACGGATAGGAAGGTAAATACAGGCGATAAAAATAACGCCAAGAGAATCATTAGCTAGTAATTCTCTTGGCGTTTCCGGAACATTTTTGTTTACCTAACAATTCCCGATCTTAGTCACTTACTTATAGCGAATCCCTAATTTTTTGATAACCAACGCTAATGGTATGGGCTAGATCCTTGGCAGTGTGACTTGCTTCAACAGCTGAATCACCGGCGATATCTTTTAACTCTTTAGTCTTAGAGCGCAAGTGGTCCCACTGACGCTCCAACTCCTCCCACTCGTCTTTGACTTCCATACCGGCTAAATGAATCTGCACACGCAGCTCGTCTCGTTGTTGACGCAAGGTGTCATACAACTCGGCGTATTCTTCTTGGATATCTTTAAAGCTATTCATAAACCCTCCTCTTGGAATCCGCAGCTCTAAGCTGTGGAAAATATTGATATACTATGATGAAATATTACGTTGATGCGAGATAGGCTTGTTGATTCAAGTCAATTAAGCCAACGTTTGTGTCTAGCCGCGATAAATTCTGAAGATTGGACTTAATAGCTAGCCAGAATTACACAGCGCGAGCGCAAAGATTGCCTTAAGATAAATAACGGATATTTTAGCAAAATTGGAGTTTGGCCAGATTTTATAGCGCTGCTTTTATGGCCCGAGCGACACTATCGATAAGGGCTCGCTGTAGAAAGGGTTTTTCAAAATAATCCCATGCACCAGCTTTGACCGCGTCAACAACAGCAGCCACTTCACTATTACCCCCCAATAAAATAACCGGGGTTTCTATAGCGTGCTCGCGCATCCGTTGTAGCAATGTCAGCCCATCGATATCGGGCATAATGGCATCCATCACAATACAACTAGGCGGTTCAATAATCGCCTTTTTAAGCAGAGATTGCCCAGAGTCAAATAAATTGACCATCAGATCTTCAGTTTTAAGTAACAACTGAATACTTTGACTGACATCAGTATCCCGATCCGCAACATAAACTTTAGCGTTACAGTCGGGTGATATTATTTTAAATTGCTTATCCATTTACTTCTAACCTGCAATGAGAAAAGCTTACAAAACCATTCTTAAAAAACAGCGTTGTGGCTATAAGCGGCCTATTATTTTCTGCGCTCTTAATTTTTTCAATTCCATTTAACGATGTTTTCTTTGTCAATCGAAGCATTCTTTGCATTTCGATGCCTTTATTCCCTTTTGATACCTTTATTCCCTTTTGATAGTTTCATTCATTCGATCTCGATGCTTTATTTACTAACGCAAGGGAATAAATAAATTAAACTTTTTCCATAAGCTAAGCATAGTGACTCAATCACCTCTATGAGTTGATGCAAATCAACTGGAAATAGACTTTGATAATATGAATAGCAAACCACGATTTATAAAACAGTTTTTTATTGCGATTTTTTATTCGCAGGTTTATTTTCGACCGCAGTAATAGGATAACGACTATGGCTATAAGACTTAAAACAATGAGGATTGAATTGATTCACTGGAACAGTTTCTATGATCATTATACCAATTTAACCAATTCGGCCACCGTACGCACTTGCATCTTTTCCATCATATGACTGCGATGCACTTCAACGGTGCGCGGGCTTAGCTTAAGCTGATCGGCTATAACTTTATTGGCTTTTCCAATAACAACTAATTCAAGCACTTGCCGCTCTCGCGCGGTTAGGGTTTTTAAGCGCTGCATCACTTCTTCCTGAGAATCAAGTTCGTTAAGCTTGGATTCATTTACAGCAAGCGCTTTATTTACTGCGTCCAATAAATCCTGATCTCTAAATGGCTTGGTAAGAAAGTCTGCAGCACCATTTTTAATCGCATCTACTGCCATCGCAATATCACCGTGGCCGGTAATAAATATAATAGGCTGACAGGCTCGACGCCTATTTAATTCTTCCTGCATCGCCAAGCCACTCATGCCCGGCATGCGAATATCCGAGACAATACAACCGCGTTGTTGAGGGTTGAACTCGTCAATAAATTCCATTGCAGAGCTATAAGTCTTTGCCGTCATACTGACCGACTTCATTAAAAACTCTAATGCTTCACGCACCGACTCATCATCATCGATAATCATCACACAAGGTTCATTTTCGTCCATCATTATTGCCTGCCATTTAATCTTGCTGACCGATAGAAATAGGTAAAGTAACTGAAAAAGTACTGCCGCCAAATTCATTGTCGTTAAAGTAAATATCGCCGCCTTGCGAAGCAATTATCGAGTGGCAAATCGATAAGCCCATTCCCAAACCATCGGGCTTGGTAGTAAAAAACGCATCAAATAACTGCTCGCTATGCGCCTTATCAACACCATGCCCCTGATCGACTACCGATACTTCAAGCATAAATTCATCAAGCGGTTTAACCAAAATTAAAATGTTGTTTGAACTCGCGCTCTGCTCTACAACACTTTCTACATCGTTATTTAATCCAAACTCTGGTTTATCATTTTCTGGCAACATACTTTCGATTGCGTTATTGATTAGATTTAACAACACCTGTTGGGTTTGAATCAAATCCACCCTGACCTGTTGATCCTGCGGTATTTGGCTTAAATTCAATACAATTTCCTTACCTTTTTCATGCGCATAGGTTTCGGCAAGCGCAACCACCTCGCTAATTAAATCAACGCACAAATAATCCTTGCAAATCAAACCGTGTTTTTTGGATAGTTGTCGAATACTGGAAATAACTCTAGACGCGCGCTGAGCCTGCGCATCAATTTTATCCAAGGCCTCAAGTAAATCACTTGAGTCAGTCGCGCCGGACAGTAATAATCGTCTAGATGCCTGCGCATAAGTTGCGATGGCAGTAAGCGGTTGATTAATTTCATGCGCAATACCGGTTGCCATCTCACCCATTGTTGAAATACGCGCTACGTGGGTCAACCTTTCACGCAGTAGCCTGATTTCTTTTTCGCTTTGCAGAATAGCTTGCTCTTTATCTTCCTGATCGGTTAGGTCACGGATAATCCCAACAAAATTGGTTTTACTGACGCCATCAATATGGCCGACAGATAAATACATAGGAAACTCACTGGCATCCTTTTTTTTGCCTACGGTTTTTCGACCAATACCAATCATTTTACGAATACCCGAGCTCAGATATTGCTCAAGATAACTATTGTGCCTATCGCTATCAGGACTGGGCATCAGACAGCTAACATTTTGGCCGATAAGCTCAGCATTTTGGTAGGCAAATAACTGCTCGGCGGCAGGATTAATTATCTCAATCACACCCTGATCATTGATTACAATAATACCGTCTACTGCAGCGTCTAACAGCGCTTCAAACGGAGTATGCGGCATTGCATCTAATGTCATTTTTTGCGCTCTTGAATATCGTAATTGACGGTTTCTATTGGTCACTCTTGTTGATCGCTTTTGCATGCTCTATTAATCAAGATTACTTATAGATTTGACCACTGAGGAATATAACGACTGCCAAGCGCTTAGTCCAGCAAGTAAAATTACCATCACTGTATCTGCTTTAGAAGGCGAGTAACTGTGCCTCTTAGCTAAACAACTGCCTAGATTTCTGCCAAGCCAATTTACGGTATTCCTGTGGCGGCAGAGCCTAGCAAATACCCCTTATCTGGATCAAAACTACGTGTTAGTACGTAGTTTATCAGCAGCAATGCGTATTCTTTTCAGCACAATCGCTAATTCTTTTTTTATCTCGTCCTAAGTAATCTACACAATAAGGAACTGACATCACTAACTGCAACTCAAGGGGTATACTATGGTCGCCGCATACGAGATAAGATCGTCCGAAGTAGCACAGTCAAGAATTCAACCCATGCAATTACGTCCAAGCACTAAGAAATCATCAGTGCAAACGAAAAAAATGCATGACACGATTATCGTCAAAGGTAATGATTTACAAAAAGCCGGTGTCGAAGACGGCGTAAAAATCGAACTACCCATCAAACAACGTCAGGGCTGCCATGATTGCCATATAAATAGTGTCTGTCTTAATCAAAGCTTAAGTGATAACACCATGGATTCCTTACAAACGATTGCCCGTCATCCTAAACCGGTTCGTAAAGGTAAACATATTTATCGTCGTAACGATGATTTTTCATCCATTTTTATCGTACGCTCTGGCAGCATAAAGCTTTACCAATTGGATCAAGAAGGCGAAGAACATATCACCGGGTTCTACTTACCCGGCGAGCTATTCGGTATGGATGGCATGCTTAAAGGCCACCATATATGTTCTGCCGAGGCACTGGATACTACCTCAATTTGTGAAATCCCTTTTACTAAATTGGAAAATAGCTTTTTAACTGACCCCGACTTACAAAGAGTGTTAGTTAAAGCTTTGTGCAATGAAATCCATGAACGCCAGCAGCCGCTATTGTTATTGCACCATAAACATGCCGAAGAACGATTAGCCACATTCTTAGTTGATATATCTAATCGCTTAAATAAACTGGGTCAATCGGCTACCGAATTTAATTTACCCATGCCGAGACGCGATATCGCGCATTATCTAGGAATGACCGAAGAGACTATTAGCCGTTTATTTACTCGTCTGCAAAACAACAAGCTTATTTCAGCTAGCCGACGAAATATCAAAATACGCGATCTAACGTCTTTAAAAGGTATGGCTTTAAGCGTGCTGTAAATCCAGCTTTAGTTTCGTTCTCCCTATAGCGTCGGTTTTGTATATGACTACAAAACCGATTGCTTTTTTTGTTACACTTTTTCTCAGCACAGCTTTCTGCAGATCACTACCACCCTTAATATCTGATTACAAAGCACGCTTAACTGTTTTATGAACAGCTCTTCCCAATAAGAAAATGCTAATATACGCGCCACAGCATCAGTAATTAGCGCTATCAACAATCAGTCACGATAAGAAAATATCATCAATAATAATTACGCTGGCGTTAAATTTAGTTACGCCAACAATCATGGTTAATTTATGCCTATCTCAAACTCGCCAGATAATACATCAAGCAGCAATCCCCTTACGCAGGCTATTAGCAGTACCTATTTACCGCCAATACTTCAAGTGGGGCCGGGAGCAGCATTAACGCTAGCCAATGTGTTAAATCGCTTTAACTGCAAGCACTGCCTGATTGTGACCGATCAAATATTACTATCGCTAGGCCATTTAGAAAAAATTACTGCCGCGCTTAAAGAACAAAATATAACAGCGGTTATTTTTGCCGATACCGTGCCCGAACCCACCTCTAGTTCAATTATCAAGGGCATTGAATTTTTTAAAGCAGGAAGCTTTGATTCAATCGTGGCGATTGGCGGCGGCAGTGTTATGGATTCGGCAAAAGCCATTAATGTGATCGGCACACACGGCGGCAATATTAGCGACTACAAAGTACCGCATGATCAAAGTCAATCCGGCGTTCGCTTAATTGCCATACCTACTACCGCTGGCACTGGCTCCGAAGCCACTCGATTTACTGTAATTACCGATGATCAAAGCCATGAAAAAATGCTTTGCACTGGTATCGGCTATGTTCCAGACGCCGCGCTAATTGATTACACGCTCACGTTAACAATGCCGCCACGCGTCACGGCCGACTCTGGTCTCGATGCATTAACCCACGCGATTGAGGCTTATGTAAGCCAGCGGGCAAACCCTTATAGTGATAGTCAGGCGCTTGCCGCATTGCGTTTAATCGGGCCGAATCTATCAAGGGTTTATCACGATCCCGACAATCACCACGCACGTAAAGCGATGATGCTTGGCGCAACATTGGCCGGTATTGCATTTTCCTCGGCATCGGTTGCCTTAGTGCATGGTATGAGTCGGCCAATTGGCGCATTCTTTGAAGTGCCGCATGGCTTGTCTAATGCAATGTTGCTGCCAAGCATTACTGAGTACTCGATACCTGCAGCACAAGCTCGCTATGCCGAATGTGCAAGAGCAATGGGTCTATTTGATAAAACCGTAGGAGACCAACAGGCCTGTGAAGCATTAATGACCGAGTTATACCGGCTTAATAACGATTTGGATGTGCCAAGCTTATCGGCTTTTGGTATTGATAAGCATCGCTATGAGTCCTTAACGACAGAGATGGCTAGGCAAGCGCTGGGCTCGGGATCACCGGGTAATAATCCACGCGTACCCAGTGTCGAGGAGATGGTTGAGCTTTATTTAAAAGCCTGGAGTTAAGCTTACGGCGTTACTAGAAATCCAGAAATCTTATAAAAACTATTTGGATTTTAGCCATTGCAAAATACTAGAGAAATCCATTTTTCCATTACCCTCAGCAGCATGCGCTTTATACAAGCTTTGCGCCAATGCCCCCAGAGGCGTCGAGCTATCACTTGCATCCGCAGCTTCCATGGCCAGACCTAAATCCTTACACATTAAGTTCACCATAAAACCCGGCTGATAATTATTGGATGCCGGCGCATTTTCCATTACGCCGGGATAAGGGTTATAAACCTCTAAAGACCAATTTCGACCTGAGCTAGAGAGCATAATTTCTGACAGGACTTTTGGATCAAGCCCATTATCAGCACCTAGCTGCAGCGCCTCGGCAGTACCAATCATGTGGATCGAGAGCAGCATGTTATTGCACATTTTTGCAATCTGCCCTGCGCCGTTATCACCGGCATGAAAAATATTTTTCCCCATTGCCTCTAGTATCGGTTTAACTTCGGCAAAAGTGGCTTCGGTACCGCCACACATAAAGGCCAAGGTTCCAGCCTTAGCCGCTGCAACGCCGCCGGACACCGGGCAGTCCATCATTTTCACACCTAACTCCGTCGCTTTAGCCGCGACTTTTTGCGTGGTCGCAGCATCAATCGTACTGGAGTCAATCACCACCGCATTTTTATCTAACACATTGAGTATGCCGTCATCGGCAAGGTAAACCGATTCAACATGCTTTCCCGCAGGTAACATACTAATAATAAAATCTTTACCCACAGCAGCTTCGCTCGCTGTTCCTGCGGAGCTAGCACCTTGATCGGTTAACGCTTTGACCATTTCAGCAACTAAATCGAATACACAAACTTCGTGACCGGCCTTAATCAGATTGGCCGCCATTGGGCCGCCCATATTTCCTAAACCAATAAATGCAATTTTAGCCATAATTACTATCCGTTAAATACGATAAAAGGCTTAATTTAAAAACCTTGAGCGTTTAGTTTTAAATCAAATCATTAAGTGGATTGTCTTGCCACGGGGCGATAAAAAATGCATCCACTAAATCTGCCGGAACTTTATCAATAGCAGAAAATTGCCACTGAGGATTGCGGTCCTTATCAATCAGTAAAGCACGCACACCTTCTGCAAATTCTGGATAGCGCACGATATTGGTTGATAAAACCAGCTCCGCCTGAAAACACTCGCCTAAGGATAGCTCTGTGCAAACCGATAATTGCTTATCAATAAGCAACACACTTAGTGACGAACCGTGTTCAATGCTCTGCTTGGCTTTAGCTAGCCATTTATCATCGGTTTGCAGCGCTGCAAAATTTTTCATCACTTGTTGAATGGGCTGATCACCCACTAAGGATTCAATTATCTCGCTATGTGGCTCTACATTTGCGGTTGGTAACGCCGAAAACGATTGCGCTTCAAATTGATTGAGCAGTGATGTCACTTGATCATGTTTGGTCGGCGCTGCGATAATCAACTGATCGACCACTGACTGAAAACTATCACGGTTGATAAAGTGATTGGCAATGCCGGTATAGACAGCATCAGCGGCGTTAAACGAAGCACCGGTTAAGGCTAAAAATCGACCTGTAGATTTAGGCATACGATTTAAAAAGTAACTGCCACCAACATCGGGATACAAACCAATAGTCACTTCAGGCATGGCAAAGCGCGAAGTTTCAGTCACTACGCGATGACTGCCGCCAGCAAAAATACCCAAACCACCACCCATAACAATGCCGTCGCCCCAAACAATAATGGGCTTGTTATAAGTATGTAATAGATGATTCATTCGGTATTCGCGAGCAAAGAAATTCTCTGCATCGACACATGGCCCACCCAGTGTTGCTACTGCGCTAGCATGCAGTGCTTGTACATCGCCACCGGCACAAAAGGCTTTTTCACCACTGCCATCAATCACCACACAGGCAATAGAATCATCCGTTGCCCATGCTGCTAGCTGCAATAATAGCAACTCAACACAATCCGTCGTTAAGGCATTCAGCGTTGAAGGAATGTTCAGCGTTGCTCTTGCAAGCTTATAATTATTAGACGCGGGTAGTTCGTCAAACAAAACTACCGAATCAATTTTGCTATGAGCCATTAATAGTTTCTCCAAGCTTTTATGCGTTGCGCAGCAGTTTTAAGCGTTTTGCCAGACGGGCTGACGTTTCTCAATAAAAGCTGCAACCCCTTCTTTTTGATCTTGGCTATCCCAGAGTTTAACAAATTGCTCTCGCTCGGTAGTAAATTGACTACTCATAGGCTGATGTCTTGCAGCCATAATTAATTCTTTGCAGTAGCGTACCGAGGTCGGGCTTTGTTTTTCTACCTTAGTCGCTAACTCCATTGCTTTATTTATCAACTGATCGCTTTCAACAATCTCGGATATCAAACCAATCGCTAATGCTCTATCAGCTTTGAGTCTTTCGCCAAGTAGAATCATTCGCTTAGCCCATTGCTCGCCGACCAACCACGGCAAATGTTGTGTTCCTAAACCCGATGGCAATAAACCCACTGCGCATTCAGGTAACGCCATCTGCGCGTTTTGACTGGCGATACGAATATCGCAAGCCAGTGCAACTTCCAATCCGCCACCCATGGCGTAACCGTTTATTGCCGCAATGGAAACGCCATTATAATTACTCAGCACTTCAAAAGAGCGGCCAAACGCTAGCGCAAATTCAAATGCACGGCCCTTATCGTTATGATTAAAACCATTAAGATCCGCTCCGGCAGAGAAGAATTTTTCGCCATCACCGGTTAATATCAAAGAGTAATTTTCGGTGTCGTTATTGAGTGCTTCAACAATATCGATTAACTGCAATAAACTCTCGGGAGTCCAAGTATGCGCAGGAGGATTGTTAAAGGTAACTGTAGTCACATGGCCGTGTTTTTCTAGCTTAAGTGCGTCGCTCATCGTATAGCCTCTATTCCATCGTCTTGTAATATGCGGCGTGAAGTTATCACTCGCATAATTTCATTAGTCCCTTCCAGAATTTGATGCACACGCGCATCGCGGAAGAATCGTTCTAGCGGATACTCACGTAAATAACCATAACCACCGTGTAATTGTAAAGCCGAGTCGCAAATACCAAAACCAGTATCAGTCGCGAAACGCTTTGCCATCGCGCAGTAAGTGGTAGCTTCAGGATGTTGACTATCTAACTTAGCCGCCGCTAGCCTAACCATTTGACGTGCCGCAACCAACTCAGTAACCATATCGGCAAATTTAAACTGCAAGGCTTGAAAAGAACCAATAGGTTTACCAAACTGCTCGCGCTCTTGCATATATTGCTGGGCGCAATTAACTGCCGCTTGAGCCACACCAATTGAGCAGGTGGCAATATTAATTCGACCACCGTCTAAACCCTTCATGGCAAACTTAAAACCATCACCTTCATTACCTAGCCGGTAATGCTCAGGAATTTCGACATCCTCAAAACTAATTGCACGGGT
>CAJQQO010000294.1 GCA_905480475.1 uncultured Pseudomonadales bacterium | reverse complement strand
TGGTATGGGTGTTGTCGGTATGACCGTCGATATAGATTTGATCCAATTGAGGATCGGCAATGGCATAGCGGGCGACTATATCCAGCCACTCTGTTGTTTCTGGCTTTAGCTCCCACTTATCGCTGTCAAACTTCACTCGCGAACGCTCTAGCTGATCAAAACCCACCGGCATTAAACGCGCTAAACACTGCCTGTATAGCGAATATGCTTCACGGAAGTTAACCGACGACAAGGCCACTTCTATCGCTTGATTGGTATCCGCTTGCTGCGCCAATTGCCTATTGCTAAAGCTTATTTCGTTCATCGAGGGCGTATCGGCGGCAATATCATCAGCTTCAGGGTTATAAGCTTGCTCGATATACCATGCTCGACGCACAAAGCTCGGCGATTTACCTTGAAACAGTTCGGCCAATAATCGGGTAGATAGCGTCGCGTCTAGCTGCACAGGAAAATCCCCCCGTTTAACATTGACCCGACCAAGATCGATAACCGGCAGCTGCGGATTCCAACTCGGCGGATTAGACTTCAGCGACGCCAACCCCTCAGCTAGAGGGTTGGATACGGTTTGCAAATAAAACCGTAAGGGCTGTCCCGCGCTATGAGCAAAAACCGCCTGACCAAAAGACGGAATCGGCTGGGTTAAGCGACATTGCAAGACCGAGGCATCGGATATCCAGGTCGCGTGATCCATGCGCGGATGATACGTCAGCGCCTGCGACAGGCTTGAAGTTAAGCTTAAAGCCAAAATCATTAGTACTTTTAAGCCTGGAGATCTTAGATCTGATGGCTTTGAGCCTGATGACCTTATGCTAAATACTCGCAATACAGACAGACAAGCCAAATCTAGCCGCTGCCTGCCAAATAGGCTAGCGTTGCAGTGATTAAACAGGGCTGTAAGTAAAGCTGACTGCATAGATAACAAACTTTTAAGCTGATGATTACTATCTGCTTGTTAGCGGCAATTTCCGGCGTTTCTTTAACGCCAATTCAACGCAAAACCGCCCCTATAGAAGCAAAAGCGGATCAACTTCGCACTTTGCCCACCCTCTCGCTAGTCATCACTTGCCGCTAGCCCTGATCAAGCCCGCAAGCAAGGCTGCGGGCAAGGAGAAGTAGCCGAATAAGTACCCAGCTTTGCGCTCAACACCCGCAACGCAAATATGTTATCTTTCAACCAAAGAAAGGCGATCAATGAATTCGGCAAACACACTTACTCTAACCCAACCAGATGACTGGCATATCCATTTGCGTGACGGCAAGGCTTTGCTGCGCACGGTGAATGATGCTGCCAGACAATTTGCTCGCGTTATCGTGATGCCTAACCTCGTGCCGCCAGTAAGTAATGCTTCTGAAGCGCAAGCATATCGTCAACGCATAACCGCTGCGTTAGAAGGTGATGCCACACTAGATCCATTAATGGTGCTTTATCTTACCGATTTAACCTCGGCAGAAACCATTATTGAAGCCAAAAAATTGGGCTTGATACATGCCGCTAAACTTTACCCCGCAGGTGCAACGACTAATTCGGATAGCGGTGTTACCGATATTAAAAAAATCTATCCCGCATTAGAGGCAATGCAAAAAGTTGGGATGATTTTGGCGGTGCACGGCGAAGTCACGCATAGCGATATCGATATTTTTGACCGCGAAGCACGCTTTATTGATACCACACTTAATCAGATCGTTAGTGACTTTCCTGAACTGCGTATTGTCTTTGAACATATCACAACGAAACAAGCAGTCGACTTTGTGGAGGCATCTGCCGATAACATCGCAGCAACAATTACCGCGCATCATTTGTTATATAACCGCAATGATTTATTAGCCGGTGGTATACGCCCCCACTATTACTGCTTACCCATTTTAAAACGCCAACTACACCAGCAAGCTTTAAATAAAGCGGCCACTAGCGGAAGCAAGAAATTTTTTCTAGGTACCGATTCCGCACCGCACTTACAACATAGCAAAGAAAGTGACTGCGGTTGCGCTGGCTGTTATACCGCTTTTGCAGCAATTGAATTGTATGCCGAAGCCTTTGAGCGCTCTAGTGCGCTCGACAAACTCGAAGGTTTTGCCAGTTTTTACGGTGCAGATTTTTATCAGTTACCGCGAAACAGCAATCAAATAACGCTTCAAAAAACGACATGGAACGCCCCGGCCTTTCTACCTATGGGTGAAGACAAGCTTATTCCGCTGCGCGCCGGGCAGGAAATCTCATGGCAGCTAACGACTTAATGACCGATAAAATTAACGATATCAAAATGGATAACAACAGCATCATCGAAACCAATATCGATAAAAACAGCGGCGCTAGTCACACAAATAGTAGCCCCAATATTGAAGAGCGTTTTCGCGGCTACCTACCGATAGTGGTTGATATTGAAACGGGCGGCTTTAATTCTGCCACTGATGCGATGTTAGAAATTGCCGCTACAGTAATAAAAATGGATGAGCATGGCACTTTATTCTGCGGCCATACTTATAGCTATCATGTAAAACCGTTTGAAGGTTCTAATATTGATCCAGCCGCGCTGGAGTTTACCGGCATCAACCCCGATCACCCTCTTCGTCCATCGCAAGATGAGAAAGTTGTGCTCGATGATATGTTTAGCAATATTCGTGGCGAAATGAAATCTGCTAACTGTAAACGTAGCATTATGGTTGCGCATAACTCCTCCTTCGATCAGGGCTTTTTAAATGCGGCGATTGAACGCTGTAAAATTAAACGCAGCCCTTTCCATCCCTTCTCCAGTTTTGATACTGCCACCTTGGCCGGCCTAGCGCTGGGCCAAACGGTATTAGCCAAAGCTTGTTTTTATGCGGGTATCGAGTTTGATAATGAAGATGCCCATAGCGCCAGTTATGACACGCTAAAAACCGCCGAGTTGTTTTGCTTTATTGTTAATCGGTGGAAGACTCTGGGTGGCTGGCCGCTTGATGAAAAGTAAGTTTAAAGCCTTTCGGCTTTAAACAAACCGCTCTAAAAACGCCCATCTGTCCAATAATCCACCAAGCTCACTCAATTCCACACTTCTCGATACTGGGGAGATACCTCCCGGCAAGATGTCGATTTGTTAACACTAATCGTAATACGAACAATCCTCAGTTGACAATGGTTATCATTTGTATAGACTGTTCAGCATCCGCTCATATAAAGTTAATTGCTTTTATGAGCTTTGTAAGTTGCACCACTAAACAAACCAAACAACTGTAAGCCATTGCCATGTACGTATGCCTTTGCAATAAAGTAACCGATAAACAGCTGAAACAAGCGGTTGAAAACGGTTCGCACTCAATAATCGCCTTACAGCACTCGCTCGCTATTGGCACTAATTGCGGTAGCTGTTTGGATATGGCGAAATCGCTATTAAGTGAATCGCTTGATGAGCTACTCACGCAAAACCCCGATATTTATTACGCAGCCTAAGATCTCCCTACACCGCTAAGCAAACTACCCATGCCTTCCAGCGATACTGCCTCAGCAATATCTATCCAATTGCCACACAGTTAATTTATTAGTCTCTTGAGTAATCGAAGCGCCTCTTATTCTCATTAGCATTTAACATTAAAATCAATAGCTTAGCTTTATTCTTTCTTGACAGTCGCTACTCACGCGGTCACAATCCCGACCGTTACATACGTTTAAATAACGCACTCTTTCACTGGCGAGTAAAACATTATGCAAGGCGATCCTAAGGTTATAGAGCACCTGAATAAAGTATTGGGTAACGAGTTGGTTGCAATCAATCAGTACTTTTTGCATTCGCGCATGTACAAGGATTGGGGTCTAAAGCTGCTGGCAGATCACGAGCATCACGAATCTATAGATGAGATGAAACACGCTGATGAGTTAATTGAGCGCATCCTGTTTTTGGAAGGTTTACCTAACTTACAAAGCTTGGGCAAATTGTTAATCGGCGAAAACACGCCTGAAATGCTGCAATGCGATTTAAAACTTGAGATGGCCGCCCTGCCCGATTTGCGAGACGCGATTAGTTATTGCGAAGGTGTTCGTGACTTTACCAGCCGAGATTTATTCCAATCGATACTGGACTCAGAAGAAGAGCATGTCGATTGGCTTGAAACCCAAATCGGCCTTATCGACAAAATTGGACTAGAGAATTATTTGCAAAGCCAAATTGGACCTGATGGCGGCCACTAACTACTATCAAGCGCCGCTATCAAAGCAGCTGCGATAAATATCGTAGCTGCTTTGATAAAATACTTTAATAACAATGAGTTAAAGCAAACCCTCACCGAATGATTGCTATCCCCAGCTGTTAACTACTGGCCAACTTAGACACTCTAAACTGGCTATTATTTGACCAATTCATTTATCTCTGCTAAAGTCCTCCCCTCGTTGTTACAACATAAGTGCTTGTAACAAAATAAGTGCAAAAAAATAAAGCTGTAAGCCAATAAGTTGCTTTAGATCCAGTCAAATTCTTTTTTAAAACGGCGCATCTCTTAATAAAAAATTGCCGTAACTGAATAGATCTGAGCGACAAAAATAATCTGCAAAGAAATTAAGACCATAAATAAACTAGTGAAACCTTGTGCGAGTAAAACCATGCTCTCAAATTGCAGACATTGCGGTACAACCCATAGACTGAGTGCTATTCAACGACAATCCAGTAGTGCAACTTCTGTTTGTTCACGCTGTGCCGCGCAAAATTCAATTTACCCGCAACAAGCTGACAATATTCGTCGACCGGTTACCAGCGCGGCTATTCGCTCGGCCAGTAAACAGTCTGTAGCTAATCAGCGTTCGGCGATCACTAGCCAAAATACGCAAAGCACAGGAAGCAAAATAAAAAGATTTTTAAGCAGTCAAAATCAACCCCCCGTGCTTCGCTCGGTTGCCAAACCGCTTAGCTCTAATGCCAATAATAAGCCTGCTAAGAGCAATAAGCCTGCCGACAATAAAAAGGTTTTTTCTAAAACCAATCCTATTTCAACACGCCAGCAACTGCTGTCCGAATCAAGCAGCGGCCTAGTTAAAAAGCTTGCCAAGGAAGCGCCGGATCAAGAACTTTGGGCCGTTCAATTGCTGGCATCTGAAGATCGCAAACAGGCAACGCAAATACCCACAGGGCAATTTAACAATGCCGCAAGCCAACCCAAGCTAAATGAAATTAGCTTGCAAGAGGCGCTGGCTGAAATAGGCATTGAAGACGCTTGGGCATTAGAGCTTCTGGATGAGCGTGATAAATTCGCGATGTATCAATCATTGGTGCAAGAGCAATCCAAATCGCAAAAAGATATCAGCTAAATAGTATTTTCTGAAACCAAACGACAATACTAAAAACTCATTTATATCTGCTCTTACTGTCTGTTAGATATCAAATCGCCTAAGAGCGAGCATTTAACAATACCCTCAAACCTTTCCGTCTAGTCGCCGATCGGCGGTCGGCCAATGCTTGCGCCTTTAGGCGACAAGCGGTTGCCGGTTGGTCTCGGAACGCCTTATCAATAGTGTATTATCAAAAGTGCCATCTCAATTTGGAGCCTCTATCAGCAAATAAACCATAGCTAAACTCCTTTCAGCAGACATTTACAACAGCCTGCTTACAGCGTCAAAGCCTTACTTTAGCGCCGCTTTATATTGCTTTCAACGCCAGTACAAAGCCAACCCAAAATCGGACGTTGTTTTGGTACACTACGATCATTACCCCGTTGGCTAAATTAAGGTTTAATTGAAAATTACTCGGCTGCGTACATTACTCAGTCTTTAACTCGGAACCCAATCGATGACTAACAATATCAGCACTGGTGCAAAATATTTGCTTAGTGGGTTTAAATTGATTCGGCGGCCAAGAATATTGCCATTTGTTATCGTGCCGATATTAATAAATATTTGCCTATTTTATTTTGGCATCAATTATTTATATGAATCCTTTGGCTTATGGCTAAATAATTTTCTTGATCGGATCCCGGAATGGCTGGCATTTATTAAGTGGTTACTCTGGCCGCTTTTTGCAGCGCTTATTTTATTAGTCGTGGCTTACGGCTTTACCTTTATCGCCAATTTAATTGGCTCACCGTTTTACGGCTTAATGGCAGAGCAAGCAGAAATTGTCATTAACGGAAAACCAAACGAGATCCCATTAAGCTTAAAAAGTCTTTTGGCAACCGCACCTAAAGCATTATTGCGTGAAGTACAAAAACTGCTGCAGTATTTTTTATGGCTAATACCAATATTATTTTTATCATTGCTATCCTTGCTTATTACGCCACTAGCAACCCTCATGCCTTTTATTTGGTTTGGTTTTGGCGCGTGGATGCTAACGATACAATATGTTGATTACGCTTACGATAACCATCAAATTAGCTTTAAAACCTTAAAAGCCGATTTAAAAAAGCAACGCAATACAGCATTAGGATTTGGTGCAGCAACAACGGTTGCCTCAATGATTCCGCTACTGAATATTATTGCTATACCGGCAGCGGTATGTGGGGGCACTGCATTTTATTTAGATAAACTTGCTAGCGATAAAACTAACGACACGTCAGTTTAAAGCTAGCCACATCGTGATTGACTAAATCAAAACTTTATTTGGAAAAAACTTAATCCAAAAACTCTTCCGGTGGCTGCTCGCAAGCAAGCTTTTCGCCTAACAAAGCCTCAATATCTAACAACATAAAGGCATCATCTTCGCAGGCTAAGCTAATCGACGTGCCGGTTTCACCCGCACGTCCAGTTCTACCGATTCGATGTACGTAGTCTTCGGGATCTTCAGGCAAATTATAATTAATAACGTGGCTAATGCCGTCAACATGAATCCCACGACCCGCAACATCGGTGGCCACTAACACTTTAATATTGCCTTCTTTAAAGCGCTTTAAGGTACTGGTTCTTTTTTGCTGGGCAATTTCACCCGATAACATGCCGCAAGCAATGGACGACTTACTTAACTTTTCATAAACCCAACGGGTTTGATCACGACGATTCGCAAATACAATGGCACTGGATACCTCATCAGATTGCAAAATCTTTTTCAGCACCTGAAATTTTTCTGAGGCAGCAACCATATAAACTTTTTGATCAACCGATGCAGATGCCACACGATCAGGCTCCATCTCAACGCGAACCGGATCAACCGTCCACTGTTCGGCTAATCGAATAACATCGTCGGTAAACGTCGCGCTAAACAATAAAGTTTGACGCTCTTCTTTGCGCGGACAAGCTCTAACAATACGTCTTACCTGCGGAATAAAACCCATATCCAACATCCGGTCAGCTTCGTCGATCACCATAATCTCAACCATTTCCAGATTAAGATCACCGCGGGTCATAAAATCGATTAAACGCCCCGGCGTTGCCACTACGATATCAACGACTTTGCGCTGAATACGCTTGAGTTGGCCTGTGTAATCCACACCGCCAATTAACATCTCGACATTTAAGTCGGTATGTTTAACCAAATCCTGGGCGTCTTTGGCGATTTGCATTACCAACTCACGGGTTGGCGCAATTACCACTACACGTGGCTCGGCAATATAGCGCTCGTCTTCAAGCGGTTGATCCAACAAGTCGCAGATGGCAGTAATCAAAAAGGCTGCAGTCTTACCGGTACCGGTTTGCGCTTTACCTACGGCGTCGTGACCATCAAGCGTATGTGGCAAGATAGCCGCCTGAATCGGCGAACAATATTCAAAACCCAAGTCGGCAATGGCGTGCATAACCGATAGCGGTAAATCGAGATCGTGAAACCGGGTAGCGTCTTCTTTTTCTGGTACAACAAATTTATCTAAAGACCAAGCGACTGCAGGCTTTTTGGGGCGACCTTGTCGATCCTCAGCAGAAGATTTGGATTTGGCTGGATTGTTATCTTGCTTTGAACGATCTTGACTAGAACTACCGTGCTTAGAACTATCTTGCTTAGCACCTTGCTGACTGGAAGCCTTTTGATCAGCATGGCCTTTATTAGCAGAACCGGGATTGCCAGAGCCGCGCTTGGCATTAGCTTTGCCCGATATTTTCTGTCCCGCATCGGCCGATTGAGCCGAGTCCGCGTTAACCTTACTGGCATCACTGCTAGCATCGGTGTCTTTGCCAAACCACTTTCGAAACAAAATACATTACCTCGGCCACGTTCAGCCTTTATAAAAACCTTACCAGACCTTGCTCAATCCCAATCGATAACATCAGCATCAAAACCATACCAATATTGTTAACAACAGCGATTACAGCAACAGCACTCTGACAGCAGGAAAGCCGCGCATTGTATGCGATATTTGGGCAAAAACATGAAAATGGAAAAAATACCCTAGCCAATACAACAAAAAGCCCCAAATAAGGGGCTTTTTGCGTCAATCCGAGTGATAACTGCTCTTACAGCAAGGGTTGTTGCCGCCCTCGACTTAGCCAATAGTCGACGCTCAGGTAACGACCACCGCCATAAAAGAACAAAACCATTAACATAATGAAATAGGTGGCGGAAAACTCAATACCGTTTTTCAAAATCGTCACCGATCCTGCTTCAGTCAACCAGCTGTAGTTGCCATGCTTTTTAAGCAGGCCCTGTACTGCGGCTTTTCGCTCAACACCCTCTTCAATTAGGTCATTTCGCCACTCCCAAGGTACGGTTAATTTCTCTTCGGGAAAAGCATGCCAGCCATTATCCCAATGTGCGGTTGTGGCCGCAACGACCATCGTTACCATTAATGGAATAGCAAACAAACGGGTAAACAAGCCAAACAGCAGAAACCAGCCGCCCAGAAATTCGGTCCAACCGGCTAAAAACGCCAGTAAGTCTGGCGCTGGTAGGCCTAGGCCCCAATCGGGATTACCAAACCAGTTAACTACATTGGGGTCGGCGAGAAACTGCTGAATAAAGCCCACATCGGCGCCAAGCTGCAACTTGCCGAAACCGGCATAAATCATAATAGGCGCTAAATACACCCTTAATAACAACAACGGCACGCCATCAAATACCGCCAGTTTTTTTACTAGCGAGTCATATAAACCCATCATCTTTTCACCTCGGCTTTCTCATTTTTTGAATTGTGGTTCTGCATTTTAGCCCTCGCTGCTCCATATTTTGACCCTAAATATAAGGGCTAAACCGACTCACCATGGGGTTTAAAACCAGCCTGCAAATACTGTGCTTTAAAAGTAATGGTCCATGTGACAGGCGCGAATGACAAAAGTTGCACGCCAGCAGCTTC
Organism: uncultured Pseudomonadales bacterium; assembly: GCA_905480475.1. Taxonomy (GTDB): domain Bacteria; phylum Pseudomonadota; class Gammaproteobacteria; order Pseudomonadales; family UBA7434; genus UBA7434. The sequence goes on along the minus strand of CAJQQO010000294.1, from coordinate 1,052 downwards.
AAGCCCAGTAAGCATGCATGCTACAGCTTGATGATAAGCAATTGCTCTGACAATGAAAAATCATTCAGCGAAAGCGCATATTAATTTAAAAACAGGGTGTTCAATTCACATACAAAACGGATAGAATATAGCCCTGAACAGTTTACATCGTCTTTTATACAGCACCGATCGACGCAAACACTGGCCAACATGAGCGGTTTAGCGGAGCAAGCAAGCAGCAAATTTGCGATTAAATAAGGCTAGAGCACGACATCTAGCCTTAAAAAAGCATTTGCAGCCAATAACAAGAATCGATAAAAAGACTAAACAGGTAATTTGTGCAAATGGAATCAACAGCACCCTATCTCACAAATAACGGCCCCGGTAATAACGGCGTCACTGCACCTTTGACCGTCGCCGTTCTCTCTGACGATGCGAATAAAATTGCGCTACTCCAACAACTGCTAGCAATAAGCAAACAGTCCCGCTTTGATCTGCAATTTATTTCAAATAGCTGCTTTGCGGCAGATCAGCTCTGCAAACATCATCTGATCTTGCTTGATCGCAATTTTGCCAATCGCCCTTTCAGCGATACCGTTCTCGATCTTGCAGCTGTAGCTGGCGAACAAACCTTGCCAAGTATTATTGTCTTGCTCGACGAAGAGTTTCTTGCCGATGATATTGCCAATATGGCCACGTCGGTAAAAACCGGCGTTGACGATTTTGTTTTAACCTCCGAGCTATCGCTAAAAAAATTACTGCAAATTATTCAACCGCCTGTTGCAAATGCTAATCGAACCATTACAAACGAGCCTATTGCAAACCGGCCCATGACAAGCGAAAGCCGCGACCTTAAATCTACGCCTTCACAAACCGTTACTGCACAAACGGCTGAGCTGCTAGCGCAAACCGCAACGCACACGACCCGCAGCGACGCGAAAAATACGATTCCGGTGGTTGATCCTGCTATCTCAAGCACCAATCAGGCTGAACCGCAAACTGCCATGTCAGCCCCATTATCGTCACCGTCTCAATTGCATCAGCTGACAATTGATATGGAAAACCGCCGGGTG
>CAJQQO010000293.1 GCA_905480475.1 uncultured Pseudomonadales bacterium | reverse complement strand
CTTGAAGAAGTTGGCCGCAGTGTTGCGGCAGTGCCTGCGGCAACAACATTGGCAGGTGCAGCTTCGGTGATACAAAAATACGGTAGCGATGCGCAAAAGCAGCGTTTATTGCCTGCGGTTGCGGTTGGTGATTCAGTATTGACGGTTGCATTGTCTGAGGCAATGTCTAGCTCGAATATTACGCCACTAACAACCAATGCTGTTGCAGATGGTGCGGGCTATAAATTAAATGGCGTAAAACATTATGTCCCTTATGCCGAGCACGCCGATTGGATTGTTGTGAGTGCGGCAGTGAATGCGCAAGAAAATATATTGGTATTGCTTGATCCCAAGCAGACGGGTGTGAGTCTTACATCGATTAATACCACCAATGCCGAGCCTCAATCCATATTGCATATGCAAGACGTGGTGATTGCTGCTGATAATATATTGGCGGTTTCGCAACAAGCCGGTGAAGCTATCCAGTACGCGGTAAATTGTATGCTTAGCGCCTATTGCACCATTCAAACCGGTGCGACTGATGCTGCCACGCGAATGACTGCTAAATACACGGGTGAGCGTAAGCAGTTTAATGTGCCGATAGCGTCGTTTCAGGCCGTTGCGCAGCGTGCTGCGGATGCTTATATCGATGTGGAATGTTTGCGTTTGTGTAGTCAGCAAGCAGCCTGTTTATTATCTGAATCTAACGATAGCTTAAGCGAGCAACGAGCAATTAACGATGCAATCAGTATCGCTAAGGTATGGGCGGGTGATGCCGGCCATCGGGTTAGTTACACCGCCCAGCATTTGCATGGCGGTACCGGGGTTGATCGCGAGTATCCGTTGTGGCGTTATTGTTTGCTGCTAAGGCAAATGGAGTTTGCGATGGGCTGCACGCAGCAACATTTAAATGATTTGGGTGATAGGATCGCTGAGTATTCTGTGGCGATGGCTTAAGCCTGCATTATTTTATTGGTACGACGCCGTTGTCGTACCAATAAAAGCTTATACAGGTGCAGAGGGTGACTGCGAAGCTAGCATCAGTCCAGTAAAGATTATTGTTTCGGTAACTGCGTTAAATCCAACTCAACCGGTAACTCTTCAACTTCCGGTTTACTATACGTTTCGCCTTTCATCCAACAACGAATCCGCATAAATATTTCTTTAATCAGTTTCCAAAGTTTGGGGATTGCCCATATCGCAAAGGCAAGAAACAGCGCCAGTGCAATAAGAAAAATAATCGGATGATTTAGCGCCAGCCATAGGCCGCTTAGCACGGCAATATCTTCACCAATAGAAGCGCTCCAGTTGGTGACCGGTTCGGGCGAGGTATTAATCAGTAAGCGACTGCCTGACTTCATAAAATGCGATGTAGCACTTACGCCACCACCAACAATTGCTGCCGCAATAACTAGCGCCGGTTCAACTTCGCCCACGGTACTGGCCGCAAGCATTGCGCCGGCAGGTAAGCGAATAAAGGTATGCAGGCTGTCCCAGACGCTATCTACACCGGGGACTTTATCGGCGCCAAACTCAACCAAGTACATTAAACCGGCGGCGGCAATAATAACGGGGTCTTGCAGCACGGTTAATTCGGCGGGTAAATCAATATAGCCTCCGCTGCCACCCAAACCTAAAACCAGCAGTACCGCGTAAAGATTGATTCCACTGGCCCAAGCAACGCCCATGCTTAAGGCCAGAATTTCGATTATTGCTTGATATTGTTCCATCGTATTCTCCCGTATTTGCAATTGGCTGCAATTCAGTGCGATGTTTTAAATCACTTATTGGCGTGTTCCAGCGTGGCAGAAGTTCGAGTAAATAATACTGATGCAAAAAAGCCCGCCAGATATATGCTTCGCTATCTTACACCGTGCGCGACATTAAACGATATGGGGGCATTGTGAAAAAAATAATGGTCGGAGATGTAAAAGGATGTAAGGACTTTAAGTGATTGAAAAATCAAATAAAGCACTAGGTCTTGTTGTTTTTTTGGAGCTGGTTTTTTATAAAGCTAATTTAGAGAGAACCTTTAGATAAGGTGACGATTGGAAATTAGCCAGCATTTCGTTGTTGGTGGTATTCAGCCCAATGTTCAGCGGGCATCGGTTTGCTAAAGAAATAACCTTGGGCGATATCACAACCTAATTGTTTTAATACCTCTAGCGTTTCACTGTCTTCTATACCTTCAGCAACCACTTGTTTGCCAAGATTATGCGCTAGCTGAATGGTTGATTGCACAATAATTTTATCTTCAGGTTGCGTCACCATATTGGTGACAAAGGTGCGGTCAATTTTAATTTTTTCAATCGGTAGTCGCTGTAAATACGCTAAGGATGAATAACCGGTCCCGTAATCATCGATAACCGAGTTTACGCCAAGGTTTTTAAAGTCTTCAATAAAACGCGTGGCGCGATCAATATCAGACATTAAGGAACTCTCGGTAATTTCCAGTTCTAAGCTTGAAGGTTTGATTCCCGATTGTTGGATAATATCGGCGACATGGTTAATTAACTCAGTGTCCATTAAGTTTTTTGCCGAGAGATTTAGACTCACGATATAGTCATGGCCTTCAAGTTGCCATTGGGTAATTTGCTCGGCGACGGCTTTCACAAGCCACGCAGTAATTTCATGTATCGCTTCACCTAGTTCGGCTAGCGGAATAAAGTCCATCGGCATAATCAAGCCGTAGTCTGGATGATACCAGCGTATTAAGGCTTCAAACCCTTGAATCTGATTACTGCGAACGTCAATGAGCGGCTGATATACCAGTGCCATTTCATTGTTTTTTACTGCCGTTTTAAGATCACTCATTAGCGCCAGACGCTTACGGGAGTATTGATCTATTGACGGTTGATAAAATTGAATTTGCTGGCCGTTATTTTTGGCGTGATACATAGCAACATCGGCACAACTCATCAGCTTGCTGGATGTTGTTGCCGTATCGGGATAGACAGCAATGCCAAGGCTGCCATTTATTTGTAATTGAATACTGGCAAGTTCAATGGTCTCGCGCACTTTTTGCATTATCAAAGTCGCAAACTCGGCAATCGCTGCTTCACTATCGCATTCAATGGCAAAGGCAAATTCATCACCGCCTAGGCGGGCAATATTCCATGGGTGTTTGCAGCTGATATTAGCTAAACGTTTGGATAAGGTGATTAGCAGTGCGTCACCCATTTGATGGCCTAGTGTGTCGTTAACTTCTTTAAAGCCATCCAAATCTAATAACAACAGGCCGACTTTTTTGTCAGCTTGCAATGGTTTGGCTAATAGCCATTCCATACGATTAATAAAATGATGCCGGTTGGAAAGACCGGTTAGCGAATCGTGATTGGCTAGGTGTTCTAAATCCAGCTGACTGTTTTTAAGCGCTAATTCATTTTCTGAGCGAATTAATTCGGCGGCGGCGCGGATGGTGAATATCTGCAATAGGTTTCTAAGTGATTTGGTATCTTCAATTTGGTTTTGAAAAAATAGTGATAGATAACCGAGATTTTTACCTTGGTTATCTTTTAGTAAACAAAAGGCATAATTATCAGAGCGTAAATGCTTAAGCAGCTTTTTATCTTCGCGATTGCTTGAGTGATCCGCTGAGATATAAATATTGTCATTATGCTGTTCGTTGCTTAAATATTTAAGTTGCGAAAATTTTCTGTCGGCAGGAAATGGCTTGTAACGGGTCCCTTTTTGATCATAGCCGTGGGTTACTCTGGCGGTGCCTCGCTCTTCATCTAACTGTGATACAAAAGCGGCGCTGGCACCAAGCGTTTGAACAATATATTTAGTCAGCTCGTCAAAAAACGCTTCGCCGGTTTTTGCCGATAAACCATGGAGTATTTCCACGACAATTTTTTCTTGTTGCTTTTCCTCAGTAAGATCCGAGAGCATGCCCCAAAAACCTAAGAGTTTATTCTCTTCGATGACCGGTGTAGTCCACATGCGAATGTGTTTAGTATTTTTCTGCTCACCCCATTGTTCGCGGTTAAACTCTCCACCCGAGTATACGAATTGCGCTTCGGCAAAACCACGCAAATGTGCACGCGCTTCTTCTGGGCTGGGAGAAATATCCAACAGTGATTTGCCGGTGATATTGGCACCGGGTAAGCCAAGGCTGGTTGCGTAAGCCGGATTATGTTCGGCAAATACTGCATTATGCAAAAGGTGTTCTACTTGCTCATCAATCGTTAGATTTATGCACATCGGCGTAGTTAGCTCGACGCGCCAAATCGCATCAACGGATTTATCCATTAATAAATTATGTAAAGAGACACTATTAGCGAGGGCCTCTTCATTATGTTTGATTTCAGAGATATCGAATACATGGTTAACCACATGACTGGGTTCGTTCTGCTCGTTATAAATAACCCAATTTTCTGAGTGAATCCAAATCAGTTTGCCAGTGAGGGTGTAGCTGCGATATTGACGTTTGCAGTAGCCACTTTCTAACATGGAGAGCGAGTTTTCGTGCACTCGCGGGAGATCTTCTTTGTGTACAAGCTTTAGCAATTGTTCGACTTCGACTTCGGTATCGTCGAGTGCAAATAGCTGTCGCATGCCTGGTGAGCAGCTTGCCTTCATAGTATTGATATCAAAGAGTAGAACCGACAGTTTTGTCGATTCGATATCTTGCTCAATGATTTTAGTATCTAATTTCGGATTGATCGATTTTTGTGCGAAGCTCATTATTATTACCGTTTAACTTGCGGACTACAAAATTCGGTTTATCTATCGTTTATTGTCACTGCTGTTGTTTACTCACAGCAATTTGTAGTGAACAATATTTTTTGTCTCTCTATTATGTATAGAGTATTTTGTTTGGTTCGTTAGACCTGAATTGAATAACTTAGGAAATAGTAAGGTTTACCGGCACTTATCGATCATAAGATAAACAAATTTAATACAATAGCGGGTATAGGATATTCTTAAGCTATAACGGTACAGGGTAACTATGCGGACGTTTAATCCGGCAACTGTGGTTGAAGTATAAAAAATGGACAATATTATAAAAGCTAAATTTGGCAAGGCGGCTCAGCGCGAACGGCTTAAGCGCTCCAGTCTTTGTCAAAATGGACACCATCGCTGGGAAGTCGATAAGAAAAAACAATTCGATGTTAAGCAAGGCAAGCTAGTGACCTTAAGCCGTTGTAGTAAATGCGGTAAGACGCGTAGTTCGCTTGATTAACACGCTTGAAACGTTTTTTTAGAGACGGCCGCAAAATGTGCGATTTTAGAGGTAATTCACCCTTCATTCGCACTGGATTTGTGCGTAGTCTGTTAGCATACGTTAAGATAGTTCAAACGCAGGGATCATTACCACAGTTCATAGTCCGAGCAAGTTGCCAGTATCTTAGTACAATTTATTCGTACTAGTCTAAGGATCAGAGATCAGGCAGTTGCGACATTAATGAGGCCAAGGTTGATGACGACACATTACTGCTACACCGATTCACCCTTCGGCAAGCTTTTATTAGTTGGCGATTTTCAGGGTTTATCGCTGATTAATTTTCAAGACGGTATCGCACCGGTATTACCCGAGGCGCACTGGCGTAAAGATGCTGCTTTTTTTGTCAATGCCATTGTCCAACTGAAAGAATACTACGCTGGCAAGCGGCAACGTTTTTCTTTGCGTTTAAATCCCAGCGGCAGCGAGTTTCAGCGACAGGTATTAGCCATTGTTGCCCGCATTCCCTACGGCGAAACGGCCAGTTACGCCGATATTGCCAGAATGGTTGGCAAGCCCAAGTCTGTGCGTGCTGTAGGCGCGGCTAATCGCACCAATCCGATTCCGATTATGATTCCCTGCCATCGGGTTATTGGCACTAACGGCAAGCTGACAAGCTTTAATGGCGGCATAGAGATGAAGCAATGGATGCTGGATTTGGAAGCAGGGCGCTTGGATGCCGATGGGGTTAAGCGGCCACCACTGCTGAATGATGTTGTTGAGCAAGAGCTTGCAGACGACTTGGCGGCGGAGTTAGTCTAAGAATTAAATTGGCGTAGTTAACTATCGCAAATCAAAAAACTGCAGACATAAAAAAAGCCCTTAGAGGGGCTTTTTTTATGTCTGTACACTTAGCTTGCCCGGTAGTGCAGCGTTATTCTTCTTTTACTACCAGCGTAATAGCAATGCTATCTTTCGCTTGCTTGGCCGCATCGGCAACCGCTGCGTAAGTATTGGCTCTGGCCTCGCTATGCGCGCTGATAATCACCGACCCTTCAGGGTTCTCGGCCAGTTTACGCTGAATCACTGAGCGCACCGAGCGGATATCAACCCGGCGGTTGTCGACCAGTATCTCGCTTGAAGCGTTAATATTAATCAGCACGTTCTGGTTTTCTTGTGGAATATCCACTTCCGGCGCATCGTCGGGACGGTCAACTTCAAGACCAAATTCTTTGATAAAAGATGCGGTAACAATAAAGAAGATCAACATAATAAACACCACGTCGAGCATCGGTGTTAAGTCGATTTCAGTTTCTTCTTCATTGGCTGCTGCGTGACGCGTTCGGGACATGAACTACTCCAGCTAATCGTATTAATAGTCGATCGTTTTAGTGTCGACCGTTTTAGTATTGTGGTTTCCGGTTTGTCTCCGAAGACTCAGGTCGCGTATGGTATAGATTTACCGCGCTAAATAAAAGGGTTTTTGTGCGGCCGCTAGTCGTATTAGCGCCGGTTTTATCTACCCCAATTTGACCCAAAACAGGCCGCTAGGGGCTGGATGCCACCGCTTTATCGCTTATGGGTTTGGATTGCCATTCCATTAAATCGTTCAATATCAGGAATAGACAGGGGATAAGTACCAAGGTAATCACTGTGGCAAAGACAATGCCGAATGCCAGTGAAATAGCCATTGGTAGCATGGATTGCGCCTGTAGGCTGTTTTCCAACAGCATCGGGAATAAGCCAAAGAAAGTCGTCAGAGAGGTGATAAGAATCGCTCTGAAGCGCTGTTTACAGGAGGCCAGCACGGCTTCAACCATTGGTGTTTGATCTGCCATACGCTTATTAATGGCGTCGGTGAGGATAAGACTGTCGTTTACCACCACCCCGGTCAGCGCAATAACGCCAAAGAATGACATCATTGAAAATGCCGTATCGAATATCAAATGACCGATAACCGCGCCAATCAGGCTAAACGGGATTACCGACATAATAATCAGCGGCTGGGTATAGGATTTAAGCGGAATCGCTAACAGCGCGTAAACGCCGATAATCGCTAGTGCAAAACCTTGTAAAAGTCCCATAGCCAACCGGCGGGATTCCTTGGCTTCGCCATCGGGTTCATAACTAATGCTGGGATACTTTGCTAATAGCTTGGGCATGTCGTTGCTCATGATTTGAGCGCTTACCGCGTCAGGATTGTATTTAACCTTATCGATCTTAGCTGATACATTCACTGCACGACGGCCGTCAATTTTGTCGATTGAGGCATAGCTGGGTTTGGATACCACTTCGGCGACAGCATAAAAAGGCACTTCATCACCCTCGGCGGTACGGACATGCATATTGTCTAAGTCCGAAAGCGATTTTCTTTCATCGCGTGGGTAGCGCACCATCACTTTGACTTCATCGTTACCGCGCTGCATGCGCTGCGCTTCTACGCCATAAAATGCGTCGCGCACTTGCATGCCTAAATCGCGCAAGCTTAAACCTAAGGCTTCAGCCGAGGGTTTGATATTGAGATTGATTTCGTCGAGCTGATTACTAAGTGTGGAATCCCGGTCATAGATACCTTCGTAGGTACCAAGGATCTCCCGCAATTCATTGGCAGCGGCAACTAATTCTGTTTCATTGTCGCTAATAATATTAAACGAGATCGGGTCGCCAAAGCTGTCGTCCTGCGATTTAAATACCGCGCTGCGCGAGCCTGGGATAATGCCGGTTTTGTCGCGCCATAAATCAACGATTTCATAGCTGTCGATATCGCGGTCTTCGTGTTTGGTTAGTTCGACGGTAAATTCGGCGTAGTCGCCCGCTACACCCCAAGTGTAAGCGTGTTTAATAAATCCGCCTTCAATACCGGAGCGTTCAATATACTCGGCATTGGCTGCGTATAAGGCATCGGATAACTGCGCCACCGCTTCGTGGGTTTTTTTATCGGGGGTGCCCTCGATCATTTCGGCTTTGGCGCTAAGAAAGTCTGACGGCGATACCGGTACGATAACCAGTAATACAATGCCGCTGGCAACTAAACCGCCGGTGACGATAAGTGCAGCTAAAAAGCTTGCCAGCGTTGTATAGCGATTGGCAATACAGCGCGCTAAAAACGGTAAATATAAATTGTCGATAAAGCGGCGCAGTCCTTTGTTCGCTAAAGTGGAGACTTTATCGGACTGTTCGCTAATCGTTCTGAGCAGCGGTAATTGCGTGATACGCGAGTGAGCAATATGCGCGGGCAGAATCAGTTTTGATTCGATCAGTGAGAATAGTAAGCAAAAGATTACTACCCAGCCGATAGCAGCAGGCATGGGGGCGAATACACCACTGAGTGTCACTGTTGGTATAAATGATGCGACGGTGGTCAGTACGCCAAAGGTCGCTGGAACAGCCACGCGTTTGGCACCGGCGATAACCGCATCGAGAGTGTTTCCTTGTTCGCGCGTAGTGGAGTCGATGCTTTCGCCAATAATAATGGCGTCATCGACCATAATGCCTAGCACGGTGATAAAACCAAATAGGCTTACCATATTGAGTGTGACATCAATAAAGTTGAGCTGAATCATCGCGATGGTGCCAAGAAAACACACCGGCAATCCGGCCATTACCCAAAAGGCTAGTTTAAAGTTTAATAACACTAGCAAGATAGTAAAAACCAATAGCGCGCCAATGGCGAGGTTTTTACCCATTAAATCCAGCCGGCCATCGATGTAATAACTGAGATCTTGCCAGTAGCTGAGCTTAACGGTATCGGGTAGCTCAAGACGTTTTTGGTTGGCATATTTTTTTACGATATTGGTGGTATCAATGACATCTTGTTCGCCAACCGCATAAACCATAATGCCAGCGCCATACTCCCTATCAAATAGGGTTAGACCTGAACCTTGGGTAAATTCATCACGCACATGAGCGACATCACCCAGACGTATACGCGTGCCATCGGAAAAGGTTCTTAAAATAATTTTTTCAAAGTCTTTTTGTTTAAAGGCTTGGCCCTGGGTGCGCAGCAATATATCGCCGGTATCGGATTGGATTGCGCCGCCAGCTAAATCAAAAGAGGAGTTGTTAATGGCATTGGCCACGTCACGCAAACTGAGTCGATATTTTTTTAAGATATTTTCCGAAACTTCTATGGAAATTTCATAATCGCGTAAGCCAAAAATATCTGCCGAGGAAATTTCTGGCAGGTTAAGAATTTCCTTGCGCATTTGTCGCAATAAGACGTTAAGATTTTTTTCATCAATGGCGCCATGAATTTGGATCTGAATGGCGGGAATTTTAAAGTCCAATTGTTCAATGGTGGGGTTTTCAGATTGCTCGGGTAAGTTGGTAATACCATCGATACGGTTTTTAACCTGATCCAATACATCGGATACATCAAAGCTTTGCAAGATATCGATATACAGCGTGGTAAAGCCTTCGCTGGTATAGGAGTTGTAACTTTCTATACCGGTAATATCTTTAATGGCTTCTTCTATCTTGCTGGTCACGCCATTGTCGACTTCTTCGGGGGAAGCGCCAGGGTAGGCGACAGATACTTGAATCACATCGATGGTTAAGTCGGGATTAAGCTCGCGGCGAATTTGCGTCATCGACAATAAACCGACCGCAATAATAAATATCATCAATAAATTAGCGGCAACATGGTTGTGCGCAAACCATGAAATGATTCCGCCCGATGATGTGTTTTGTCCGTTAGGTGCGTTTTGCTCTGGGGGGCTAGCCGACATTAGTATTCTCTATATGCCTCTAGCCGCGGTATTTGCAGTGCTGTCGACAGGTGTTTTAGCAACAGATTCTGATCCAGCCGATATTTCTCTGGCCGGTATGCCCTTGTTCGGCGCTGTTTCGTTTGGTGTATTGCTAGGCGACACGATCGGCGTGGCCGCTGGTAGTTGAATAAGATTGGCAATAGCCACTTTGGCGCCGGGAATGCTGACATCGACATAACCCATAGCAATTCGATCGGCGTTGTTTAAGCCCGAAGCGATATAGGCAAACTCGCTATCACTAGCGATAACCTTAACAGCTTGCTCATACATATTGCCATTATTATCAACTAACCAAACTTTGTTGTCGGTTTGTAAAACGTTTTGCGGTACACGAATAATATTATCCAGAGTTATGCCGGCGATACTTGCGTTAACAAAGGTGCCGACTCTTAGCGGAGGATTTTGCCTGCTGTTGCTAATCTGTGTATCTGTATCAGCATTGCTATCCAAACTGTTATTAGCTAATTGATAAGGGTCATCGACTTTAGCGATCACATAAAGCACACGACTGCGATCATCCAGTACGCTTTCAATACGCTCCAAGCTTGCAG
>CAJQQO010000292.1 GCA_905480475.1 uncultured Pseudomonadales bacterium | reverse complement strand
TTAGACGATTTACAATTAATTGAAACGCCAGTCAATATTCCCGGTACCTATCGCGAATATCCTAACTGGCGGCGTAAACAGCAGCGACACACTGACGCCATATTTAACGATACCCAATTAAGTGCCATGTTAAACACAATGGCTAAGGAAAGAGCACAATGAGTGATCAAGCGCCAAGCTTGTTATCCCCCGAGCAATTACATGCGCTGCTCGAAGGGCAGTTTGCCGATATTTTTTCGGTGCTAGGTTTGCATGCTCACCCTTCAGGTAAAGGTTTGTTGCTAAGAGTATTATTGCCCGGTGCCAAAGCGGTTGATGTTATTGCGTCAAAAGATAATAAAAAAGTTGCCTCGTTAAGTTGTGTCAATGATGCGGGTATTTTTGAAGCCAAGATGGGGCGGCGACGAAATCTATTTGGCTATCGATTACGTGTTGAGTATGAAAATACTACGGTAGAAATTGAAGATCCTTATCGTTTTGCTAGCGTGTTAAATCAAGATGATCTGTATTTATTTTGCGAAGGTACGCAAGAGCGTGTCTATCAATGGATGGGCGCACAGCCGCGAACTATCGATAAAGTTGATGGCATATTATTTGTGTTATGGGCGCCTAATTGTTCGCGCGTGTCGGTGGTCGGTGAGTTTAATCAGTGGGATGGTCGACGTCATATTATGCGTAAGCATCCCGCGGCGGGGATATGGGAAGTATTTATTCCCAATATTGCGGCTGGGGTTAGCTACAAATACGAAATGTTAGATGCCGAGGGTAAATTGCTACCGTTAAAAGCCGATCCCTATGCTTTTGCCATGCAGCATCCGCCCGAAACCGCATCCATTACTTCGGACGTGAGCAGCTATCAATGGCAAGACCAGCAGTGGATGTCCCAGCGCGCTGAGTCGTCAAATCATTACCATGGACCAGTTACGATTTACGAAGTGCATTTGGGTTCTTGGCGTCGCTCTGCTGAAAGAGACGGAGCTTATTTAACGTATCGCGAACTGGCCGAGCAACTGATTCCCTATGTGATTGAAATGGGTTTTAGCCATCTTCAGTTAATGCCGGTCAGTGAGTACCCCTTTGATGGCTCTTGGGGTTATCAGCCCGTTGGGCTTTATGCGCCTACTAGCCGTTTTGGTACGCCAGATGATTTTCGCTTTTTTATCGATAGCTGCCATAGCAGCGGCATAGGTGTATTGTTAGATTGGGTGCCGGGCCATTTTCCCACCGACGAATATGGCACCGGAAAATTTGATGGTAGCCATTTGTACGAGCACGAAGATGAGCGCAAAGGTTTTCATCCTGACTGGAACACACTGATTTATAATTATGGTCGTCCCGAAGTGGTGAGTTACTTGTTAAGTAACGCGATGTACTGGTTAGACCAATTTCATATTGACGGTTTGCGCGTCGATGCAGTGGCTTCGATGCTGTATTTGGATTATGGCCGTAAAGAAGGGGAGTGGATTCCCAATGTTAATGGGGGGCGCGAAAATCTAGAAGCCATTGCGTTTTTACGCGAGGTAAATAGTCGCGCTTATTTTAACTACCCCGGCGCGATGATTATTGCAGAGGAATCAACTGCGTGGCCCGGTGTATCGCGACCTATTGATCAAGGCGGCTTAGGTTTTGGTTTTAAATGGAATATGGGTTGGATGAATGACACGCTGCGTTATATAGAGCGCGATCCGATTCATCGCGAATACCATCACAATGAAATGACCTTTGGTTTGGTCTATGGTTTTACTGAAAATTTTGTCTTGCCATTAAGTCATGACGAAGTCGTTCATGGCAAGGGATCGCTGTTAGAGAAAATGCCCGGTGATGACTGGCAGAAATTTGCCAACTTGCGCGCCTATTTTGGTTTTATGTGGTCGCATCCAGGTAAAAAATTATTATTTATGGGTGGCGAGTTTGCCCAGCGTAAAGAATGGAATCATGATCTCAGCCTCGACTGGCATTTGTTAGAAGAGCAATCGCATGCTGGTATACAGCGATTAGTTAAAGATTTAAATCACTGCTATCGATCGATACCAGCGCTGCATCAGTTGGATTGCGAGGCCAGTGGTTTTGAATGGCTTGATTCGGAAAATAATAAGCAATCAATACTGGTGTATTTGCGTTATGGAGAATCCAATGACGGGCAAGCACCGTTGGCTTTAGTAATCGTTAATTTAACGCCAGCTACCTATGAAAACTATTCCGTCGGCGTACCGGCATTGGGGTTTTATCGCGAGTGTTTAAATACCGATAGCGAATGTTATGGCGGCAGTAACAAAGGGAATAATGGTGGCGTGGATGCAAGTAATCAAGCGTGGCAAGGGCAGCCGTGCCAGCTATCAATAACGGTGCCGCCGCTTTCAACCGTTATTTTTGAACGCCAAGCTTAAATTTTAATTCTAATTTACGAGTGTAATTTATAAAACGTATGGTAAGTCAATCTAATAAAGCAGCAACACTGCTACCCGGTCAATATCATAAGCTTGGTGCACACTATGATGGTGAAGGGGTTAACTTCGCTTTGTTTTCTGCCCATGCAGAAAGGGTAGAGCTGTGTCTGTTTGATAAGACCGGTAGTCATGAAATTGCCCGCTATGATATGCCCGAACAAACCCATGATATTTGGCACGGTTATTTGCCAGCAGCGCAGCCGGGTACAACTTATGCTTATCGGGTTTATGGGCCTTATAACCCACACGCCGGCCATCGCTTTAATCATCATAAATTATTGCTTGACCCTTACGCTCGGCAATTGACTGGTGAGTTTATTTGGCACGACTCGCAATTTGCTTATATTAAAGGCGATGCTGAAGAAGATTTATCGTTTGATACCCAAGATAACGCCGACTATATGCCCAAGGCAGTGGTAAGCGATCCGTATCTACACGGTGAAAGACGTAATAGAAGTAAACCTAATATTCCTTGGGATGATGCGATAATTTATGAGCTGCATGTGCGTGGGTTTACCTTGCACCATCCCGATGTTCCAGAGTTGCAGCGTGGTAGTTTTGCAGGCCTAAGTCATAAAAATATTATTGCCTATTTAAACTCGCTTGGCGTGACCACCATTGAACTACTGCCGATTCACGCCTTCCATGATGAACATTTTTTGGTAGAGAAAGGTTTAAGCAACTACTGGGGTTACAACACGCTTAATTTCTTTGCGCCACACAGCGCCTATCTTAGTGGTAATTCGCTTAGTGGTAATTCAGCTGGCCAAAACAATCCGGGCGAGTTTCGCCAAATGATTGATACCTTTCACGAGGCCGGCATAGAAGTATTGTTAGATGTTGTTTACAACCACACCAGTGAAAGTAATCATTTAGGCCCAACCGTCAGCTTTCGTGGTATCGATAACGCCTCATACTATCGCTTGCAGGCCGAAAACCCGCGCTATTATATTAATGATACCGGTTGCGGTAATACGCTGAATATTAATCATCCGCGCGTTATGCAAATGGTGATGGATAGCTTGCGCTACTGGGCCGGTGATATGGGTGTGGATGGTTTTCGTTTTGACTTGGCAGCGGTAATGGGGCGCGAAGCCACAGGGTTTAATCCCAATGCCAGTTTTTTTCAAGCGGTCTCTCAAGACACGCTATTAGCGCAAACCAAATTAATTGCTGAGCCTTGGGATATCGGCCCCGGCGGTTATCAGCTGGGTAACTTCCCCGCTTCGTGGAGCGAGTGGAACGATGACTATCGCGATACCGTGCGACGGTATTGGCGCAAAGAAGCCGGTCATCTGCCTACCTTTGCACGTCGCCTACATGGTTCGGGTGATATCTTTGAACGCAATGGTCGCCGCCCCTTTGCCAGTATTAATTATATCAGTAGTCATGATGGTTTTACGCTGCGCGATTTGGTTAGCTATGAACAGCGACACAATGAGATCAATGGCGAGCATAATAATGATGGTCATCGTGAAAACCTCAGTGAAAATTTTGGCGCTGAAGGTGAAACCGATAAGCCCGATATTCTTGCCGCACGGCATCAGCAACAACGCAATTTGCTTGCGACATTATTAGTTTCGCAAGGCGTACCCATGTTGCAAGCGGGCGATGAGCTAGGCCGTAGCCAGCAGGGTAATAACAATGCCTATTGCCAGGATAATGAAATAAGCTGGATCGACTGGTCGCAAACCGATAAAGAGCTACATGGCTTTGTCGCGCGGCTTATTCAGTTAAGAAAAGACTACCCGGTGTTAAGTCATCGCAACTATATTCACCCGCCGGTTAAAGCCAGTGGTGAAAATATTCAATGGCTAAATAGTGATGGTGAACCGATGCGAGAAGAGCATTGGCAAGAGCACCACAATTTTTTATTAGGCTATTTGGCTTCCAGTTTTGGTGAGGATAACAGCGCCGTTTATCTGCTGGTTATTTTTAATAATAGCCAAAAGGCAGAAACGTTTCAGTTGCCAAGTTATCAGCCTGTGCAGCGTTGGAAATGCCTGATAGACACGCAGCAATTAAATGGTGTGCCTGTAGTATCAGAGTTTGAGGTGGGTGAGCAAGTGCAAGTTGCCGCGCGTTCGGTCTCCATACTGGCTAGCGAAAAATAAGCGTAACAAAATTTTTAAAAAATAATTGAACAATAGCAACGTTGGGAAAACAGTAAGAATGACTGCAAAGCGAAATAGTAATACCGAAGTAGAAGCCAGCTTTAGCGAAAGTTTGGTGCCGCCATTAGGTATGGATACAGAGCAAGTGGCTGAAGACCTGAATCGACACTTTAGTTTAACTTTGGGCAGAGATGAAGTCAGTGAGTCGCACCGCTATTTATTTAATGCGGTAGCCTTAACCGTGCGTGACCGATTGGTTGAGCGCTGGCGTAGAACACGTGATCGGCATATTGCCGAACAACCCAAGCGAATTAATTATCTGTCCATGGAGTTTTTAATGGGCAGGGCGCTAAGTAATGCAGTGATCAATTTGGATTTAGAAGAATCGATTCGCAATGCCTTAGTGCAATATGGTTGTCAGTTAGAAGATGTTGTGCAAGAAGAGCTAGATGCCGGTTTAGGTAACGGTGGTTTAGGCCGTTTAGCGGCCTGCTTTTTGGATAGCTGTGCCAGCTTGCAATTACCGGTCACCGGTTATGGTATTCGCTATGAATACGGCATGTTCCACCAAAAAATTGACAATGGTTATCAAGTGGAATATCCCGATAGCTGGTTGCGCGATGGCAGTCCATGGGAAATTGAAAGCCCGGAGAACACCCGTCGAATCAAATTTTTTGGTTACAGTGAAAGTTATAATGATCACAGTGGTAAGCAGCGCACGCGCTGGGTTGATACGCGCGATGTGCTTGCGGTTCCCTACGATGTTCCTGTGCCCGGTTATCGAAACGAAACGGTAAACACTCTGCGCTTATGGAAGTCAGAAGCCACCGATGAATTTAATCTCGATGAGTTTAATGCTGGTAGTTACACCGAGGCGGTGGCAGAAAAAAATAAGGCCGAGCAAATCACTATGGTCTTGTATCCTAACGATACCAGTGAAAGTGGTAAAGAATTGCGTTTGCGTCAGCAATATTTTCTTGCTTCAGCCAGCTTGCAAGATGTGCTACATCGTTGGATTGCGCTTCATGGCAAAGACTTTACCCATTTTGCTGAAAAAAATGGTTTTCAATTAAACGATACTCACCCAACGGTTGCGGTTGCTGAGCTAATGCGTTTATTGATGGATGATCACTTGTTAACTTGGGATCAAGCGTGGGATATCACAACAAAAACCATGGCGTATACCAATCATACGTTGTTGCCCGAGGCTTTAGAGCGCTGGTCGGTAGCATTGTTTAGTCAGTTACTGCCGCGCTTGCTGGATATTATTTTTGAAATTAATGCGCGTTTCCTTGCCCAAGTGGCAGATCGCTGGCCGGGTGATATTAGCCGTCAACAGCGTTTATCGATTATCGAAGAGGGTGATTATCCGCAGGTGCGAATGGCTTACCTCGCGATCGTAGGGAGCTATTCGGTCAATGGGGTAGCGGCTTTGCATACTGATTTATTAACCGCTGGTTTATTTGCTGAATTCTACGAGTTGTGGCCAGAGAAATTTAATAATAAAACCAATGGTGTTACTCCACGTCGTTGGTTGGCACATTGCAATGCGCCGCTCACTGAATTGGTTAGTAATACCATTGGTGATCAATGGATTAGTGATTTAGATGAGGTGGCTAAGCTGCGACCCTACGCGGATAAAAAAGCCTTTTGCAAAAACTGGCGCGCCGTTAAGCATCTCAATAAACAACGCTTGGCAGAGTTGGTGCAGCGCGATTGTGGCGTTAGCTTTGACGCCGATATGTTATTTGATGTGCAAGTTAAGCGGATTCATGAATACAAACGTCAGTTATTAAATGTACTGCATATTATTCATCTATACGATCGAATTGTTCGTGGTGACACGGATGGCTTGCAACCGCGTTGCGTTTTAATTGGTGGTAAAGCTGCGCCGGGTTATGCGATGGCAAAAACTATTATTAAGCTAGTGAATAATGTCGCCAGCGTTGTCAATAAAGATGAGCGTGCTAAGCCTTGGTTGCGCGTAGCGTTTATTCCTAATTATTGCGTGACTTCAATGGAAGTAATCTGCCCCGGTACAGATTTGTCTGAGCAAATTTCAACGGCGGGTAAAGAAGCATCGGGCACCGGCAATATGAAATTTATGATGAACGGTGCATTGACCATTGGCACATTAGACGGTGCCAATATAGAGATTCGTGAAGCGGTCGGTGCCGATAACTTTTTCTTATTTGGTCTGGATGCTGCTCAGGTGGTTGAGACCAGAGCGAATTATCAACCATCGGCATTGATAGATGCAGATCCGGATTTCAAACGGGTTATGCACTTATTGGAGAGCGGACATTTTAATTTGTTTGAGCCGGGCATTTTTGATTCGATAGTGGGGTCGATACGCAGTACCGATGATGCTTGGATGACGGCGGCTGATTTTCGCGGCTATATTGATGCTCAACGTAAGGTCGATACCGCTTATCGCGATACTGAAGGTTGGACCCGTATGAGTATTTATAATACCGCTGCCAGTGGTCGCTTTTCTAGCGATCGAACTATCCGCGATTACAGTCGTGAGATTTGGGGTTTATAAGCGCAAATTTACAGAGATTCTTTTGGCGGTTGTGTTTTACGTCATTGTTACGATCAATTTCCGATAAGTTAGAGGAATAACATGAATAAAAGTGACTCAAAGCAGGAGCAATCCGTCGTAGGTATTGAGAACGACGAAACCGGTAGTGTTGAACAAAGCCCACGTTATATCAGTCGATTAACCAAGGATACGTTCGCTTTAGTATTAGCGGGTGGGCGGGGTTCGCGTTTATATGAGCTAACCGACTGGCGTGCCAAACCGGCATTATATTTTGGTGGTAAATTTCGCATTGTCGATTTCCCCCTATCGAATTGTATTAACTCCGGTATTCGCCGCGTGGGTGTACTCACGCAATATAAGGCGCATTCGCTGGTTAGGCATTTGGTACGTGGTTGGACACACTTTAAAAAAGAGCTGGGTGAATTTGTTGAAATTCTACCGGCATCGCAGCGCTACTCGAATGAATGGTATCAAGGTACGGCTGACGCAGTTTTTCAAAACCTCGATATTATCCGCGCCGAGCGACCCAAGTACGTAATGATCCTTTCCGGTGATCATATTTATCGTATGGACTATGGGAATATGTTGGTCGAGCATGTTGAGAGCGGCGCCGATATGACGGTCTCTTGTTTAGAAGTGCCAATAGAAGAAGCGGCGGGCGCGTTTGGTGTTATGGGTGTCGATGAAAAAGGACGGGTGATTGGCTTTGAAGAAAAACCGGAAAAGCCCACACCGATTCCCGGTCAAGAAAATCTAACACTTGCGTCGATGGGTAATTATATATTTAACACCGAGTTTTTATTCGAGCAGTTAATGAAAGATGCGGCTGATCCAAATTCCAGCCATGATTTTGGTCACGATATTATTCCGGCCATTCTGAAAGAGCATAATATTTACGCCTATCGTTTTAGAGATCCATTAACCAATGATCGTGCCTATTGGCGTGATGTAGGTACGCTGGATTCGTTTTGGGAAGCCAATATGGAATTGGTATCGCCCAAGCCTGCGCTAAACCTTTACGATCCTGATTGGCCAATTTGGACCTATCAAGCGCAATTACCGCCAGCCAAGTTTGTATTTAATGATGATGACCGCCGTGGTATGGCGATTGACTCTACCGTCTCTGGCGGTTGTATTGTCTCGGGTGCCAAGGTCAACAAGTCCTTGTTATATTCAAATGTACGCGTTGATTGTTACTCTGATATTGAAGAGTCCATCGTATTACCCGATGTATTAATTGGTCGCCACTGTATCGTGCGCAAGGCCATTATCGATCGTGGCTGTCATTTACCTGAGGGTACACAAGTCGGTGTTGATCATGAGCAAGACAAGGCCAATGGCTTTAGAGTGACCGATAAAGGGGTAGTATTGGTGACTCGCGGCATGCTGGGTCAGCCAGAAGGTTTTGCATAAGCGTAAATAAAGGGTGAATAGCACTTTGAAGAATAGAATGCCTAATACGGTGCGCTAAGGTCTTGTATAATAAATCCGCCATAGAATAAACAGCAGGAACCCTTCACGATGGAGCAAGACATAAAAGTGGACCAAAGTATTAGAACAACCGCGTTTGATGATCAAAAGCCGGGTACTTCAGGTTTGCGAAAAAAAGTCAGCGCTTTTCAGCAAGCCGGTTATTTAGAAAACTTTGTTCAGGCTATTTTTAATACAATTGCTCCTTGCGACGGTAAAACCTTGGTGATCGGTGGTGACGGGCGTTTTTATAATCGTACCGCGACACAAACCATTATTCGTATGGCGGCAGCGAATGGCTTTGCACGCTTACTGGTGGGGCAAGGCGGTATTCTATCTACGCCAGCAGCGTCTTGTGTTATTCGTAAATATAAGGCCTGTGGTGGGATTATCTTATCGGCTAGCCATAACCCAGGCGGGCCTAATGGTGACTTCGGTATTAAATTTAACGGCGAAAATGGCGGCCCTGCTACAGAAACGGTTAGCAATGCCATCTATCAACATACGCTCGATATTACTGATTACAAAACGATTGAAGCCGAAGATATCGATCTTGATCAATTGGGTGTGCAAAAGCTAAATGTCGCTAATCAGACTGGCACCGAGATTGAAATTATTGATCCGGTCACAGACTACGCCGACTTAATGGAATCCTTATTTGATTTTAAGAGTATGCGTTTGCTATTGGCTAATGGCCAGTTTCGCATGTGTTTTGATGCAATGCATGCGGTTACCGGTCCCTATGCAAAAGAAATTTTAGAAAATCGTTTGGGTGCCGCCGCAGGTACTGTGATTAATGGCGTGCCGCTAGAGGATTTTGGTGGTGGACATCCCGATCCTAATCTCGTGCATGCGCATGAGTTAGTAAAATTATTAAATGGTGAC
>CAJQQO010000291.1 GCA_905480475.1 uncultured Pseudomonadales bacterium | reverse complement strand
ATGGCGCATGCCTCGGTAACAACCCAAATCAAGCAAACGCTTGATATTCATTGATACTTCTCGACGCAAATCACCTTCAACCGATAACTTTGAAACTTCATTTCGCAGATTATCGACTTCACCTTCAGTCAATGCACTGATTTTAACCGCTGGATCAATACCAACTGTTTGGCAAAGCTTTTTCGCCAATGTGTTACCGACACCATAGATATAGGTCAGCGCTACGACAGTGTGTTTATGATCAGGGATGTTGACTCCGGCTATACGGGCCATTAAAACTCTCCAAATTGGGCTATCTAATCTTCAAACTTATTTTTTCAAACCACCAAATTGCGATCACAGACCTGCAAAATATGGCTCGAAGTCTTTAAAAGCGTAAGGCAGCAGCGTTAATCGTGCCCATTAGACGACTTTTAAAAACATTAAATAATCTAAAATTTCCTTATAAATCAAATAACTGGGCTACACTTCAAGTAGAAGCAGGCAAACTATTTGAGGTAATCTTCGGCTTAGCAACAAGTTAATCTAAGCCTTACTAGGCACTCGACTTGAGATACCCAAAATTCATTCCACCACTGCAAAAACGGCGCAGCAGCATACCGTCAGTGCGACAATAAATCAATCAAAGCTGGCATATTAAACGCAAGCAATTAACCCTGACGCTGTTTATGTCTTGGCTCAGCGCTGCAAATCACGCGAACTGCGCCTTTACGACGAATAATTTTGCAATTACGGCAGATCTTTTTAACCGAAGCACGCACTTTCATTTTATTTCTCCAAATGGCCGGTGGATGATTTTTGCCCACATTGCCATAAACTACTTAATTCTACTTGGGCGCTAAACCACTACCGCCGAAGTTCTTTAAATTGGCTTTCTTCATGACCGAGTCATATTGATGCGACATCAAATGCGACTGCACTTGGGACATAAAGTCCATCACCACCACAACCACAATTAACAATGAGGTCCCGCCAAGATAAAACGGCACGTTGGCAAACACTTGCAAGAACTGCGGCATTAAACAAATACCCGCCATATACAAAGAACCAAACATTGTTAGTCGAGTCAATACACCATCGATATACTCTGCCGACTGCTTACCCGGACGTATACCCGGAATAAACGCACCTGAACGTTTCAGGTTGTCTGCCACTTCATCCGGATTAAACATCAACGCGGTATAAAAGAAGCAGAAGAAAATAATAAACGCTGTAAACAACAATACGTTAAGCGGTTGACCGGGGCTAATATACAGCGCCAAATCTTGTAACCACTCAGAACCACCACCTGATGATGATTGGCCAAACCAGGTCGCGATAGACGCTGGAAACAACAAAATACTGGATGCAAAGATTGCTGGTATAACACCCGCCATATTGACCTTAAGCGGCAGATGACTGGTTTGCGCAGCAAATACTTTACGACCTTGTTGACGCTTGGCATAGTTAACAGTGATTCTTCTTTGGCCTCGCTCGATGCGAACAATAAAGAAGATCAATGCAACAGCAAGGAACAATACGCCGAGTAATAACAGCAAGTTCATTTCACCCTGTCGCGCCTGCTCAAGCGATTGCACAATAGCTGCGGGAAGACCCGCAACAATACCAGCAAAGATCAACAAGCTGATGCCGTTACCAATACCACGCTCGGTTACTTGCTCACCAAGCCACATCATAAATACTGCACCGGTTACCAACGATACAATGGCTGGTAAGAAAAAGCCTACACCGGCGATATACGATAAACCTTGATTCGCCAAACCCGCTGACATACCAGTGGCCTGAACTAAAGCTAAGGCAACTGTGAGGTAACGCGTGTACTGGGTAATTTTACGTCGACCCGCTTCGCCCTCTTTCTTTAGCTGCGATAAATGATCACTGACCGACCCCATTAACTGCATGATGATCGAGGCAGAAATATAAGGCATGATGCCCAGCGCTAAAATACTCATACGCTCTAAAGCGCCGCCGGAGAACATATTAAACATATCCAGAATCGTGCCCGAGTTCTGGTTAAACATATCGGCTAGACGGTCAGGATTAATGCCGGGTACCGGGATATGCGTACCGATCCGATAAATCACAATAGCTAACAACACAAAACGTAATCGGGCCCACAGCTCACTGAGGCCTGACTGCATATTGGGTGATAATCCGGGCTTCGCCATAATGTTGTTTCTATCTAGTTGTTTAGTCGATGAATCGTTTAGTGCCTGCCTATCTGCGTATAACTAAATGCGTATTTACGCGGTAGAACTCACTAAACCTATTTCTACTAATATCAAACTATTAACGACTTATTAATTCTGCTTACTAAAACTGCTAGAGTCTATTCTTCGACTTTTCCGCCTGCAGCTTCAATCGCTTCACGTGCACCTCTAGATACACGCAAACCTTTAACGGTTACTGCCTTAGTCACTGGACCTTGCAAGAATACTTTAATGTGCAAAATATTGTGACCAACTAATCCAGCAGCTTTAAGCGCGGCTAAATCAATCACATCAGCTGTAATATTGTTTAATTCACTAGAACGCACTTGGTCGGTTACGCGACCAACGCGTGAAGTAAAACCATACTTCGGCAAACGTTTCTGCAAAGGCATTTGGCCACCCTCAAAACCCGGACGAACACTGCCGCCAGATCGAGATTTTTGACCTTTGTGACCGCGGCCACAAGTTTTGCCTGTTCCGCTACCAATTCCGCGACCCACTCGCTTCGCTGGACGCTTGGCGCCATCGGCAGGCTTTAAATTATTTAAACGCATCAACTCGCTCATTACTATGCTTCTCCGCCGCTTTCTATACTAATCATATAGTGGACTCGATTTATCATGCCGCGATTTGAAGCGGTATCTTCAACGGTAACTACGTGATTAATACGACGTAGACCTAAACCGCGCAAACAGGACTTATGCGCTTTCAAACGTCCCGCACTAGAGCGAGTCTGTTTGAGTGTGATGGTTTTTTCACTTGCCATGAGTCTTAACTCCAAACACTAACCTAAATACAAAGCGGGCTTATTCGCTATGCAGTAATTTCTTCAACCGATTTGCCACGTTTGGCTGCGATACCCTCAGGTGAACGCATATCAGTTAAACCTTTAATGGTTGCACGCACTACGTTAACCGGATTGGTTGAACCGTAACACTTGGCTAATACGTTATGTACGCCAGCAACTTCCAATACAGCTCGCATTGCACCACCGGCGATAACACCAGTACCTTCAGATGCAGGCTGCATATAAATTTTTGAGGCGCCATGTGCTGCGCGAACAGGATACTGTAAGGTCCCGCCAGTAAGCTCAACGTTCACCATATTTCGGCGTGCTGACTCCATCGCTTTTTGAATCGCAACCGGCACTTCTCGCGCCTTGCCACGACCAAAACCGACTTTGCCATTACCGTCGCCGACAACTGTCAACGCAGTAAAACCAAAAATACGGCCACCTTTAACCACTTTTGCAACACGGTTAACCTGAACCAGTTTTT
>CAJQQO010000290.1 GCA_905480475.1 uncultured Pseudomonadales bacterium | reverse complement strand
ATGCAGGTTTTGCGCATCGGGTATTAGTGTCCACTCGTAGGCGACAAAAGTGGTAAATACACCGGGCTCATAAAAGGCATCGGCCAAGGTGATATACGATTGCCAAATTGGACCAGTGACTTCAGGTGCTACCAATTCTGCAATAGGTTTTGGTGGTTGAGTACTTAAGGTCATTAATACTTGCATAGTGGCATCTTGATAGCGCTTCAGGTCACCACTGCGTGCCTCTTTGCTAAACCAAGTATTTGCCAGTGGGCTATCTGCATCCGATAACGCCGGCAGAATACCCATATATTCCGCATGATCGGTAACCGCCATAAAATCTAACGGCTCTCTATTTTGAATTTTGACGCCACTAATATGATCAATAGATTCACCGCGCCCATAACGGTAGGCATCTTCGGGTGTTACTCGTACGCCTGTAATAAATGCGTCCGGCGAATTGCGGCTATGAATATGTAATTCGCCAAAAAAGGGTAGAGTAGTATTGTTTTGGCTTCGATCTCTTTGGATTGTACTTTCTTGAGTCGTATCTGCGGTGCTATTGGCGGTTTCTGCTTTTGCTGCGGCATCTTCATTAGCTGCGTTATTTTTATTATCGCAACTGCTCAGTAAGCTGGCTGATAATAAAATAAGTAGCGAAGTTTTTGCGAGTTGTTTGCGAGAGTGACTATTCATTATTTTATTCTCTAGCGTGATAAAAATGACTGCAGTACGCGACCATTAAACTATTTAGTGAATGCTTAAGTCGTTTGCATGACGTCCGGCTCGGCGGCCAAAATAAGTCGCTTCACCAAGACAAGTGCCGCTTGAATAACCGGTGCCGTCTTGCGCGATATTGGAAGCGCAGGCTCCGGCAGCATATAAACCTTTGACGACTTGACCATTGGCATCAATAACTTCGGCATCTTTGGAAACTTTTAAACCGCCCAGTGCAAAGCCGGTATAGTTAGATTTTTTAAACGAGCACTGCAATGCTGCATAGGGTGGTTCCGTTAACGGCTGAATCCAGTCGCTGTATTTATGCTGCTCGGGGTCTTCGCCATTAGCGGCATGTTGGTTATAGTCAGCCAAGGTGTTTTGTAGTGCGCCTTCGGGTAAATCAAGATCCTTTTCCATTTCTTCAACCGTTTCCCATGCATCAATTAACTCTTGCAAACCGAGTTCGGGGCGGCCGAAGGTCGCGTTATCACAAATTAAATAAGCAATACCATCAGGTTGGTCGATACAGGCACTAGCGGTACGCGAATGGTAGGAGTCTTCATTAATAAATCGTTTGCCATGTTTATTGACTAAAATCGCTTTAAGTAAACTCTCGGGTGGATAAAATGGCGCAGTTAAAAATATCTGCGACATATGAATCGCTTGACCGCCTGCTGCGACACCTAATTGAATACCGCTACCATCATCATTATTCGTGCCTTGTACCCAAACGTTTTCTGCCGCGAGATTAGGGCAGTGTTGCTGCACCATATCTTTGTTCAGACTAAAACCTCCGGCGGCAATAACCACAGCCTTATTGGCTTTAACCCATTTTTCTTCACCAAAATGTTTGTAACGCACACCAATAATTTGGCCATCGCTAGCTTGTACTAAGGCAGTTACCTTGGCATCAAATTGAAAGTCCACACCCGCTTTTTCTGCGGTCTCACCCAAACGTTGCATCACAATAGCGCCGCCGCCACTGCCGGGATGTTCTACCTTGTGCCCGCGCGGTGCGGGTTTGGCTTTTTGTGAGTAGGGCCAAGCTTTTTCATTGCCTGACCAGATTAAGCATTCATCAGTAGGCTGTTCAAAATGCTTTTGTCGGTAGTAGCCATCATTAAATGGCACGCCGTGCTCAAGCAGCCAATCAAAATGCATCACGCTATCATCGGCATAGGCGCGAATTTTGTCTTCTTCCGGTTCAGGTGTGTTCGCCATTAGATACTTAAACATCTCGTCGGCAGTATCCTCAATGCCATTCGCTTTTTGTACCCGAGTGCCGCCGCCCAAATAAAAGTGTCCGGTTGCTAAACTGGTAGTGCCGCCAATGCCGCTGCTGCGCTCTAACACTAAAACACTGCTGCCTGCATTACGGGCCTCTATAGATGCACAAGAGCCAGCCGCACCAAAGCCAATCACGACAATATCGCTTTGTTGGTCCCAGTGATTAACTGCATCGGAAGAAATAATTTCTGAACTCATTAATCGTTAACCTGATTTTTGCTATTGTTGTCGCTATTGTTTTTTTATTAAGTGTTGTCTTCAAACTTAATCTTCAATTTT
Organism: uncultured Pseudomonadales bacterium; assembly: GCA_905480475.1. Lineage (GTDB taxonomy): Bacteria > Pseudomonadota > Gammaproteobacteria > Pseudomonadales > UBA7434 > UBA7434. Next base: position 518 of record CAJQQO010000290.1, on the reverse strand, counting down.
TTTCGCATTAGGCAAACTCAATGCAGCGCAGTGGTTAACAGTGCGCCGTTTTTTTACTTAACCATTGCCTCGGGAGGGATGCCCGGTTCACCCATAAACGGTGCATAGGACATCGGTTGTGCGCCATCAATATCCTGCACGTCTAAAGCTAAGCCAAGTTCCGAGTTCCACCAAGAGCGACCGGAGTAGTCCATAAAATTATCCAAACTCGCAATCGCATCAATAATACGACCTGGAAACTCAGGTGATTCCATACCGGGTTTTAATGGCTCGTACTCTTCGGGTAGAGCGTCAGCTTCAATCGCGGGTGCTAATCGTTCTGTTTTAACAATGCCCGGCCAGATGGCCAGCGCAGCAACATTATGTTCGCGCAACTCTTTGCCCATATCGTGCATCATTTTATCTTTCGCAGCTTTACCTAAGCCGTAAATAACCGAATGCAAATAACAGCGTGCGCCGGGTGAGGAGATATTAACAATCATGCCACTACCCGCTTTAATCATATGTGGCGCAGCGTG
>CAJQQO010000289.1 GCA_905480475.1 uncultured Pseudomonadales bacterium | reverse complement strand
TTTGGCAATGCTATAGCGCGCGGTAAGTTCTCCGCCGTCGGATATTTGTTTATCCCAGCCATTGGCTCGGTCGCTATCGGTAATGCGATGCACTTCATTTTGTAAATCGCCAACAATATCCAATCCCATAATTCCCACGGTTAAAGTACTGCGCCAAATACGATTGGGTGAGGCGGTGGCAAGTTCCTGTGAGCTAGACCAATAAACAATGCTTGCATAAGGTCTGTCATCATTGGATCTTGACGTGCCACTGGTATCCTCAGGCGTAAATCCATAAAGACCCACTTCATAACCATGACTTGTGGGTGTGCGATTTTTTGCACTGATGCCAATGCTTTGGTTTAGCCAGCTAAGTGGTCTATCTAGTGAAAGGAAATAGTCGCGCGTTGATTTGCCGGCAACGCTAATGCTGCTGCCATAGGTGTAGTCTTGATCGCGACTGGATGGCACTAAAATATCGTTATCAATTGAGACGGCCCAGCCGCTTAAGGCTTTTTCTCTGCGCTTAAAGCGAGGCTCTTCATTGACGTTAATAAAGACTTCTCCAGACTGCGACGGCCTAACAATATTGCTTAGCTCGCTAAATTCAATGGCTTCAATCGAATCACTTTGACCCACGTTGGCACTGGCCAATGAACCCGCAGATAAAGTCATTAGAGAGGTGGCAATAATTGCAGCGCTAAATCCGCTCAGTAGAATATTCGCCAAAGTTTCAAAACGGCTGGCTGTTGCTGTGCCTTTGTGATGGCTTTGATTGGCTGCCGCATCGTTTGCCGCCTTGTTTACCAGAATGGATTTTGTCGGCGCTTTTATAGGCCGAGTTGCGGGCGTAGTTTGGGTAGCTGCTAGTGCGTTTGCGTAGTTCATGATGCTTGCCTATTTATTTGTCGGGTTTATATCTGCCACTCTCTAATGGCTTATATTCTATTTAGATGACCGGTCATCTTAATTTTGATTCTTTAAAAACGGAGCATTACTCCGCTGGATATCTATTTACCGATTATCGCCTGTGCTTTGGTCTATCAAATACTTCAGTGTTTCAGTTTTTGTCTCTGCTTGTGCCAGTCTTAGCTATTAACTACTACCGGTAGCATGGTAAGAAAAGCGTCTAAAGGCTCGCGGCATTTTGATGCTTTCATCCGCATCAATGCGCCTTCCCAAGCGTTAAATAAAAACTCCGCCATAATCGCCGGGTCGCGTTCGGCGGCAAGTGTTCCATCACTTTGTGCTTGTCTTAATACATCCTCAATTAGCGCGGTGGTATCGCCTAAAACGCATTTGATTTTTAAACGTATTGTTTCGCAGTTATCGGCCATTTCTTGGCACATATTGCCGAGAAAGCAGCCTATTCTAAAATCACCATCGCAAGCACCTTCGACGTTAGTGGCGAAGAATTCTTCTAAGCGTTGCAGTGGTTGTATATCGCTACTGCGTAACATTTCACTTACGTCTCGAAGATTATCAGCAGCCGCTTTTTCTATGGCTTCAACTGCAAACACTTCTTTGCTTTCAAAATAATTGTAAAACGAACCCTTTGGTACTTCGGCGGCTTCAACGATATCTTTGACGCTAGTGCCGTTGTAACCGTTGGCTTTCATCACTTCTAGCCCGCTGGCGAGTATATGATCTTTTTTGGCTTCGCTTTTGCTCATGGCGTTTTCGCTTTTGCTTAACAGTGGCGTGAATAATATGACCGGTCGTCTTGTTTGTCAAGCCTAAATAGGGAAATAATCGATCACCGCTGAAAATGGATGATTTTTGGCGCTTTCTGGCCAGTTTGGGGCAGCTTAATCAGGATAAGCTTAAGCTGTCCGCGGCTAACTATCTTGTGAACATCTATCCTTGGCTAAGAGTCGCGCGGTCGATTTATGATTTAACGAGCTGACAAGCTTTTCGTTTAAGGTCTTGGGATATCGTTGGGTTTAGTCCGAATTAACCTGCCAATCATAACCGCAATAGGTAACAAGCATATTAATAGCATGGTTTGCCAGCTACTAACACTAATCGCCCATCCTGCTGATAAAGACGCCATTGCCTGTGTGCTAAAGACGATGCTGTCATTAAATGCCTGAGCTTTATATTGCTCGCCGGGTAGATAGGTGCGCGGTAATAAGCTGGTGCCAGCAATAAATAGAAAGTTCCAACCGATACCCAGCATCACTAGCTGTGACCAATAGCCCATAACCGAACTGTCGATCAAGCCTATAACAATGGTTATTCCATAACAGAGTAAGCCCGTTAGCATCATGCCGCGAATGCCGACCCAATTAAAAAGTAGCGGCGTAACTAAGGAGGGTAAAAACATGGCAGCGATATGGCTTTGAATAACCCATTTGGTATCCTCTAAGCTATGGCCATGATGGTTGTGCATGCTGATAGGTGTGCCGGTCATAATAAATGACATAACAACATAGGCAATTAAGCCACTAACGACCGCAAGTTGTAAGCCGGGATTACTAATTATTTCACGCAGTGATCGAGTGCTTTGTGCTTCTTGGCTAGTATTGATAGGCGCTGGAGTAAACTGCGTTAATATCAGTGCGGCTATAACACTACAGGCTGCAACTAACCAAAAGGAACCTTGGTAATCGACACCGGTTAAAGAGCGGCCGTAGACTGCTAGCTCAGGGCCGATAAATGCGGCAGCTACGCCGCTAAGCATAACAATCGATGCAGCAGTGGTGGCTTTATCGGGCGAGACACTTTCCATGGCGGCAAAGCGCACTTGTTGCAGCGCGGCATTGCTAACACCAATCATTGCCGCGCAAAAACAAAATAATTCAAAGCTTTTAATAACAACACTGTAACTGGCGACAAGACAGGTGCTGGCGCTAAGGAGTAAAAATATCGATAAGGTATATTTGCGCCCGAGCTTCGCCATTAAGCGAGTCACTGGAATCACTCCGCAAGCGGTGCCAATAACCATAATGGCGATAGGCAACGTTGCCCAGTTTTCTGATGGCGCAAGTTCGGCACCTAATAGGCTGCCAATCAGCATCATCATGGATGTGACGGCAAAACCAAAGGCATTGCTAAGGCTAAGTATGCCGACATTATAAAAACGGGATTGCATGAGCTTCCTTTTTTCGCGTTGCAAATCGGAGTGATATGAATCTTTCTGCAAAGAATAGCGGCGCAAGGTGTTGCGTGTTTTAGCGAATAAACTTGATGCTAATTGCTTGGGGCTGCTTGCAGGCGTTGCCCGGTATTATATGCACGCCTAAGCCTTGTCTGTCCTGTCTGGCTGACAAAAAAATTCACGTTTCAGTAGATAAAACTAACGCTTGTGCCTTTGACAGGCCAAAAGTGTAAACGTATGATTACATGAGGTGATATCTTCCAATGTTTGGATTGTCTGTTTATTGCTTTGTAAAGACTTAATAGCTTTAGAAGGTCCTTCGCTGTAAAACACAACTGAATCGGTATATCGCCTGCTTAGGGTTTTTCCTGTACGAAATGGAACAAAAATATGCCAGTAAACAATGCAGATACACAGATCAAAAAATGTAGTCCGGATACCTATGGTAAGTGGGCTTTAATTACCGGGGCATCCGAGGGAATAGGTAAAGGTTTCGCAGTTGCTTGTGCAGAGCGCGGTTTTAATCTGATTATGATTGCCCGTCGGCAGGAATTATTAGAATCGTCTGCTCAACAAATGCGCGATCAATACGCTGTTGAGGTTAAAACCTTATCCGTTGATTTGACTGAAGTTGAAAGCATCGATGTCATTAAAAACCTTTGTGCCGATCTTGAAGTGGGAATGTTAATTAATAATGCGGCATATAGTTTTCCCGCCGAATTCCTTTCCATGAGCGACAAACATATTCGTCGGCAAATCCAAATTAATGTTGAGCTGGTTGCGGTATTAAGCAATCACTTTGGTAATTTAATGAAACCACGCAGTTGTGGCGCGATTATTAATGTTTCGTCAAAAACCGGTGAAATTCCCATGCCTTATTTTGCAATGTACTCGGCCACTAAGGCATTTATCTCGACGCTTAGCGAAGCAATGTGGTTTGAATTAAAAGATTACGGCATCGATGTGCTGGCATTAAAACCTTGTCAGACTGCAACCGAAGGTTATTTGGCTAAGAACCCCGGCGAATGGGGCGACGGCATTCAAACCGTTGAGGATTGTGTTAGCGAAGCATTTTATGCATTGGGTAATTATGCGGGCTGGCTAC
>CAJQQO010000288.1 GCA_905480475.1 uncultured Pseudomonadales bacterium | reverse complement strand
CGGTCGTTTCAAGAAAATCATTGTACTGTGACGCTAAATCTCCCGGCGCAGTGGATACCGGAATCTTTTGAGTAAGGCCAGCACCTAAAGAGTCAGTACGAGCAACGATAACACCGTCATCAACACCAAGCTCAATAAAGGCATAACGTACTGCATTAATCTTGGCTAAAAAGTCTTCGTGTGGCACGGTGACTTTACCGTCTTGGTGGCCACATTGTTTGGCATCCGATACTTGGTTTTCGATTTGAATACAGCAAGCGCCAGCTTCAATCATTTTTTTAGCCAGCAAGTAAGTGGCTTCTTCATTACCAAAACCCGCATCAATATCGGCAACAATGGGCACTACATGCGATTCGTAGTTATCGATTTGTTGGATCAATTCTTTTTCTTTTGCACTATCACCCGCTGCAATCGCCTTATCTAAGGCTTTAAATAAATCGCCTATCTCTCGTGCATCTGCTTGACGAAGAAAGGTATATAGCTCTTCAATTAACGCAGCAACAGAGGTTTTTTCATGCATTGACTGATCGGGTAATGGACCAAAATCAGAACGCAGTGCCGCAACCATCCAACCCGATAAATACAAGTAGCGTTTATCAGTAGTGCCGTGATGCTTTTTAACCGCCAACATTTTTTGCTGGCCGACAAAACCATGCCAGCAACCTAGTGACTGTGTGTACTGTGACGAATCGGCATCATACTCACCCATATCTTTACGCATAATCGCAGCTGTGTAGCGGGCAATATCCAAACCGCTTTGAAAGCGATTTTGAACGCGCATTCGCGCAGCGTATTCAGGGCTAATAGCATTCCAGTTACCATTTTGTCCGGCACGAAGCGAAGCTATTTGTTTGATGTTATCTGAGTATGACATTGAAAAATTTCCTATATTACTCGTAGGTTTAAAAACGACTGCGGCCAATTGTCTTACCTTGACCCACTGTTGTATTGAAAAAACTATCTGAAAAATTTAGCTTTAAAGCAAATGTTGGCGATTTTAGTCCGCTGGTATGTTGCTATTGCCTGTAAACGTTTAGCGGGATTAATAGCAGCATTGCTGCAAAAGCGGCAAGATACCTGACGTAGATGTGTAACAAGTAGTATGTGTAATAAAAAGCCTGCGCTTTAATCGACCAAGCGGTTTATGCAGCAAAAGCTTGATACATGTTTGCCATTTACCGAGAAGTTTAATACCATGACCAAGATTTCTGAAATTTATATAATTAATCCAAATTATGCGTTTCATGAATAAGGATAGACTATATATAAGTAGCGGCAAGCTTTGCTGCATATGGGTAAGTTAAGGGGGCTTGTCGGCTTTTGCTGCCCGTCCCTATTCGCCCCGGATCCCACACAAGGTTGAATTTAATGAACGTAAAGCGTATCGATCTTAACCTATTGGTTTACTTGAATACTTTGCTAAAAGAACGCAGCGTATCGCGCGCCGCTGAGAAGCTCGGTATCACCCAGCCAGCAATGAGTAACGCGCTAAGACGGCTTAGAGATTTGATTGGTGACCCGATATTGGTTCGCACCAGTACCGGCATGACACCCACCGAGCGCGCTAAGACCATGGAGCCTTTAGTAGTAGAAGCCTTGTCACGCGCCGAGCTAGCGCTGCAACCGGTTGAAAACTTTGATGCCTCAACCAGCGCCCGCACTTTTCGGATTATGGCCAGCGACTATATCGAAACTACACTGATTGCGCCGCTTATTGGCCGCTTAAACGAGCTAGCACCGGCTATTACACTCGATATCCTGACACCTAGTGATGGTAGCTTCTCCGATTTGGAGCGTGGTGATATTGATATGGCGATCAACCGCTTTGATCACCTACCCGACTCTTTTCATCAAAAAAGTGTCTGGCGCGACAATTTTTCCTGCTTGGTAGGTAATGATAATCCTTCCAAAAACAATTTAACGCTTGAGGCTTATTTGGAATCACAGCATATCTGGGTGAGTAAAACCGGTATTGGTGTCGGTACAGGTATGAGCCCCAAACACAGTCAAAAGTTGGGTTGGGTAGATGAAGCATTGGCCGCACTGGGTCATGAACGGCATATCACACTATTTACTCGTCACTATCAAGTATCCAATTACCTGCTTGAAAGTCGGAAATTAGTTGCCACCTTGCCTACCCGCGCCGCGCTGTTATGGCGTAATTGCGACGGCATAACGATTACCAAGCCACCGTTTCCGATTGTTCCAATTGAGATTAAAATGGCCTGGAGTCCGGTGTTACACCACAATACCGCGCATAAATGGCTAAGAGATGTGATTACCGATATCGCCGGCACAGTTAAAGGCACCGGTTAAATCGGAGTGAAGCCTGCAGCACCGCTAGAAAAATGGCGATGTGTACGGCTTGATATGGCTTTTATTTACACTATTATTCACTCATAAAATGCAATGAATAATATTTATAAATTTCATATATATCACTATTTGGATTTACACTATGCTAAGCAGCTAATGTGCTAACTGGCGAATATCAACAGCCTGTCATCCGGCGCTGTAGTTAAGCACATAAGCTCAGCCGTATAGCTCGACAGACCAACCCTGCGTATTCGCCGATACAATGTCTGATGCAAAGAAAACCTTACTGCGCCTGCGCTACCTCACTAAACCATCATCAAAAGTAGAAACTCCATGCCAGCAAATAGCCCTGAAACGACCAACACTCCCTACAGTGATTACCTAAGCCGCGCAGGCTTAAGTGTTGCGCCAATACTATGTGGTTTTATCGAAAACGAAGTGCTACCCGGCTTATCAATTAACGCCGATGATTTTTGGCGCAACTTTGCCAGTGTGTTAGCCGAGTTTGCACCTCGCAATGCCGAGTTATTATTAGAGCGCGAAAATTTACAGCAGCAAATTAATCAATGGCATCAAGCCAATCTAGGAAAAAAAATTGGCGCAAGTGAACAGCTAAGCTTTTTGCGTTCTATTGGTTATATCACAGACGATGTAGAAAACTTTTCTATTACTACCGACAATAGCGACGATGCGATCGCTAGAATTGCTGGCCCACAATTAGTTGTACCGGTTAAAAACGCGCGCTACGCACTTAACGCCACAAACGCAC
>CAJQQO010000287.1 GCA_905480475.1 uncultured Pseudomonadales bacterium | reverse complement strand
CAAGCTTGCTCATAAACCCGCTGCACCATGGTTTTACCAGCAATATCCAGTAGTGGTTTACCCGCTAAGCGAGTTGAGCCATAGCGCGATGGAATAATAATGCTAAATGACAAATTCGGCTCCTGCGAAATTAAGCGTATTGCTGCTGTATTAACTGTTTAATAACTGGGTGATGTTTTTAATCATTGCCGGATTAATCTTGGCTTCGACATCAATAATAAAGACCGGAACATTAATCTGCGCTGCAAAACCACGACACTTTACTGCATCTTTTGCAGTCATCACAATGGCTGTGCTTACTTGTTCATCTGTGCTTTTGATCTCTGACGTTAATTGCTTTAAATCGACGACAGTATAACGGTAATGATCGGCAAACGGATGTTCAGTAATAGTTTTTTGGTCTTGCGCATTTGTTAGGATTGATCTCACACCATTAAAAAAGCGTTGTGGATTACCGATGCCGGCGACTAAGTGCAAGTTTTGATACTCGGATAAACGCTTGGCAATCGGGTTTTCACAATGCATTGATTCTGTGTTAGTTGGTGTAGCCGATTGTATAGCTGCGTAAATGGATTCCTGTTGATCTAAGCGTCTTAAGCCGGTGATTGCCATGCCAATCGAATAATTGTTGTTGTTAAACTGACTGACTGTCTGACCTAATGCAGAATCTGCCTCGCCATTAAATACTATGATATTGGCTTCAGCCAGTCTAGAAACAGGTTCTCGCAATGGGCCGGCCGGTATGAGTTTGTTATTGCCAAATTTTCTCGAAGTATCGATAAGCACGATCTCAATATCGCGCTGAAGCGCGTAGTGCTGTAAGCCATCATCGCTTAGAATAATATCGCAACTATATTGACTACTAATCAAATCTAGGGCTTGCTGGCGTTTTGGGCAAACCGCAATGGGTATTGCCGGTGAGAGTTGCGCTAGTGCTTGTGCAATTAATACCGGCTCATCACCTACTCTACGAGGGTCGCTAGTAGCTGTGACTAACGTTGCAATACAGGGGCGCTCTTTTAAGTAACTGCCACCATGGCCGCGACTAATAATTCCGGGGTTAAAGCCTTGCTCGTTAAGTTGTTTACATAAACTAATAAGCAGCGGCGTTTTACCGGTTCCACCAGCAGTGATATTGCCAATGACGATAACTTTGGTTTTTTGATCTGAGGGAAGTTTTGCTAATAAGCGCTGGGCGTTTTGAGATTTACGTTTATTACTTTGGCTAATCCATGCGTATAAAAAAGAGAATGGCGTGAGTAATAAAGCGGCGATAGCACCGAGTAAGCGACTGCCAAATAGCGTACTTTTATACCAAAGCTGTGAAATCAGTGATTCAATCAAAGTGGATTGCCAAGCCAATAAAACAAGGTAAATTGGATTTTGCTTGCCGAAGCATTATTCTTTATCGGGCTGGGTAGTAATATTCATTTTGCTAAAGCCCATCGCTCCGGCAATATCAATCACTTTAACAACAGACTGATATGGCGCGGTGGCATCGGAAGTGATGGTTATGGGTGTTGTAAGATCACCACTGGCAAGGTTTCTCAGTGCGCTTTCCAAGGTTTCACTATCGGTATCGACCAGCGAGCGCCCATCGACGCGATAAAAACCATTGCTATCAATTATCACTTCTAGCGCCGCAAGTTCTTGTACTTGCTCTTGACCATTAGCGGCTTTAGGCAAGTTTATTGATAAATGCGTTTCTTTAATAAACGAAGTGGAAACCATAAAAAAGATCAGCAGCAAAAACACCACATCAATCAACGGCGTTAGATTGACATCTATCTCAGCTTGCTTTTGTCGTTTAAACTGCAAAATAACTATCCTTCAAAGGCGAATGCTTTAGCGATTCTATTGGCCACTCGTGTGTTAATGATATTTTATCTATCGCAATTACCATTAACACTAGGCTTGAACTTTCACATCGCGTTCACTATGCAGGGCATCAACCAATTTGGTGGCCTCTTGTTCCATAGTGACAACAACCGTATCAATTTTACGATGGAAGTAACGGTGCATTATCAACGCCGGAATTGCCACGGTTAAACCTGATGCAGTGGTAATTAAGGCCTCGGATATGCCGCCAGCTAATAATGCGGCATTACCGGCACCATGAATCATAATATCGCTAAAGACCGTAATCATCCCGATTACCGTTCCTAACAAACCCAATAAGGGTGCGACAGAAGCTATTGTTCCCAGCGTATTGAGATAGCGCTCCATATCATGGATAACATAGCTTGCGGCTTCTTCAATGCTCTCTTTCATAATATCGCGACCAGCATGCGAATTACTGATACCGGCGGCGAGTATCAAACCCAGTGCCGATTCGCGGCGCAGACGTTTAATCGCGTCGCTATCCAAGCGGCCAGCCTGAATACTGTTCCACACTTCGCCGAGCAAATCGCGCGGTGCAAGCTTGGAACGGTTTAGGGTCCACAGTCGCTCAAGACAGATTGCAACCGCAACCACCGAGCTTAAAATGATTGGTATCATTAACCAACCGCCTGCTTTGACTAACTCCAGCACTCTTTAATCCTCTTGATTAATTATTACAATTTGATCGTTATTGCAAATCACTTGTTAATTCGCCTTGCTCTTAGTCTAGCCCCTGCTTTGGGCTCTAGCTGCGTTAATGTTTAAAAAGTTATCGAAACAAGCCAGAGACTTTAGCGCATTCATTCGCTCGACAACAATGTCTTCTTTCACAAAGCGACGGATTATAACTTGATAACCTTATTTTTTGCCCAACTTCAGCGGTCCAATACAGGTATTAGTATTATCAAATCGCTGCCAGAAATGCTTTGGTAGATAACGCATACAATACGGCCCCTGCCATTTGCCATCGCGAAAGATCAATTCCACTGCGCCAAGCTGGTCGGATCGATACAAAGGAATATTTCTGCTTAAATATCGCTCAATAACGCGCGGATGCGGATGACCATAGCGATT
>CAJQQO010000286.1 GCA_905480475.1 uncultured Pseudomonadales bacterium | reverse complement strand
TTTCGCAAAGACATTTGCCTGTGATTGCATTCATAAATTTCACTTAGATAACTCAGCGATGTAAGCAAGACTAGCACCACTATAAACTTTTGTCTTTAGCGCTTCAATACAGTGCTTGTGCGATTGATTATTGACTGGAAGATCAAAACCACTTTCTAAAAACGACTATTATTCTCGACCTCAAGATTATTAATTTTGCTTTTACCCAATAGCTTTAATAGCAAATTCCGACAACTGCGTAACAGCGGATAAAACCAATGCGCGACTCGCTTGGAGCGAAAAAAATAATAATTCAATCGATTAAAGATACCCGAACGACTACTGATCAATGACAAAGCGTGAATTGCATCTGAACCGTAATAAATTTGCTTATCAAGCTTTAACACCATACCTTGATCAATATCCAAACCTATATCGGTAATTTCCTTAAGCACCTCGCTGGACTCGCGAGCATCGACCAACGTAAGCTCACCCACGGTTTCACGAATCCGCACAAATTGGCAATAGGCGTTACATGCAGGGCATTCTTTATCGTAAACCAGCAATACCTTTTTATCTTTTAGCGCCTTAGACATTTACCTTCAAACCTTAGTAATATTTTAGCTCGGTGGTTTTTCCCCAAAATACGCGATAAGAGAAAATGGTATAAACAATAATAACCGGCAACACTATTGCAGTGCCGTACAACACAAAGCGTAGTGACGACGCAGCACTAGCTGCGTCAACCGCTAACATTCGATGCGGTATTACATAGGGAAAGTAACTGTACGCCAAGCCAAAAAAGGTTAACACAAAAATACTTAACACCCCCATAAAGGGAAATGCACAAGCAAAATCATCCGTTAATGGAACGCACTTTAAGTAACGATCAACGGTGAAAAATAAAACGCCACACATTAATGGAATAGGTATCAATAAAATCACCGCAGGAAAACTAAACCATCGATCGGCTATGGCTTGGCTCATCATGGCGTTGGCAATACTTACGGCTAAAATACCCACACCTGCCAGCCACCCCGCCCGTCTCGACCAATAGGCTGCTTTGCGTTGTAAGTCACCTGTAGTTTTCATCACCAACCATGCGCCGCCGATATACGCATATGCCGCGGTTACACATAAGCTACTAATAATGGCAAAAATATAAGCGCCCTCGCTATGCTCGAAACCCAATACATACCGACCTAACATATAGCCTTGGGTAAGTGCCGCCAGTATGGAGCCGAACTTAAATAGCTTGTCCCACAAGGGTCGATATTGAGTAACCGCTTTGGCGCGGAAATCAAAGGAGACACCGCGTAATACCAAACCAATTAATAAAAATACCGTCGGCAAGTACAATTCACGTAGTACTAAACTATAAGCGCCAGGAAAGGCGATCAATAGAATACCAATCGCCAACACCAACCAGGTTTCATTGGCATCCCAAAATGGGCCGATAGAGGCGATCATTTGGTTACGCTCGGCATCCAAGACTGATTGCTCGCTACTATTATTTTTGATCGGTAATAAAATACCCACACCTAAATCGTAACCATCCAATATCGCATAAACCAAAGCGGTAAAACCCATTAAGGAAAGAAAGATCCAAGCTAACTGATCTGCTGTTAAATGTTCAAACCCCATTAGCTTTGCGCTCCTGAAAAAGGTGGATCTTCACTGCTGTAACTAACGGTCGGTGCAGTTTCATACTCATCTACGGTAATGGATTGCCTAGCCATGTAGAACAAAGTGTGGATATATGCGACCAATAAGCCTGCATATAGAACACTATAAAGCGTTAATGACAACACCACATTGGCAGGCGCAATACTGGTAACGGCATCACGAGTACTAAGCACACCGCTAACCAACCAAGGCTGGCGACCAATTTCAGTGACGTACCATCCTGCTAAAGTTGCCAACCAACCGGAAAACGTCATGGCAACCAAGGCTTTTAGCAGCCAAGGCTTAATCGCTTTTTTTCTTAGTAACTGAACAAGCGCGCACCAACTAAAAAGCAACATCAACATACCGACGCCAACCATAATTCTAAACCCATAAAACACTGGTTTAACCGGCGGGTGATTGCCTTTAAATTCGTTTAAGCCTAACAACTCCCCATTAATATCATGCGTTAGGATAAAGCTCGCCAAACCCGGTACTGCAATTTCAAAATGATTTGTTCGCGTCTCTTCATCGGGAATGGCAAACAATAGTAACGGTACGTTTGAATCGGTTTCCCAAATACCTTCCATAGCGGCAATTTTTTGTGGCTGATGCTTTAAAGTATTTAGACCGTGAAAATCACCGACCAGAATTTGCAACGGGATAAGTATTGCCGCAATTGTCACGCCAGTTTTTAATGCTAGAAACGGCGCGCGTTTGCTATCGCCTTTTAATATACGATAAGCGGAAACTCCGGCAACTAAAAACGCCGCGGTTAATCCAGAGGCTAGTAGCACGTGAGCCAGTCGGTAAGGAAAAGAAGGATTAAAAATAATTGCCATCCAGCTTTCGGGAAACACTACACCATTTTCAATAAAATAGCCGGTGGGCGTTTGCATCCAGGAATTCAGCGCGAGAATCCAAAAGGCGGAAAGTGTCGTGCCAATCGCCACAATAAAAGTCGCTAGCGTATGCACCCATGGTGGCACACGGTGTTGACCAAATAGCATAACACCAAGAAACGTTGCCTCCATAAAAAATGCAGTGAGTACTTCGTATCCAAGCAAGGGACCGGCGATATTACCGACGGTTTCCATATAACCCGGCCAGTTCGTACCAAATTGAAATGACATGGTGATACCGCTAACTACACCTAGTGCAAAAGTTAGCGCAAAGATTTTTACCCAAAAGCGGTAGGCGCGCATCCAAACCGGATGGTCGGCACTATTATGCGAAAAATCATGACGGATTTTAAAATAGAAGAGTATCCAAGCAAGCGCGATGGTGATGCTGGGAAATAGAATATGAAAACTGATATTCAGTGCAAACTGGATGCGTGAGAGCATAAAGGCATTGATAAGCTCATGTTCCATAGTTCACCTCATGGGTATGGATGTTTAATGGCTAAGATCAACAAGCTGATTTTTATCAGCAGTGCATTAGCGCGGTATTAATTTATCTTTTAACTCCAGTACTTTGCCCACACCAGCGCCCATTTTCATAAGCGCTTTAATATGTTCTTGCTTCATATTTTGCACGTCGGCAAACCAGAGCGTAAATAGCTCGAGTAAATCGTGTACTTGCTGGATCTGTTGTTTTGAATAAGCGGGTAAGCGCGAGTCGTCGTTCTCGCTAGTCATTAACTGCGTGCGCATTAAGCTTAAGGTTGGATTAATCTCACGCTTGCTGCGCTCGGACATCACTTGCTGGGCTAGTTCCCAAATTGAACCATTAGCCACGTAATAGTCTTTACGATCACCCGGTTCGCGATGCACACGAATTAACTGCCAGCTTTGCAGCTCTTTAGCGGCCATGCTGATATTGCCACGGGAGATATTCAGGCTTTGGCCAATTTGCTCGGCGCTAAGTGGCTCTTCGGTAAGGACAATTAGCCCTAACATCTGACCTACGGTGCGATTAAAGCCCCAACGACTCGCCATCTCACCAAAGTGATAAACAATCGCTTGAAGATCTTCGTTTAAGCTCATGGCTACTCCACAGGGACTTAATGGTTTATATTTCTTACGTTCTAAACTTTCAGAAATTACTGAAACATTAACTCAAAGTTAGATAAGCTGCAAGCTTACTGGGACGAATAGCGCATATTCACACAAGCGTTAGTGAGCGCTCGCATCAGAAAAGAAGCCCGTAATTAAGGATATATTTATCTCAGTAAACATTTTGGGGTGCCCCCAAGCTGCCAGTTCTGCTGCCGATTAGTAGTATTTATCCTTCGCTTATTTAAACGAAGGGCACCGTTGAATGGCTACTATCCCTATTGATCTCGACAATCATTCACGCAAATTCCTTAATCAGCTTGTGACTACAGGTCGCTATGAATTTGAAAATGATGCACTTCTAGCAGGATTAGGTTTG
>CAJQQO010000285.1 GCA_905480475.1 uncultured Pseudomonadales bacterium | reverse complement strand
CGAAGTGTTATTTAAAAAACGTATTATAGAAAAGCAAGCTTTGTGGCAGTCACTTAACTTTATTACCTACTTTCAAATAAAAAAATTCGCTAATAATGCGGGAGTACAGGTGGTTTTTAAAAAAGCTTTGTTATTTGAAGCCTTCAATCGTCTTGGTTATGATCCGCTTTATAATAAACGGCATGGCAATAGTGCAGTGGGTATTATTTATAAAATTCTTAACACCACAAAATTATTAGCTTTGCTTAAATTTATACCGCCGTTTTTGGTATCGCCAATGCAGTTTGAAATTTCCCAAAATGATTAAAGCTGTCCCTCTATCTTTAAACCGTTTGTTTACGCTAAGTACTTAAGCTCATGTCCGATACTGTCGATCTTATCCCTTTTAACAAGCCTTATATGACAGGCAAAGAGCTATCCTATATTACTGAGGCGCATCGTCTTGGTAGGTTGGCCGGTGATGGAGACTTCACCAATCGCTGCCATAGCTGGCTTGAAGCGCATGCTGGTAGCGCCAAGGCATTACTTACCCATTCGTGTACCGCAGCGCTAGAAATCTCCGCCTTATTGTTAGACCTTCGTGAAGGTGACGAAGTAATTATGCCGGCGTATACCTTTGTCTCAACCGCTAACGCATTTGCTTTGCGAGGTGCAGTGCCGGTTTTTGTTGATGTCCGCGCTGATACGCTTAATCTCGACGAGAATTTAATAGAGCAAGCCATTACTCCGCGCACGCGAGCAATAGTGCCAGTGCACTATGCGGGCGTTGCCTGTGATATGGGTAAAATAATGGCAATCGCCAATCAGCATCAATTAACGGTAATTGAAGATGCCGCTCAGGCAGTGATGTCTTCTTATCAAGGGCGACAGTTAGGCAGTATTGGTCATCTAGGTACCTATAGCTTTCATGAAACCAAAAACGTTATTTCCGGTGAGGGTGGGGCGTTATTAATCAATGATAGCCCGATGATAAAAATGGCAGAAATCGTTCGTGAAAAAGGCACTGATCGAAGTCGGTTTTCTCGTGGCGAAGTCGATAAATATACTTGGCAGGCTGTTGGCTCGTCTTATTTGCCTGGTGAGCTTATCGCTGCATTTTTATGGGGGCAATTGCAGCATGCGCAAGATATTACCCAGCGAAGAATCAATGCCTGGCAGTTTTATCATCAAGCCTTAGCTGATGCAGAAGCTAACGGAGTATTGCGTAGACCGATTGTACCGGGTGATTGTCAGCACAATGCGCATATGTATTATGTTTTATTACCCGTGCATGTCGATAGACAGCAAGTTATTGATCAATTAAAAAGTAAAAATATCTACTGTGTTTTTCACTATATTCCTTTGCATTGTTCTCCAGAGGGTAGGCGTGTCAGCCGTTGGGATGCAGAGCTCAATGTGACAGAAGATATCGCCGCTAGAATATTACGCTTACCATTATGGGTTGATATTACCGAGGCTCAACAGCAGCGAGTGGTAGAAACACTTTTAGCTGCAATTTCTTAGCTTAAAATAATTAACCGCGTTTTTTAACGCTGCTGCTAATAAGCAGCGTAACCAACCATAATGCAAACACCACAAAGCTATACCATGCGTAACGGATGTAAGGTTTAAATTCTAAAGTTAGCTCGCTTGCATTGGCCGGTATCAGTACCGATTGAAAAATATCACCTGCAGCAAATGTGGGTGCATCTAACCATTGATCCTCAACTTTTACCGATGCCTGCCAATACTTGTGATATTTTTGGCTTAGCGTGATTGCCGACGCGCTAGTGTTGGATAATTCAAATCGTATTAAATTGGTTTTGTCTTCGGTTTTTTTCCAGCTTAAGCGATCACTTAGCATAATATCCTTAAGCGATAAGCTTGATAAGTTTTCTTCTGTGTCCGTTTGGTATCGAACACAACAGCCCATTGGCTCTTTGACGCGATATAAAAACATGCTGCCTTGTTGTTCGATAAAGCTAATGGCTGGACTATTTATTTTGTGATCCGACACTAGAATGCCAATATTAGCCAGATAAAAAATCGCTGAGTTCAGATCGGGCAGAATGTTAAAATTATAACGGCCGCTTACGTGGACCTTGCCGTTTAAGCCCTCGATTAAGGTTTTATAATGATGCGATGAAACACTATTAAAAGAGTGGATTGACGAGAGGCCAGCAAGTACATGAATATTAGGTGACATAACTTGCTGGTTGGGAGGGTGTAAGTCTGGGTTGCTGGCGATGACAGCAAAATTTGCACCTACGTTATTTGCAGTCAGCTTATTGATACTAGCAATACTGTTTGATAGTGGTGAATGTAACGCCAGCTCCTCAAGGCTTTGCGCCTGTCTTTGAACCATGGGTAGTGATGAGTAAAGCGTGGTAGCAAAAAACAAAATAAACAAAACGCTTGAAAAATAATTTTTACCAACGCCGCGCCAAAAAAAATAGATTAATAAGGCGCTAATTACAAAATACAGCGGATAAAACTCTTTCATTTTAATAAGCGAAAATAAACTAATAATGCTGAGTATGGCAATGCTGTATTTTGCTGATCGTTTAGCCCATTCAGTGATTTTTGTATTGTCAGTATCAGTCGTTAATAACTGATCCAGAGTGAGTGCAGCGATAATCGCCATTGGCAAGATCATAAATGTGATTGGTGACATAGGCGATATATTAAAGCCCAATAGTATTGTGCCTAGTTGGTAAAGCGGTGGTATTAGCGTGAGTGCCGATAGTATTAATATGGCATACCACCAGCCTCGAGTTGCCTTTTTTGCGACCGCAAATGATAGCGGTAATAACAGCAGCAAAATCATATTAAAGCTTCGGCCTTGGCTGTTATATGGGTAGAGATCCGATAAGGGGTTGCCAAACATGTCGGGATGAAAAGTCGTACCTAAAAATTTAAATATTTTTGTACCCGAGCTTAGCTTGGGTAAGTCGGTTAAGAAAAAAGCGGCATTTGCGTTAGTGCGTGTAGAGTTAAAGCTATCGTAAAGTAAATCGGCATAAACGGGCAGTGAGAGAATGGCACCGATTATAGCCGCTGCAATACAGGCAGTAAGATAATATATAGCTGGCTTAGCTCCGTGTTGACAATATTTTTGATACGTCAGTAATAGTCCATAGCCAATGACGATATAGGCGAGAAAAATAATTTCTTGTAAATAGCCGGTAAGCAAAAGACTATAGATTGAAAAGCTCAATAATAGGATATGCCAGCTATGAGCGTTACGCGCATAGAGAGTGATTGCATACATAATCGCAATACTCCAGCAGAAGGTGGCCACGTGCATGGAAAAGCCAAAACGATAAACATTATGCGGCCAGATGGCTAAAGCCAACGCCGCAAGCAGACAAGCTAGCGGGTGCAGCTGCCAAGCCTTGCATAATAAAAATATAAACAGGCCAGATAAAAAAGTCAGTATCAAGCAGTGTGCGGCGTAATAAATAAAGGGGTCGTCGATAACGGTTGATAACAGCCAGTTAGGCAGCCAGCTGGTGCTGTAGGATCTTTGTGGCAAGGGTTTGCC
>CAJQQO010000284.1 GCA_905480475.1 uncultured Pseudomonadales bacterium | reverse complement strand
AGGCAAATGTCTTTGCGAAAAAGTTAAATACCAAATTAAAGGTGAGCTAGGCCCGATATTTAATTGTCATTGCTCCAAGTGCCGCCGCTGGCATGGCGCTGCCTTTAGAACCCGCGCATCGATCAAAGTATCGCAACTGCAATGGGTTTCGGGTGAAGATAATTTATCTGCGTATCAATCGTCTGATAATGTCAGCAAATATTTTTGTCGTAGCTGCGGTTCGCCATTATATAGCAGCTATATCGACAAGCCTGATGTGCTTGGTATCCCACTTGGCGGCTTAGAAGGTATTGACGATAGCAAGCCCCAAGCGCATATATTTACTGCATCCAAGGCTGCTTGGTACAGCATTGATGATTCTCTGCCGCAATACGATGGCTGGCCCGGCAGTGAAGATAAGGTTAGAGAAACAACAGATTAAGACTTAGTCAGCCGCGCAATATCATCCTCATAACACACCTCCTCTTATCGCAAGTCGTCGCAATAACACTGCCGCAGCACTACAAAGAGATAGGAATATTGTGATATCTTACTATTCTTTAGCACAGCAGTAAGATATCAGCAGGGAGTTTTGGTGAAGTCATCAATAAAAGCAGCGTTAATATCAGCCCTTGTCTATCCCGGCGCGGGACATCTCTATCTCAAAAAGTATTTAGCCGCAGCAATAATCATTATTGTTGCCTCTGTGGCGCTATTTATCATTCTTTCCAATGCAGTTACTACAGCGCAGTTTGTTAGCGATAAAATTGCGAGCGGAGAAATCGGTGCGGATGTGACGGCCATTTCCGAAGCAGTTACCCTGCAGTTAGCGACCGAAAGCCAAAGCATTGCTAATGCAACTATCGCTATTGGTCTGGCGTGGTTATTTGGAATTATTGATAGTTTTAGAATTGGTATGAAAAAAGAAAATAATTAGATCGCGAGTAATCAACAAGGCACGGTAATAGCTTTAGCGCTTACATATAAAAACTAAAAAACTTTTATTAATGGCAGAGGGAGAAAAGGATAATGAGACCGTTAGAATTTGAAGGCAGTGGAGCAGAGTATTTTAAAATTTGGATTGTTAATGTCCTATTACTCATTTGTACCATGGGTTTGTATTACCCTTGGGCCAAAGTAAGAAAGCAGCGTTATTTGTACGCTAACAGTACTTTTGATGGTCGAAACTTTGAGTATCACGCCACTGGCAAGCAGTTATTTTTTGGTTATCTAATTGCCATGACCTGTTTTATTATTTTTCTAATTTTGCAAAACATCTCACCGCTTAGCGGCAGTATTGTACTTCTACTGTTCTTTTTGGCTACACCGTGGATTATTTGGCGGAGCTTGCAGTTTAGTACTCGTATGACCAGCTTTAGTAATGTAAGGCTCGCTTTTAACGGTAGCTTAGGTCCGGCGTATCTTAACTTCTTATTGTTGCCTTTTGTGTTACTGCTAATCGTATATGTTATACCTGCGAGCGCAGCAGTTACTCTTACAATGATGGATGATATATCGGCAGCGATGATTGGCGGAGTTGTGGCTGTCTTGGCTCTAGTGGTGTCGATTTTAGGCATCTATTTTTATGCCTATCTTAGAAAGCGAAATACCAGTTATGTGATTAACGGCTATCGCTATGGGCAAGGGGTGTTTTCTGTAGACCTTGAAACCAAACAATACCTGAAGATTATTTTAAAAACCTTTGGTCTAGCGATACTCTCGATGATAGTGGTATTTGCAATACTTGCAGCAGTTGGTTCAGCAGTTGGTGTCGAGGATGAATTTTCGGCGATACAAGAATCGATGCAAGAGAGCGCAAAAGAAAGCATTGAAGATCCTGATGCCGCACCGCCGGGCCCACCTCCAATATCGGGTTCTTTCGCAATCCTTATTGGCTTGGTTTATTTTTTTATAATACTGGTTAGCCTAATTGTTAGTGCTTATTCATTAACCCGACAGCGAACTTACAGTTTTGCCAATGCAAAGCTTGATCAAAATGTTAGCTTCGTCTCAACATTAAAAGCGCGCTCGCTTGCTTTTGTTATGGTCACTAATCTTTTTGCGATTGTTCTTACTTTGGGTTTGGCAACACCTTGGGCAACAGTAAGAGTATTACGGCTTATGCTAAACAACACATTGATTGACACCGATGTTGATATCGATCGTTATATTAGTCAACAACAGTCGGAGCAATCTTCACTGGGCGAGCAAATCGGCGACGCCTTTGATGTTGATATTGGTATAGGTCTCTAATTGATTATTCACGGCAAATGGTATCCGCCAGAGAGTTCGGCGCAATCAGTCGCCACCCTAAGTATTACGGGTGACGACTACTCTCTGGAGATAGAAAACCAACGTTTGCGAGCGGGCAGGCTTGAAGATATTTCTGTTAGTGATCGGGTAGGTAATATCGAGCGCAAACTGGTTTTGTCTGACGGTTCTGTGTTTGCCACCGATAATAACGATGATATTGATAAAACTTTTGGCGATCGTAATATTATTGCCAGCATTATTCATACCGTTGAATCCCATACCGGCTGGGTAGTTACTGCATTAGTGTTTACCTTGCTGTTTAGCTTTTCGTTTTTTAAATGGGGTGTGCCATGGGTAGGTACTACTATTGCTCATGCGCTGCCACAAAAAACTAATGAGCTAATTGCCACGCATACCTTAGATTTTCTTGATAAGTCTATGTTCAAAGAGAGCGAGCTTTCGGTAGAGCGGCAAGCAGCGATTAGCAATCACTTTCAATCCACAGTGTTACCTCTGGAATCTTTACAGCAAGATATCCCCTTTAAGCTGCATTTTCGCAAATGGCAAGTGGGTAAAGAAAGTGTGTCGAATGCCTTGGCGCTTCCGTCTGGCGATATTATTTTAACGGATGCTTTTGTTGAGCTAAGTAAGAATCAAGCTGAGATTGATTCGGTGCTGCTGCATGAAATGGGTCACGTGGTAAAGCGCCACGGTTTGGAAATGATTATAGAAAGTATGTTAGTGACAACTGCCGTGGTATTGGTAGTGGGTGATGCTAGTGGTATTACTGATCTGGGTGCGGGTTTAGGTGCCTTATTAGTTAGTGCAAATTATTCGCAAAGCAATGAGACCGAATCGGATATTTATGCTTTGGATTTAATGCTGAAAGCTAATATGGATCCCATAGCTTTTGCCAATATTCTATCTCGCATGATGGAACGCGAAGCGCCATCGGGCGATTCTGAAGTTGTCGATGAAAGCAAAGAAGCGGATTCCAATGATGAAAATAAAGACGATAATGATAAAAGTTTGCTCGACTATCTCTCAAGCCATCCGGCAACAGCCGAGCGTATAGCGCGAGCGCAGCGCTATAGTCAATGCTTTCGACAGCAACAGACTGACTGTTCTATGTCAGAAAGATAATCAAAATAAACTAATGAATAATGATAGCCAAGTGTTAGCTCCAGTACTTTATATTCCGCATGGTGGTGGTCCATTGCCTTTGTTGGGCGAGCCGGGCCACGCTTTTTTGGTTGAGTTTTTAAGTCATATACATTTGCAGTTTAACAAGCCAACAGCCATTTTAGTTATTAGCGCGCACTATGAGGCGTCTATTCCTACGGTATTAAGTGGCGCGAACCCTTCGCTTTATTATGACTACTACAATTTTCCGCCCGAAGCATATCAAATTCAATATCCCGCATTAGGGGATGCCGCGCTTGCGCAAAATATAATTGAGTTACTAGCTGCAAAAGATATTAAAGCGGTTATGGATAATAAGCGTGGTTTTGATCATGGCATGTTTGTGCCGTTAAAGTTGATGTATCCTGGCGCCGATATTCCCTGTGTGGAATTATCTTTGCTTGATGATATGGATCCTGCAAAACATATTGCAATGGGTAAAGCGATTGCTGCTTTAAGAAAAGAGGGAGTTTTGATTTTGGGATCGGGTAGCTCATATCATAATATGCAGCGGCCAGTTCCGGGCATTGATCCAAGCTCAGAAGAATTATTGCAGTTTGATCAATGGTTAATAGAAACCTGCACTGATAAAAGCTTAAGTAAAGATACGCGCGAACAACGTTTACTTCATTGGCTTGATGCGCCGCATGCAAGATTTTGTCATCCACGAGAAGAGCATTTATTGCCACTGCATATTTGTTTAGGTGCAGCGTTGGAAGATAGCAAAAGCGGTGTGGCGGAGCTTGTGTTTAATGCGCCAATGATGGGAAGAGAATTGCAGGCGTTTTTGTGGCGTTAGTTATTGTTGATTATACGGTTGTTAGCCGGCCGTGTTGGTCAATTAATGGATTATACTTCGCTCGCAAATGACGTTGGCGTTAATGCCGCAACCATTAAAAACTGGCTATCGATACTAGAAGCCTCGTTTATTATTTTTAAACTCGCGCCTTATTATGCAAACTTTGGCAAGCGCGTTGTTAAGTCGCCAAAATACCAATTTATTGACACGGGATTTTTGGCGTTTTTACCTAATATAGAAAAGCCCGAGCAAATTATGCGTGATCCTTTGGTTGGGAAAATATTTGAAAATCTGATTGTTATTGAATGCTTAAAACAGCGTAGTAACCAAGATAAATTGCCGAACCTATATTTCTTTCGAGATAGTAATGGCAATGAAATTGACTTGATTGTTCAAGCGGGAAGGTAGCTTACGGCAATAGAGATTAAATCCAGCTCTACCTTTCATGCTTCGCAACTAAAAAGCCTTAAAAAATGGCGGCATTATCCAATGCAGTAACGCGTTCATTTTTAGTTTACTCTGGTGAATCATTTACTTTCAGCGATGATACCTATGCGATTAGTTACAACCAAGTTGCCAGTATGTTTGATTTGCAGGTTTTTAGAGATGTTGTAAAAGTCTTTGAAGCATTAAAGGGTATTGTTACACTACCCCTAATACAAAAAATATCCAGTACACTTAGCTATTTGAAATGGCGCATAAATATATACAGATCATGGTGAAAAAATGAAATACATAATAGGCTCGATAATTATTAGCTTTGCCATTTTATTTGTTGCAATGATCGTAGTGATGGCGTTGGGCGTACAAGCGCCGGACAACTTGATGCAGAATTTAGGCTGGGTGTGGCTTATATTAGCGGTGGCTTGCTACCCGCTGGCGAGAAAAATAATTCGCGCCTAAAGCGGTTTATTGATCCAGCCCTATATTTTCGGCGCTGTATAAAACCCTATGCTAACTGTTAAAGCCATACATGTTTTTTGTGCCTACACCACAGGCTTGGGTTTTTTATTACGTGGTGCCCTTGTCTTACTGAAAAGCCCCATAGTCCAGCATCGACTGACAAAAACCTTACCGCATATTATTGATAGCGGCTTGTTAGTTAGTGGGCTAGTGATGGTGATCAGCTGGTCGCTATCGCCTTTATCGCAGCATTGGCTATTAGCAAAGATCTTAGCGCTGTTCCTTTATATCGGTTTTGGTTTGTTAATGTTACGCTGGGGCGATACGGAGCGTAATAGATGGGTCGGTTTAATAGGCGGTTTGCTTGTCTATCTATATATCGTTGCCGCTGCACACAGTAAATCTGCGATGTCATTTCTGCAATTTTTTTAAAGCGATGTAATCAACGTCGTAATAAGCGATACGATACACTATGAACATAAACTACTTTGTTTTTGGCACTAATGATATGCCAAAGGCGGTCAAGTTCTACGACGGAATTTTTGAAAGCAGTGGCGTGAACAAAGTTCACGATGAAGGCCGTATGACTTTATGGTCAGCCGGGGATTTTATGTTTGCGCTTGCCGAGCCATTTAATGGCGAAGCAGCAACCTTCGGCAATGGCACTATGGTTGGCGTAAATCTTGATTCTGCAGCTGAAGTGGAGCGCTTGCATAAAAAAGCATTAGCGCTTGGTGGCACCGACGAAGGTGAACCAAAGATCCGCTCGGGACGTTTTTCTGCCTATGTCAGAGATTTAGATAACAATAAAATATGTTTCTACCAATAAATTCTATAAGCGATTATGACTTTTAAATTATCAGTACTCGATCAATCCTTGGCGCGCAGCGCCGACGGCGCACCAGATGCTTTACGCGAAACGATAGAGATGGCGCAATGGTGCGAGCAGCTAGGCTACGAGCGCTTTTGGGTTTCTGAACATCACGCCTTTCCTTCAGTAGCAGGCAGTGCACCAGAAATTCTAATCGCCGCACTAGGTGCTGCAACTAAAACCATTCGACTTGGCTCGGGCGGTATTATGCTGCCGCATTACAGCGCCTATAAAATTGCCGAGGTGTTTTCTATCCTCTCCAATTTATATCCTAACCGTATCGACCTTGGTGTAGGCCGGGCGCCGGGAGCGGACATGACAACCGCTATGGCATTAGCCACTGACGGCAGACCTAAGTTCGATCGCTTTCCTGAATTGGTCAGTCAGCTTGGCGATTATCTTTGGAATGAAAACAGTCAGCCGGTAGTCAGCCCAAAGCCGCCATCCAATTTACCTTTGTGGATGTTAGGTTCCAGCCCTGACAGTGCGGGCTTGGCTGCGCAACAGGGTTTGCCGTATAACTTAGCCGCATTTATTAATCCGCAAGCCGATCCAGGCTTTGTTGAATATTACAAACGGGGGTTTCAAGCTAGTGCGTTATGGCCTAAGCCTTATGCGATCTTAACGATCAGCGTTTTTTGTGCGGATACCGAAGAGCAAGCAATAGCGTTACAGTTAACGCATGATATTAATTTGTTTCGGTTTTTTACTGGTCAAACCGGTGGATCGTTTATGACACCGCAAGAGGCGCAGCTATACCCAATGACACCGCAGCTGGCTGGTTTTATTGACAGTCGCAATGCGAGTCGTGCGGTGGGGACGCCAGAGCAGGTCAAAGATAAAATTGAATCCTTAGTTAAGCGCTATGCAGTTGATGAAGTTATGGCGGTTACGAATATGTATTATTTGGAAGATCGTAAACGTTCATTCGAACTATTAAAAAAAGCGATGAATTAAGCCTTTAATAATCGAGAGGTAGCTCCATGCTAAGCAAGCGCACTCGTTCCATTATCGCTACTCTGATAATTTTTGTTGTGGTGCTGATATTCGCTACAGCATGGCTATTTGCGACCAATCTTGTAACTCCAGCGTATATTCACCATACACCTGAACAAGGTTTGCACCCGCGTAACGAGCCGCCATACGAAGTGCCACGCTGGGGCAGTGCGCTTAATAATCCGCTGCAAGATTTTGGCCTTGCCTATGAAGACGTCGAGTTTCCTGCTGTTGATGGATCCACATTGCGTGGCTGGTTAATTCCAGCAAGCAATAATCGTTCGGAAGCGGTTGTTGCTGTGCATGGTGGTGAAGGTGATCGTCGTAGTTTTATGCGTCATGTGCCTATGCTTTATCAGGCCGGTTACACGGTTCTATTATTTGATTATCGTGAACATGGTATCAGTGATGGCGATTCGCGTGGTATTGCCTTTGGCTGGCGTGCCAATCACGATGTCTCGTCGGCTGTTGCGTTTATAAAGCAGCAGCGCTCGTATTCACGTGTTGCGGTACTCGGTACTTCAATGGGTGCGGTTAGTGCAATTATTGCTGGTGCTAAAACGCCGGCTATTGATGTGGTTATAGCAGAGAATCCATTTGCAACAGCGCACGATGTATTAGGCGATGCCGATTTTTTTGATAAGCTTCCACTTTGGTATCGTAAGCTTGTGGCGTATTTCGTTAGAGTGCATTTTGATGTGTTAGACGAGCCGAATGCGATTGATGTGGTAAATCAAATTGCGCCTAGGCCGCTATTGCTAATGCACGGGACAACAGATCAAGCGGTAGGTTTTTGGCAATCGGAAAAGCTTTTTGATCAGGCGGGCCATCCTAAAGAGATCTGGATTCTAGAAGGGGCGGAACATACGGCGCTATTTAATAAGGCACCAGAAGAATTTCAGCATCGAGTGGTTGGGTTTCTTGATCGTTATTTGCGGGAGTAGGGTTTTAATGAGTTTGCTGTTGTTTTGTTATTCTAGTGATAATTCAGGAGGGCTATTACTTTATTTACTTGAGGTAAAGTTCCCTGTCCTTGAATGGGGTAGCATTTTCGGAGAACTTGAAATAATTCAAAAAGATGGCGGGCATAAATATCACCTCAAGTACGCGCTATAGATAGCGTACGAGCAAATTATTTATGTACTGAGTGCTGGAATTGTGGATCGCTAAAGTCGCAGCGGCTACTCATACGTCCTACCACCAACCTTAATCCACCCACCATCCACATACCCCTTAGGGTCATGATGCGTCCAGTGAATCACGCCGCCTTTTTCATTCCATTCATAACGGCCGCGAATGACAACACTTTGCCTTTCTTTAATCGCCGCGCGTGGCGCTAAGTCAATATTGTGTGCAACCAGTAGTGTCGGTAAGCCATTGCGAGCGACTAAAAATCGCTGATGTCTGGAGCCTTCTAAATCGTCCGATAAAATCTTTACTACTTCAAATTCGGTTTCATCAAACCATACTTCGCTACGTTGTGCGGAAACGGCTTTGCTCAAAGTGGTAAAGCCACTATCGCCATTATTGGAATAACCAGAGGATGTTGAACTAGATGAAGAGCTAGGTTTATTTTGCTGCGATTGTTCTAGCTGCCTAAATAACTCTGGAAAAAAATGATTGCCCAGTGCAATAACAGCAACAACTAATAGACCGCTAAGCGATTTTTTAAATTTATTTTGCATGCGGTTTCTCAATATAATCCAATACATCCTCCCCGCATTTGCGGGGAGGACGATCTAAGCATAAGCGACAAGCTAACGCTGTTGAGCGAGTTTTGCTAAGCTAGTGATCAAAATAATTTTTTAGCAAAGTCCAACGCGCCGCTAAGGCCGCCAACACTTTCTAAAATATTACCGCCAGAACTGGCTTTATCCATTAAGTTGGGTAGCACTTCGCTTAAGCCTGAAGTTGCTGCATTTTGGTCTACACCTAAATTGCTGGCAAAGTCTGAAAGCTTGTCGCCGCCAAACATCTCCATTAATTGCGATGGGTCGATTGAGCTATTTGCGCCATCACCTAACCATGAACCCACAATATCTTTAAGGCCACCGTTTGAGGCAAATTTGCTGGCTAGCCCAGCAATATCCAAACCGCCTTTGCCATCACCTAATAAACCGCTGATTGCATTACTTGCACCTTGCTCTGATACTTGGCCGCCAAATTGTTGGCTAAGTAGTTCAGTTGCTAATTTCATAATATCCATCGTAATAGTCTCCACTTATATGTTCGTGTTGCGTTTTTTTGGTTGCCCCAGTTATCGTTGGGGATGATTAAAAATTGGATTGGTAATTTTTTCTCGTATTGAATTATCTGTCCTTAAGCTAGCGACCTTTAAAAAGCGAGCCTAAAACGCCGCGCACCAGTTTTCTTGCCACTTGGCTGCCAACGCTGCGCGCAATACTTTTTGCAAACGTTTCCCCAATGCCTTGCCGCTTACGGCCGCTGGATTTAGCCTTTGGCGGTTTTTGAATACGCGAAGCCTTAGCTTTAACTTTGGATTCTTCTGCTTCTATTGAGGCCTCTTCGGCGCGCTTGCTTAATATTTCATAAGCAGACTCTCTGTCCACAGCTTTTTCGTACTTGCCTACGATCGGGCTATCGGCTTTAACAATATCCAGTTCGGATTTTTTCGCTGGCCCAATTCGTGAGTAGGGTGGCTTAACCATAACGCGCTGCACTACGCTGGGCACACCATTTTTTAATAGTGTTGAAATTAACGCCTCGCCCACACCTAATTCGGTAATTACATCGCGCGTTTTAAAATTGGCATTGGCTCTAAACGTATCCGCAGCGGCTCTTACCGCTTTTTGCTCCTTCGGCGTAAAGGCCCGCAAAGCATGCTGAACGCGATTACCCAACTGCGCTAATACCGAATCAGGTACATCGCTAGGGCTTTGGGTAACAAAGTAAACGCCTACACCTTTGGAGCGAATTAAACGCACCACTTGTTCGATTTTTGAAACCAGCGCCTTAGGTGCGTCTTTAAATAATAAATGCGCTTCATCAAAAAAGAACACCAGTACCGGTTTGTCCGGGTCGCCGATTTCTGGCAAGTTTTCAAATAATTCTGACAGTAACCACAATAAAAATACCGAGTAGACTTTAGTATTTTGAATTAATTTATTAGCCGCTAATATATTGACATAGCCACGACCGTCGCGAGTGGTGCGCATTAAGTCGTTTAGCTCTAACATAGGCTCGCCAAAAAACTGTTTGGCACCGGCTCGATCCAATACTAATAAGCGCCGCTGAATAGCGCCTACCGACGCGGCAGATACATTGCCGTACATGGTTCTAAGCTCAGCAGCATTATCGGCGATATAACGCAACATCACTTTTAAGTCTTTTAAATCCAGTAGCAGCATGCCCTGATCATCGGCGACCGCAAAGGCAATAGTGAGAATGCCTTCTTGGGTTTCATTTAATTCCAGCAGCCTTGATAAAAGCAGCGGCCCCATATCCGAAATCGTCGCGCGAATAGGATGGCCCTGTTTGCCAAACACATCCCACATGATGGTTGGCACGCCCGCCCATGTGTCTTCAGGCAACCCCAGCGCTTGTAGCCGTTCGTTGACCTTAGGGTGAGATTTACCCGCCTGGCTAATCCCGGAGATATCACCTTTTACATCGGCTAAAAATACCGGCACGCCTTGATTGGAAAAACTCTCAGCCAGCGTTTGTAGCGTGACAGTTTTACCGGTACCGGTTGCGCCGGCAATCAAGCCATGTCGGTTTGCCCGTTTAAGTTGCAAGCCTACATGCGCGGGCGCTTTTGTATCGCTAGCGGCTTTTTTAGCTTCGCTAGCGGCACTTTTGGCTGCATTAGTCGCTGCGGGCGCGTAGCCTAGAAGAATAGAGTCTTGAGTCATAGTTCATTATCGATTATGGGAGTTGATCGCAGCGCTTGATTATCTCGCTGCGGACTATAACTGCGAATAATAAACGAGATAAGCTTAGTTTTGTAAAACTTGGTTTAATTTCTTTAGCCTAAATCGCGAATACTGCAGTAACTACCCAGTATCTGGTCGACACTGTGTGAATCCTAGCCGTTAATCGGGATAGCTATAGAGTGATAGGCGGCGCGGTTAAGCAGCTTGGCTAGCCAGAGCATATGAGATACGCCGAGCAGATTAAACATGGCAGTTACACAAGCCGGTATACTGACCAGCTACAGTGTCGTTTGTAATAGCTCCCTAGAGCTTTGGATTAAGGTTGGTGAAAGATAGAAATTTTGATGACTTGGCTGAGCGTTTTGCGCAGCGGGTTTATGGTGGTTTAAAGGGTGAGATTCGGCTGGCGGTGCTTTGGCGTGATATCGAGCGCTTTTTGGCCGCGCCTGAGCAATTGGGCAAGCAGCTCAATATTCTAGATATTGGTGGCGGTCTTGGCCAACTATCAATTCGTTTGGCTCAGCTCGGTCATCATGTAGTGTTTAATGACTTGTCGCAAACGATGCTTGCTAGCGCTCAGCAAAATGCGCGAGCCGCTGGTGTTGAAGCAAGTTTTATCTGGCAACATGGCGCTTATCAGGATGTGTTAGCCGACTTGGCCGAGCCGCCAGATTTAATTCTTTGCCACGCTTTAGTTGAATGGCTGGCTGAGCCAGAGAAATTATTACCCGAACTGAGCAAATGTTTGCGAAAGGGTAGCAGTTTATCCATTTGCTTTTATAATCCTGCGGCAAAAGTTTATCGCAACTTGATTCGCGGTAATTTCGATTGGCTAAAGCAGCAGCACGATTACCAATCGGATAGCGGTAGTCTTACGCCGAATAATCCCACCTCTATTCTCCAGTTAAGACAGTGGCTTGCCGATCAAGGTTTTAGTGTCGGTAGCGAATCCGGTATTCGGGTGTTTCATGATTATGTGGTAGAGAAGCGCGGCGGCCACCAATCGGCTGAAGAAGTATTGGCGATGGAGCTTGAGTATTCCGATCATAGCCAGTTTAAAGAAATGGGTCGCTACTTTCATATACTGGCGCAGTTAGATTAACAAGCGGAATTAAGCGATCGAATTAACCAATGCGGACAAGCGAAATGAAAACATTAGAAGATATTCGTCAGCGCGCGGCAAAGTTTGCCGACGATAGGGATTGGCAGCAATTCCAGTCGCCAAAAAATTTGGCAATGGCTCTAAGTATAGAGGTGGCAGAGTTGCTAGAGCATTTTCAATGGTTAACTGAAGCGCAGTCCAAAAGCCTTGAGCCAGAAACGCTGGCCGAAGTGGCCGATGAAATTGCCGATGTGCAGTTATATTTAGTGCGTTTGGCGGATGAGCTAAATATAGATATCGTTCAATCAGTGGCAAATAAAGCCGATAAAAACGAGCTTAAATACCCAGTTGATAAAGTGAAGGGCAGCGCTAAAAAATATACCCGTTATTAAAAACAAAACCGAAAATGTATTCGACACGTAAAATAGCGTGAAAAGAACGTTTGCAGCGCCAGTTTAAACCGTATAATTGCGGGCTGCGACAGCGCAATATTAGATCGGCAAACCCTACAGTCCGTTAAATCAAAAGTGAAAAGTTATGCCAGAATCAGCCACGCTACCCAACTACGTTATCGCTATTATGGCGGTCATCGTGCTTATTTTGTTAGCGTATACCGTTTCGCTCTGTTTACGTTTGTGGCGACAAAACCGCAGCGTCGTGCAACAGGCTGAGGATCGTAAGCAGTCGTTACAAGCCAAGCGGCTAGATGCGCAAGCCAGCATCGATATTTTATTGCGCTGTATATTGCAAGATCAGGTGTCATTAACCGAGGGTGCTATTCGTATTTCGGGCTTGGCTAAAGTATTAGGCAGCGCGGTGGTTGAGCAAAAGTTTTATCAACCGTTTGATGCCTTGGCAATGGCGACTTCGCATATTCCTATACTGGATGACTGGATAAAATTATCGTCCAAGCAGAAGCACAGCTTTGATAAGGAGCGTGCAGATATTGAGCGAGAGCATCGTGATAAAGTTATGCATGCGGCTAAGCAGCTGCTAAAGCCGCAGTAGCAAAGTTAATGTTGAGAAGTGAATGTAGAAAAGTAAACGTAATAAAAGCTGCTCAGAAAATACCAGTATCCCAACTAAAACGACCAATAGAATATTAGCTATGTCCATATCATTAATTTATGCCCGCTCACTGAATCATTGTATTGGTAAAGATGGACGCATTCCTTGGCACTTGCCCGATGAGTTTGGCCACTTTAAAAAAACCACCTTAGGTAAGCCGATTATTATGGGCAGAAAAACCTATGAGGATCACGAGTCGGCATTACCCGGCAGAAGAAATATCGTGATCAGTCGTCAGCCGGATTATAAATTAGTGCCGGGAATTGAGTTGGCTGCATCCCTAGACGATGCAATTGCGTTGGCGCACGAAAACAGTGACGAGGTTTTTGTAATCGGCGGGGTACATTTTTTTGTTGAGGCGTTACCGCAAGCCAATTGTGTTTACGAAACGATTATTCAAGCCAATATTGATGGCGAGGCTTTATTACCCGAGTTTGATTTTAGTGATTGGCAAACAACGTTAATAGGTGAGCATGAAGTCGATGATTGTCATGCTTATGCGTATAAAATTTATCGCCATCAGCGAGCTGAAAGTAATTAGCCCAGCATCGATAAGCCATTCCAGAGCAATCACTAAACAAACAATAAAATGAGTTGTGAGCAGTACATGCAGTATTTTGAAGATTTAACCATCGGTAAGCGAGTAAGCTTTGAGCAGCAGTATTTAGTGACCGAAGAAGAAATTATTGAAGTGGGTAAACGTTGGGATCCGCAGGTTTTTCATACCGACCCAGTCGCGGCAACGGATTCTTTTTTTGGTGGCTTGGTCGCTTCATCAGCGCATATCTTTTCAATTTACGTCTGTATTGGCAGCGACGATATTGATAAAGAAAAGCAGTTTGCTGCCGTTAGCGCTTTAGGTTTTAATAATTTACAGTGGCATAGTCCGGTGCGGCCTAATGACGTGTTGCGGCAATATTATACCGTTACTTCTTTAAGGGAATCCAAATCAAGGCCAGAGCTGGGTATCGTGGCAAGCGAAGCTTTAGTTTACAATCAGAATAATGAATCGGTATTTAGCCTGGAAAATACCTGCTTAATAAAGAAAAGACCGCAATAGCTGTAATTTAAAAATGCTTAAAAAAACCGGTCAAAAAATAAGTCCTATAGCGAGTATTTTTTTGCATGCAAAATAAGCTTAAAGATTTGCAGCGTCAATTAATTCATTTAGTCGATGATGCCAAATTAACCAGCAGTGAAAAATCTGAATTACAGGAGTTGGTTGCGGTATTGGACCAAGAGCAGCGCAATTTTTTGCGCAATCGCGCTTTTGATTATGCCAAGCAACAACTTTCGGATAACAGCTTGGCGCCGCAAAGTGTTTTAGCTTGGCTTGAAAAGGTTAATAAGCTATTACAAGTTCAGCAAACGTCAGTGGTAGAGGATAGCGCCTATTTTAGTCCGGGTGATGAGTGCCGTCGCGCGATTATCGATTTTTGTTTTAAAGCCAAGCAGCAATTGGATATTTGTGTATTTACCATTTCTGATGATCGTTTAACTGAAGCAATTATCGCTGCTTCTAAGCGTGGCGTTATTATTCGCCTGCTAACGGATAATGATAAAAAAAATGATCGTGGTAGTGATATCCATTACTTAATAGAGCAGGGCATCGATGTGCGTTTTGATAATACGTCTTATCATATGCATCATAAATTTGCCTTGGCCGATCAATCGCTATTACTCAATGGTAGTTTTAATTGGACGCGATCAGCATCAGATAAAAACGAAGAAAATCTCACCATCACCAGTAGCGAACGATTGCTTGAACCGTTTCAAGCGACTTTTAACAATTTATGGATCAAATTTAAATAATAAATTTAGGGGCAAAATATGCTTGAGTTAATGACAGTAGAAAATCTCGCCAATTTAGGTGTTCTAATATTTTTGCAGGCCGTATTAGGCTTTGACAATTTATTGTATATCTCGATTGAGTCGCAGCGTGCGCCAGTTGAAAAGCGCGCCATGGTAAGGCGGGCGGGGATTTTAATTGCGGTAGCCTTACGGGTGATTTTATTGTTTGTGATGATGCGATTAATTAATGCATTAACCGAGCCATTCTTTGATATTAACTGGGTAGGTGTGATTGAAGGTACATTTAACTTCTCGGCCATCATATTTTTATTTGGCGGGGTATTTATTATGTATACCGCCGTCAAAGAAATTTCGCATTTATTATCGATAGAAGATTTACAGCCCGGCGTTGTAAAGCGTGAAAGTAAATCGGCCGCGTCGGTGATTGGCTTAATCGTGTTTATGAATTTGATATTTAGTTTTGACTCTATATTGTCGGCATTGGCGATTACCAAAGTTTTTGCGGTGTTAGCGATAGCCATTATTTTCTCTGGTCTGGCAATGTTACTACTGGCAGATACGGTGTCGGAGTTTATTCAAAAGAATCGCAAGTACGAAGTGCTGGGTTTATTTATTCTACTAATTGTCGGCATAGTATTATTGGGTGAAGGCGGGCATGTTGCGCATTTACAATTGTTTGGTCATCACGTTGAGCCGATGGCTAAGTCTACGTTCTATTTTTCTATCGCTGTTTTAGTGGTGGTAGATATTATTCAATCCGGTTATCAGAAGAAGCTCGATAGAGTAAGAGCGCAAGGCGCAAGTTAGCGTTTTCTTGTATGTACGTAGTACGTAAGGGGTATGTCAATTAAGCCAGTTAATTCAAACTTGATTGAATATACCCCGCCAAGCGTTCGGTGGCTTCACTGGCACCGCGCCGATCGTAAACCAAACTAATATCAATACTGCCTAGTTCAGGTAAGCTTTCATTTTTTCCATCATTGCCACGATAGCTGTCTAGCACGACTAAGCCCTCTGGCACTGTGCTTTGCGCCAGTACCGTCACTCCCAAGCCTTCTCTAATAGCCGCCTGAATACCGGATAAATCCGGGTTGGTGTGAATGATGCGCCAGCGGCGTTTGATTTTATCCAGCGAGCGAAGCGCTCTTTTGCGATAGATGCAGCCATCTTGAGCCAGAATAAGTGGCAGTGCATCTAGCCGGTCATGCCGGTGTTCATTGCTACCGACCCAAACCAGTTTGTCGGATTTAAGTAAACCCTTGCGACCTGTCGAGGGTTTATCGTGTAGTGCGAGAATTAAGTCGTATTGCTCGCGTTGTCCGGCGGATAATAGATTGCGGCTAAGGTCGCTAAACACTTCCAGGGCTACATGCGGATAGGACTGAGCAAAGCGGCCAAGAATTTTGGGCAGTAGCGTGGTCGCGAATTCACTGGGGATTCCTAACCGTATTTGTCCGGCTAACTCAGGCCGCACAAATTGGCCGACCAGCTGATCGTTTAAGGCCAGAATTTGTTTGGCGTCGGTATACATGGCAAGCCCTTGCTCGGATAACTTTAACTGCTTGTTAAGCCTAAGAAAAAGTTCGCTGCCCAGCGTTTCTTCCAGCTTTTTTATTTGTAAGCTAATAGCCGGTTGCGAGCGACCCAAGTGATCTGCAGCAATGCTGACGCCACCAAAATCGGCGACCGTAACAAAGGCTCGCAAGGCATCCATCGAGAGATTTCTCATATTTAAAAACCAAATATATAAATCAGAACTATAAATTTAACAAATAGATAGCAATAACGCTAGAATAGCCTGCTAGATTCTATGGAATGAAATACCAGCAATGGATTTAAGTGCTTCGCTCGCAGCCGCTTAATCTGCTACAAATCGATAGAGAACCCTATGAAAACAGCTTGTTACGATATGCATCTTGCCGCTCATGGCAAGATGGTTGAATTTGCCGGTTATCAAATGCCAGTGCAGTATGCCGATGGCATTATGCAAGAGCATCTGCATACTCGCGCACAGGCCGGATTATTCGATGTGTCGCATATGGGTCAAGTGATTGTGGCGGGTGACGACAGTGTTGCGGCCCTGGAGCGAATCCTTCCCATCGATGTTGGCGCGCTCGCGATTAACCAACAATGCTATGCGGTTTTTACCAATGAGCAAGGTGGCATTCTTGATGATCTTATTGTTACCCGTCGCGGCGAGCATAGGTTTTTATTAGTCGTTAATGCGGCTTGTAAAATGCAGGATCTGGAATATTTAAAAAAGCATCTTGGTCAATGTGAGGTTGAGTACCTTCCCGAGCAGTCCTTGCTCGCCTTGCAAGGGCCCAGCGCGCATGCGGTATTGGCGCGATTCGCCCCCGAAATAGAAAAGTTAAGCTTTATGAGCGGAGCCGACGTATCAATAGGTAGCATCGAGTGCTTTATTTCACGCTCCGGTTATACCGGCGAAGACGGTTTTGAAATCTCTATGCCTAGTGCTGACGCGGACAACATCGCCAATCTACTATTGGATGATACGCAGGTAAAATGGATTGGTCTTGGCGCGCGTGATTCATTACGTTTGGAATCGGGCTTGTGTTTATACGGCCATGATATGAATGAGCAAACCACGGTTGTTGAAGCAGGTTTAAGCTGGAGCATTAGTCGTAGCAGACGAGCCGATGGCGATAAGGCGGGCGGCTTTCCCGGTGCCGAGGTGATATTTGCCCAGCAAAAAAACGGTGCGGATAAAAAACGCGTGGGCTTATCGGTTGATGGCAAAGCGCCTGTGCGAGAAGGCACAGTATTAGTCAATGATAATGGCGATGAAATAGGTGTGATTACCAGCGGCGGTTTTTCGCCAAGCTTAGAAAAACCTATCGCAATGGGTTATGTAAAAACTGCTTATGCCAAAACGGGCACGGCTATTTTTGCGATGGTACGCGGTAAGCAACGACCACTGACGGTCAGTAAAATGCCGTTTGTGCCACAAAATTATGTGCGGACCTAATTATTGCCATGCTTAGCAAGCAGTTTTAAGAGCAGGCTTTTTAAAAGTTAAATTGTTAAACGCAAATTTAAAAAATAATCGTAATAAATTAATGCAGAAAACAGGTATCCAATGACAGATCAAAAGCTTGAACAAGTGGCAGATAGAAATATACAAGCGAGTACAGCAGCGGATATCGGAGCAATTGCCGGAGCAGGTAACATGAATGTAAATCAAACTGAAAATACTCATACAAAAATATCGGGCCAAGCTGGCAACGCTGTTGCGCTCAAGGCAGCGGATAAGTTTGAAGATAGACATATTGGTTTAACTAATAGTGGTGAGGCAAACGATACTGATGCCCTATTAAAGGCCTTAGGCTATTCGTCAATCGACGCATTTATTCGTGATGTTGTTCCCGAGAGTATTTATCAAGGTGAGACTTTAAAACTGCCTGAGGCCTTAAGCGAAGCGCAAGCCCTAGAAGCCTTGCAAGCGATTGCCAATAAAAACCAACCGTTTCGTTCTATGATTGGTCAAGGCTATTACGGCACGATTACGCCCACGGTTATCCTGCGAAATATTTTAGAAAACCCAGCTTGGTATACCGCTTATACGCCGTATCAACCTGAGATTTCCCAAGGCCGATTAGAAGCCTTATTAAACTTTCAAACCATGGTTTGTGATCTTACCGGTTTGGATATTGCTAACGCGTCCATGTTGGATGAAGGCACTGCCGCCGCAGAAGCCATGAGTTTGGCCAAGCGCTCGGCAAAAAATAAAGCCAACACGTTTTTTGTTGATCAGGATTGTTTGCCGCAAACCATAGAGGTGGTTAAAACCCGCGCCGATGCAGCAGGTTATGACATCGTAATGGGTGATCCACAAACTCAACTGCAAGATAACGATTACTTTGGTGTGTTATTGCAGTACCCCGGCTGTTCAGGTGATATCCCTAACTTTGATACCGTGATTGCGAATGCGCATGAACGCAAAGCCTTAGTGATAATGGCTGCGGATATTATGGCCTTGGTATTGTTAAAGTCGCCCGGCTCCTTGGGTGCGGATGTTGCGGTTGGAAACACTCAGCGCTTTGGTGTGCCAGTGGGATTTGGTGGGCCGCACGCGGCGTATATGGCAACACGTGATCGTTACCAACGTTCACTACCCGGTCGCTTGGTGGGTGTATCGATTGATGCCAATGGTAAATCGGCTTATCGCTTGGCATTGCAAACACGCGAGCAACATATTCGTAGAGAGAAAGCGACTTCCAATATTTGTACCGCGCAGGTATTACTTGCAGTGATTGCCTCCATGTACGCCTGTTATCACGGCCCGGTTGGATTGCGCAATATTGCTTCCCGATTACGTACGCTAACAGCGATTGCTGCTGCCGGTCTTGAGCAGCAAGGTTTTGCGCGAGCCAATGCAGAATTTTTTGATACCTTAACGATTAATACCGGCACGGCGACCGAGGCAATTTATCAGCGTGCGCAAGCAGCAAAAGTTAATTTACGCCGTGTTGATAATAGCCATTTAGGTTTTTCAGTTGATGAAACCATTAGCGCTGCAGATATTCAGTTGTTATGGGAATTATTTTTACCCGCTAAAGTGCCTGATTTTGAGCAAGTTGCCAGTGTTGTTGATATGGATACGGATAGTGGACTCGATGCTGATATTTTCCGTCAGGATAAAATTTTAAGCCATCCGGTATTTTCGCGTTATCACTCCGAAACTGAAATGCTGCGGTACCTTCGGCGTTTATCCGATAAAGATTTAGCTTTAGACAGAACCATGATTCCACTAGGTTCTTGCACCATGAAATTAAATGCCAGCAGTGAAATGATTCCGGTAACTTGGCCGGAGTTTGGCAATGCGCATCCGCTCGCGCCAGCTGAGCAAGCGCAAGGTTATCAGCAGATGATTGCCGAGCTTGAAGATATGCTCGCGCAGTGCACGGGTTACGATGTAGTTTCCCTGCAACCCAACGCAGGTTCGCAAGGTGAGTTTGCCGGATTGTTAGCGATTGCGGCTTATCATAAAAGTCGTGGTGATCACGATAGAAATATTTGTTTGATTCCCAGTTCAGCACATGGAACAAACCCGGCCTCTGCGCAAATGTGTAATATGAAAGTGGTTGTGGTTGCCTGTGATAGTGAAGGCAATGTTGACTTAGAAGATTTGCGAACCAAGGCCAATCAACATTCAAAACACCTTGCCGCATTAATGGTGACTTACCCGTCTACTCATGGCGTTTTTGAAGAACAAATTCGTGAAGTTGCCAAAGTCGTTCACGATCACGGCGGACAGGTTTATGTCGATGGCGCTAATTTAAATGCCATGGTGGGCTTATGTGGCCCGGGTGATTTTGGTGGCGATGTTTCGCATCTAAATTTGCATAAAACTTTTTGTATTCCACACGGTGGTGGTGGCCCTGGTGTTGGCCCGGTTGCTGCCAAGTCTCATCTTGCGCCGTTTTTGCCATCCATGGCTTCGGCGGCCAGTTCAGATCAAGACAATCAATCGCGACCACGTG
>CAJQQO010000283.1 GCA_905480475.1 uncultured Pseudomonadales bacterium | reverse complement strand
TTCTGGCTCCTCGCTAGGGTATACAAAGCGCCAATAAATATTTCCCTTTGGTCGGCCTTCAGTATCTAACCAGTTCGGCACACCGGGATCTTTATGGGCAATCACAATTCGAACACTACCATCTTCTTCAAACTGCATTTGCTTGCGATTAAGCGACACCTGACGCTTGCCGTAATCATAGGTTTGCATAAAGCGATTCCATAATACGACATTAATAAATCGGCTCGCTGGTAAACGGGTTTCAATCACCAATGCCTCGTCTTCGGCTAAATCATAATTAGCTGCATTATAATAAGCATGGGTATTACCGTAAGCCATATCTCCCGATGCCGAAACCCACTGCCCTGCCTTACCAAACTCGTTAGGCACTAAGGAATACCAACCCAAATGACCAATCGCAGCTTCGGTAGGCGTGGTTAATGACATAGCGGCATGCTCGCCAACAAAATTGGCAACATAAGTAAGATGATCTGCCACTTGTTGATCGCCACCATAGTTTTCCAGCGGTTGTGGATCTAACGGAGCAATATTAATATCCATTTGGTACTTGGGATTAGCGGCAACCGATAACTTGGCTTC
Source organism: uncultured Pseudomonadales bacterium (assembly GCA_905480475.1). Taxonomy (GTDB): domain Bacteria; phylum Pseudomonadota; class Gammaproteobacteria; order Pseudomonadales; family UBA7434; genus UBA7434. The sequence goes on along the minus strand of CAJQQO010000283.1, from coordinate 10,206 downwards.
ATGATAATGGCGAGTAGATATTTGCCCCGCACCTTCTTTAATAGGTAACCAGTTACCTTTCTTACCCTTGCCCCAATTGGGCTTTTTGCGACTAACGATAATCTCATAACTACCGTCTGCAGCGATTTCCATATCATCATCGCTTAAAGCGGCTATCGAGCTACGCGCTGCATGACCATCAAAGCTGCCACCTTCGACGGTAAACGAAGTAAATGTCGCCGCGCCAATATTACCGCTGATTTTATAACTGCGATCATCACGAATAGGCGCAAAGTAATAGATCGAATCGGGATTATCTCCAAGCAATTTCCGCGTAGACGAAACATAGGGTTTAAACTCAGGGTGCTCGGGGTCGGCTTCCAACCAAAAATACAAAGCCGTTTCTAATATATGCGCAATAGCGCGTTGACCTTCAGCAATATCATCGGCGCTAGTGACCTGATTGGCCGAATTCAAAAACTTATCTTGCACCGTTTCTATGGTTGATAAAAGGTTTAACATTGCCGCACGCGCTTTAGAAGAACTGATTGGCTCCGCCGCATTAAGCGCAGGCAGATAGGCTACCGTTATTAGCAAAAACACCAGCAGGTTTTTTAAACGCATATTCATTTGCAGCTCCGAAAACTTTCTAAGTGAGGTTAATGATTAAGACAGAGAAATGCTTCAATCAATGCCAGCATAAACCAGTAGTAGCTGTTTAAGTATTAGCAGCCGTTAATTTACGCTAACAAATTAACCAACTGCAGGATCCGGCTCTGTACTTGGTGCTGGGTTTACGCTGGCACTAGTCAAATCAGAGTTAGCTTTAGGCGGCTTGGATAAACACCAAAATAAAATCACCGCCAAAGACAATACACTGATTATCGCTAGCAAAACCCATTGATAATGGCCCGAAGTATCGTAGGCCAAACCAGCCATAGGCGCTCCGATTAATGCAAAAGGTAAAAACAGTGGCATTTGCGCACCATTGATCTGGCCGACAATACTACGATCAAAATAACAACTATTTAAGATGGGATGCATAGGAATAAATGCACCACCACCAAAGCCCAACAACAAGGCAACCGATAACAAAGGATAAAAACTACTAATCGTCAGCAAGCCGATAACTGCGACAATTTTTATCAATAAGACGGCGATTACAACGTACTTTATTTGTTGAGTAAACCTGTCCACCAGGCTAGCGACACAAAGCTTACCGATAATTCCACCGACGCCACCCATCGCAATAATACTCGCCGCCTGATCCAGACTAAAACCCAAACCTAACAAGTGCGGCGGATAACAAATACCTAATACTAATGCCGCATTTAAGGTCATGGCCATACCAACACCAACAAACCAAAACGAAGGATTTTTTAAAAATGATTTATCTGTGGTGCTTGTAGCGGTTTCACTAGCCGAGCTCTCGATATCATTAACCGGCTTTGTTAGGTGATCATTTTTTTGCAAAGGTTTAGAACTACGAGGTATGGCGAAAATTATTACTAAAGCCAATAATAGAAAAATACCAACTGACAATGCCGATAAAGCATCACGCCATGTGCCGTCCACCATTAAGTAAGCAACACATTTTGGCAGAGTAATACCCGCAAGACTCGCACCCATTGCACCAATAGCTAAAGCCCTACCGGAGTCCTGCTGATAAATTTTTAACAATAGCGCATTGATAACAATGGGACCACACATGGACATACCGACAACAAAGCTAGCGAAACCCAGCGCGGCTAACAATAAACTCGGTGCTATGGAAATAAGATAAAGCGAGCCAGTGGCGATACATAGCCCAATCATCATAATGACTCTAATCGGCAAGTTGTCGGCAATACGACCAACAATAGGCCCGAAAAACGCTGGGACTAAAATGAGAATAATCGGTGCGGATGTAATAGTCGCTCGTGAAACTGAAAACTCCTCAGCCAAGGGATCAATAAAAAAACCAAACACGCTCATAATACCCATACCTAAACCTAGGCAAATAAGAGCTGCAATAGCGGGCAACCAATAACGGGCTGTGGATATTCGGGATGAAGTCATCATAGAAGGGCTGAGTATTATTTTTGGAATATCATAAATTAATTAGCGCGCAGCATAACAGCACAGCAGTCATACAAGCGTTGCTATAATGCAACAATTCAGCATGATGTTAGATCCAAAACACATGTCTAGAACCCAAAGCTGCTTACAAATATTGCAATTAATTTAGCTAAGCTAAATCAAACGCAATAAACCACGCCTGTTTGATAGCATACGTCGCTATTCACTCAATGCTTAATAGCGAATTAAGTTAACCCCGCAAGTAAAACAATAAATAGGTTAAGGCAAGCTTTTATGGCCCACAAGCATTTACTAGCAAAAATCATCAAACCCCTTCCGCCGGTGCACGAAGAAGAGTTACCGCATATCGGCGCCGGCTTGCTATTTTTAGACAACCCCACGAAGTATTTAGCCTCACTGCGGACCAAACATGGTGACACTTTTGCCGTGGATATTTTTGGTTTTAATTTATTGATGACTTTTTCACCCAAGGGTTTGGAGGCGCTATACCAGTACGAAGAACACCAAGCCAGCTTTGCCATGGCGACTTTCGATATGATTGGTTTTAAAACGCCTATCGAAACCTTAATCGATACCGACTCCAAATTATTTTATCACCTGCTAATGCATAAAAAGATGCCGGGCTACGTGAATACCATTGCCACTATTGTTGATCAAGTCACGGATGATTGGAGCACACACAAGGAATTGGATATCTTTGACGCGGTACGGACAATGGAGCAACGAATCGGTTATGCCCTATGGATTGCGGAAGAAGCGGCGGACCAACAGTATTGGCCAGCGTTAAAAGAGTGCTTTGACGCCTTGGATCAAGAGAAATCTTTTGTTGACCCGGCACTAACATTGGAAACCATCAAGACAGGAAAATCCAAGGAGCGTGCTGCGGTTAATAAACTCTACAGCCTAATTCCGGACATTATTAATGCGCACGATAGCAATGCTAATAAAATATTTTCTGGTGTGGATTTTTTTAGAGAGCACTTTCGCAAAAATGATATTGCAGAAGATAAGCTGGAAAAAAAAGTTATTCATAATGTTATGAATGCTAATCAAGGGTTTTTATCTAATTTATATGCCGGCATTTCCTGGGTAATTGTTAACTTGCTGCAACACCCGAATGCAATGCAAAAAGTCCAACAAGAAATCGAGCAGCAACAAGCAGAATATGGCGAACAGTTTTATCAAAATATTGAAGCTTTAAATGCGATGACTTATTTTGAACAAGTCACAATGGAATCCATTCGCTTGGCGCAACGCTCGCTAACACTTAGAAAAGTGATGGCCCCCCTTGAATTTAATGATGGCAAGACTAGTTATCAAGTTGAACAAGGGGTTTATCTAGCAACCATGCTTTCGGTAACCAATACCCAATCACCGACGCTTAGCGAATTTAATCCAGACAACTATGATCAAAATCGCTTAAAAGCCGATGTCACTATGTATGGTAAAGAATCGGTCAGTACCTTTGGCCATGGCAGACACTCCTGCCCTGCTCAGCGGTTTTCGCATCATATGAGCAAAATCGTTTTGATTAAATTGCTCGCTCGCTTTGACCTAAGCGCTAAGTTTAGCAAACCACCACAACCCGCAGATAAACAAATGGGCGGTGTATCCAGACCGCAAGAAGCTACGTTTATGACTTTAAAAGATAAGCTCGCCCGAAATGATTGACCAACTCATAATCCTTCTAACGATAATGCAGCGAGTAACAAGCGGCGTGCACGCCAAAAGCGAACTCTGCATCAATACCGAGGTCCATCAATAACCCTTATCGCTCTTATTAATCATATCCAAACCATTGGAGATATTTGCTATGCAACAAAACGAATTTAATCTTTCAACTCTTTCTACCTGCTTTTCTGGCCATATCTTCTTAGGTTTATCATTACTTCTCAGCATAGCGCTATTAACCCTACCAGCAAAATCGCTCGCCAGTTCCGGCTGGTCAGAGAGTAGCTCTATTGCCGAGGTTAACCCAACAGCCAGACACTACTATCAATTCCGCTTAAGCGATATCGAAAGCCCGGCGGGCTGCAAACAGGCGGATGGTTTTTATCAAGATTATAAAGATCGTGGTGCCGAACAAATGTACTCGGCTTTATTAGAAGCTTTATCCGGCAATCTAAAAGTAAAAGTATTTGTTACCGGAGGATGTAACTTAAAGGGTTTTGCAGAAGTGTCGTCGATTATTATTAGCCGCTAGATTTATTCTTGTTATGGTTAATAACTTTAGAACAAATACCGTTAGAGCGAAACAGATAAAAACAAAAAAACCTTATCTGACAGACCTTAACGGTACTGTATATACTCTATTCAATCTCGGATAATAACTCTGGATTGACGACTAGCTTTCTTACTCCGTGAGCATGATCTTCTTCAAAAGCATTATTTTCGCACCACTTACCTAGACTATTAATATCCAACTTCGCGCACTTAGGTCTAACACTCCAGGATACTTGCAACGGCGAACACACTTGCTCGGTATAGCTTGGTCCTGTAGTAGAGCCGGTAAATTCAACCGGCTTGCCGGTTTTTTTTCGGCAATGCTTTTGCCTGATGATAACCATCTACAACATTACCTTGGTAAGCAAAATCATTAAAATCCAATGCTGAACCATCATTTACCAAAGTGAACACCTGCGTTTCTACCCGTAAATCAGGATTAGCACAGCTAGGTGATAAACATGAACCTAGGCCTTTGCCCGGCGCCACATCGCAGGATGAATGCACCCAGTGCACCTCAACCGTATCGCCCGACTGCAAACCGTTACAAATATCCGCTTTAGGTTTTTGTCGCTCAGACTCAGATAGAGACTGACTGATATTGCATTGATAACCCGCGCTATCACCTTCACCGGAAAATATCGAAAATGCCTTGGCTTTATGTTCTGCATTATTATGAAAATGAATATTGCAAAGATTCATTGCACTATAATGGGGTGCTAGCGAAAACGATCGAGGGTTCACGCCTTCTTTGCTATCGATATCTCTAGGTGTTTGTGGGCCAAAGCCTTCGCAAGCTTGAGCTGGCACATCACCTGCTTGTGCAGCCACCTCGTCTGCAGCCCAACTGCTAGTAGCAAACCACGCGCATTGCAGAGCAATAAAAGGGACAACTATTTTAGACATTCTCATTTCCGGCTACTCACCTCTTTAGTTTAAAAGAATATTATACAGACGGTAAGACCTTAGATCATACGTTAGGTACGCTAAATGCGTGGCCATGCTAACAAAGGCCCAATGGCAAACAATAAGAAAAAATCTGATAGCTAACTCAAGCTAGAGCTGATCGATTATCTGATAATAATTATGCTCCATTGCAGCCGGAAAACTCACTGCAATATTTTTTGGCATCCTGCTTCTGTCTTTATTAACATCCAAGTCGGAATCGACAGTATTAACCACACAAGCGAAGCCATGAGCAAGGAATCTTTAAAAGCAATCGCTTAAACCAATAGAGCGACAATAACCGCAGGTTAGCGGATTAGCACTTTATCGACAGTGGCGGCGTAAGTACTTTCTAATCGGCCATCATCTAAACACTTAATAAGGCTTTTACAGGTAAATCTTCGCTTATTCATTCCTAGAGCGGCATTTATCGCTGCTCTTAAGCCCCCACTATCTTTAGATTGTTTTCTACGAAGTAATATAACCGACATGCTACAGGTTATCCCGAAAACGAATATATATTTTTTTAGACAATGAAAAATATCTGCAAAGATCAACCTAACAAAAACATTTATTTGCTAACTATTCCACCTAGGGGTAAGGCTTGCGAATGGGTAAATTGTTACTAGACTGGAAAAGTTACTTCAACTTGACGAAGCAACTCATTCAATCATTTTCACGGAGGATGCCATCATGGCTCTAGCACCAGTAGGTGGATTACACCTTAACCTTAATGTGAAAGACGCAGTACTCGAAGTAGGCATGGCTGAAGATCAAATTAAGGCTGCAACTGCTGCCGCATCTACAACTGATATCATTTCTTACTACAACAAAGTACAAAGTCAAAAGAGTGTTAAAGCCGCTTAAATAGCAGTATTACACGAGTACTTATAACAAAACAGTCTGCACACAAAAAATTGTCCGATCCTGCTCAGGCAATATCGGGTTTTCTTTTGAAGCAATTTTTTAGAAAAAAAAGGAGCTTTAAAAGTTTATCCTTTTAAAGCTCCCATCGGGAGAACTAACACAATGGAATGACCTCCACCCTACTTTCGCTTTATAATAAAGCGCTTACCCCATTAAAACGAAACTCGCATACCAACTGATGCAGTGCGATCTTTATTAGGTCTGGCGCCATATGGCTGACGACCAACGATATCTTCTTGTCCAGTAGCGTTTTCAAGTCTGGCATAAACACCAAGGTCTTGATTGACCTGATAACGAACGGATAAATCCAAAGTGGTTGAGCTATCCGTTTCCTCAAATACGCCGCATGATGATCTGACACAAACTTTATCAACAAAATTTAAGACGGCGTTTACCGCCAGATCGCCATTCTCTATACCAACCGAAAATGTCGCTTGGTTAGAAGGAATATAAGGAATAGGATCACCGTTAACAACATCACCAAAGAACTCGGAATCAAAAGTCGAATCAAACTCAGAGTCGGTATAAGTATAAGTTAGAGCGACGGGGATAGCTAAATCAGCAGCCAACTCAAATCGATTTCGCAGCGAAAACTCAACACCTGATACCGTTGCCGCACCGCCATTAAAAACATCACCAATATCACAATTACTACCCGATGACGCAGTACATGCGCCAACCAAGTTATCGTAATCATTTAAAAAGCCAATTAACTCTGCTGAAAAATCGCCATCGATATAACGCGCGCCAAACTCGTAGTTGATAGCCTCTTCTTCATCGACCCCTTCTTTATTAGTCGGCGAACCAAAACCTTTATAGACACCAGCTAATACAGATAAAGCATCATTGACTTGATATAAAGCACCAAAGCCAGGTAATGCTACTGATATGGAATTATCGCGTCTATCAGCAAGCGAGTCTCTGCCACCACCATCGTAGTTCTTGCGCCACAAATCAATCTCTTCAAAACGCACACCCGGGGTTAGAATCCAATCCCCAAAACTAATGCTGTCATGCACGTATAAAGATAAAGCTTTAGCTCTTTGTACACGATTACCCGCGTTACCAAATTCACCGGCATCGTTGAGAACTAATGTGCCATTCACCTGCTGATAAAGGCCATTGCGTTGCAAGCGATCTTCTTCATCGTGATGGATACGCGCGCCAATTTCGATATCGTGATCGACGTTCTCACCATCAATCTGCCAATCAAGCCTTAACGAAAGACCACGCGAATAATATTCTCGATTATTATCCCGCAATTGAATACTGCCAACCGCAGTATCCAAAGTACCGTCTAATACTTGCTGCAAATCACTTACGGACAGACCGCCACGACCTACGCCGCTGTTTACGTCGGCGATAATATTTGACCAACTGGCGCTACTCTCAGCACCAGCACTACCATCCACATCAAATCTCTCAGTTTTAAACCAATTGCGCTTATGCTCGTTATTGTAAAGCGTTGTGGTTAAGTTGATTGAATCACTAAATATAAACTCGTGACGCAAGATATATTGATTATGCTCGGTAGCGATATTATCAAGCTGCGATGCGGCATAGCGACGAAATGCATCCTGTGTAAAATCTGCATCGGTTAATCCAAGATAACTTTGATCAGAATCTTGCTGCGCATACTGATACTTAAATTCAACAGCATGGCGCGAGCCTTCAGGCGCATAAGAAAGCTTAACCGTATAATCTTCTACATCTAAGCCGGTATCATTACTGCTGGAATCAATGCTTTGATAACCGTCAGATTTCCATTGATGCGTCTCTACTAAAAAGCCAAAACCATTCTCATTGTTTGTGCCATAGTTTGCATGCACTCGCGTGGTAGAGTCTTCACCCAGCTCAACTAATACATTACCTTCTGCCTCACGCGGTATAGGCGTTGAAACAAAGTTAATGGCGCCACCAATAGTGTTTGGCCCCTGGGTAATCGCTGATGGACCTTTTACCACCTCAACGTTATACATACGACCGATAGTTGGAAAATAATAAGCAGAAGAAGCAGCGTATGGTGCAGGCGCAACTGGGACGTTATCTTCAAGTAGCACAATACGACTACTGCGCTCAGTAGGTACACCACGAATGCCGATATTCGGTCTTAAACCATAACCATCTTCAACTTGTAAATACACACCAGGCACTTCGCGCAAAATGCGTTGAATGTCTGAGTAAGCAAATATCTCTAAATCTTCATCACTCAAAAAATGCGCCGAACCCGTAATTTTTTGTGCAGCCTCTCGATTACCCAAGATAGTAACTTCTTCAAAAAACTCGGCCTGCTCCGCATGATCGGCATAGGCAATAGGCTGCGTACCCATAGCGGTTGCCAGCACCAGAGCTTGAGTAAGCGGTAGATTTGAGCGTGTAGATTTAAACATTGTGGGTCCTTCTAAAACAAAGTGTTGATAACTAGCCGATTGGTAACGCAATGCGGGTAGACCAAGGGCAATGGAATTTAGCGGCAAGGGCTGAAAAATAGAAAAGGCTTTTACCTAAAGACGATAATTAGACACTGTCACTTGCCAATGCGGGAGCTATTGTACGAATCTCAAATCTTAACGCAAGTCATTCTCATTTGCATTTAGTATCTTATTTGTAAGAAAGCGAACTATTGCCTATATTTTGGTCAGCACCGCCCCACTCTTCACATAGTAGGCAGACAGACAGGCAAACTCGCGGCGGCTAAATGGGCTTATTGGCGTGGTATCTCGGCTCTGCGGAGGGGCAAACACTTAACATTCTGGGTTAAACCGACGTGGAGCGTTTCAGATAGTAGATTATCGCAGGCAAAAAAAGCCGGACCGAAGCACGGTAAAAAATGACAACCAAAAGACCTGTTTTGGTATATAGAGAAATTGTTTTTTCAATCGCGATTAGATAGTTAAATCCAAGCTATAAACGTAGTTTCTATTTTAATTAGTATCTCAATCGCTTCTAGAAATATGACGCATCTAGTAGGACGAATCTATTAATCGTCTAGCAATAGGCTTTCGTCTAAAGACTTGGCTTTTAACTAACAGGTTTTTGTTTTAAACAGCGCTGCAAACCAAAATGCTTTTAACGCTCTCTATCTTTTTAATCCTATTTGCTTCCAACGATTGTTAACCGCGAAGTATTTTAAAGACGTATTTTTAGTTCCTGCGCTTTCGTCTATATCTATATCTGATTTAATCTCTATCAATGAAAGCTATTCTGCACCCGCTATAGCGGTACGACCATGGTCAAACTTACACAGAAACTTAGCAAGTGGAGCCAATTCAGAAGAAATATGACAGTTTTTATATTTAAAAGACATACCGGCGCAAGCTTAAAGAAATAATACGCAAAAAATCAGAATAAAAGTGGCCTGTAAGTTATAAGGAAATAACTAGCGACGATTAAAGCAAAAGAGATTTAACGACGTATTTAAGCGATTGCGCCAATAGATTTAATTGGCGCGAAATTAATTAGTAAGGCAAGAAATCAAAGGAGTAATTCACATCGGTTTGTTCAACCGCTTCTGCGCCAAAGTTAATTAGCTTAATGCGCGAAAGAATTTTCTTTACCAATACATCATCACTTAACTCACTAGAAAGCAAACTAATACTGGCGATAGCACCTGAGGGCTGAACGACCATTTGAAATAAGACCTTACCTGAAAGCGATGGATCCTTGCGTAGCGCACGATTGTAAATAGCAAAAATCGCACCTTTATTAGCGTCCATTACCCTCCGAATAGATTCTGCGCTACGGCCACTATAGTCGGTTGCGTTGCTTGCCGCCGCCTGCGATGAATCTGCCATTGCAGAACCGGTAGGCGCATCAATTAAAGTGGTCTCGCGGGATGACAGTGCAACACCACCGGTATCAGTACTTAAAGCCGCACTACTAATACCGCCAACTTTACTGCTCGCTTTAGACGCCAGTAATTTACGTTCGGTTTTTACTGCTTGTGCTGCGCCCCGAGTTAAATTGCTACGTTTAACCTGTGAAACATCCACCGACTCACGCATAGCAGAAAGATCATCGGCAAAGGCAAGCACACCGGTGGTAGCGGCTTTA
>CAJQQO010000282.1 GCA_905480475.1 uncultured Pseudomonadales bacterium | reverse complement strand
TCTTATTAGCCTACAATCAAACTAGGCCGCTGCACATACAGGCCAGACATATGCCGCTTAGTTGATATGTTATATCTGTGTCTATAACTATAAGTATTACTCTGTGAATCGACTTATGAAAAGAATCAAAATCGGAATCCGGCAGATAACAACGCTGTTGGCCATATCGCTGTCTTTTTTCATTGGCTACTCGAGTTCCGCTCTAGCCTATGATGTAGAAAACGACAGTACCGCTAACACCGTCTATATGTTGTTACTCAACGATAATCCTGGCGCTGTTTTTCACTCTATTACTATTGGCAGTAGCGTCCCGGCATTTGTCGCTGGGGCATCAGCCAGTATTGTTCCGCCTAACGTGCTGGGCGGTGCAAGCGATCTTGCTGCGCTTGAGTTTAATGTTATTCCCAGTGCTGTCGTTGGCTCGACGGGCGACTTACTAGTGACCGTTTCAGGTTTGGCTGCGGGTACACCAGTGAGTATTGAATTTATTGTGCCGCTAGAAGTGGTTGCAAGTGCGCCAGCGGCACAAGGTGTTGTTGGTAGCAATTTGCCAGCGCCAGATCCTGGTGGTATCGATACTGATGGCGATGGCGTCACTGATGATTTAGAGCAAGCATTTGGCAGTGATCCTAGTTCTTCGAGTTCCTTACCGGGCGATGGAAGTACGCCGCCGGTCTCAGAGAACATTCCCATTCTTACTTTACCCGCGTATGCACTTCTTGCAGCGCTACTTATTGGTCTCGGTGCTCCAGTACTTAGGCAGCGTCAGCGAAAGGAGACTAAATAATGTCTAATTTATCTTTGCGTGCCTTTGTCGCTACGCTTGTTTTATCAATGCCTGTTGGCGTTTTTGCCGGTGCGGCGACCAATATTCAGTTGGTGGGTACGGTAACTGACTTAACCACTATTTCGCAGCAAATACCGGTAAGCAGCGCTACGGCCAGCAATGGTGGTGGAGAGTTTGGGCCCGATCAAGCTATCGATGGTAGCTCAGCTACACGATGGGGTACCAATGGTTCGCAAGGTGATCCTCAATGGTTAGTGCTTGATTTGGGTTTGTCCTATGTATTGTCGGAAACGATTATCGACTGGGAGGTAGCTAGTGCAGCCACTTATGAAATTCAGGGCTCAAATGACAATAGCAGTTGGACAACGCTATCTAGTCAAACCAGCGCAGTTATGGGTAACCGCACCGATACGGTCGCGATTAGCGGAAATTATCGTTATATCCGTATGTATGGTTTAACCCGTACAACGGTTTATGGTTATTCAATTTTTGAAATGGAAGTTTACGGCGCTATTCCGCTGGTGACCGATAGTGACAGCGATGGCGTTGATGACAGTATTGATTCATGTCCTGGCACTTTAGCGGATATTGCAGTGGAGAGTAACGGTTGTGAATTTGGTGTTATTGGTGGTTATGATGCGCCGACGTCTTATCCGGGATTTACCCGCGTCTGGGAAGACGAGTTTAACGGCTCTGCATTAAATGCTAGCGACTGGTCTCATGATATTGGTGGCACGGGCTGGGGTAACAATGAGCTGCAGTTTTACCGTGAGCAAAATACTTCGGTTGCCAATGGCTTGTTAACGATCGAGGCAAAGGAAGAAAACTTTGGTGGTCGTGCTTATACCTCTTCGCGAATTAAAACTGAGAGCTTGCAAACCTTCCAATACGGTAGAGTGGATATCCGCGCAGTGATGCCGCAAGGGCAGGGCTTATGGCCTGCGCTGTGGATGTTAGGGCAAAGCTTTGGCACAGTGAGTTGGCCGTTCTGCGGTGAAATTGACATTATGGAAATGAGAGGCAACGAGCCAAATACATTCTTGGGAACGGCGCATTGGGATAATGGCGGTTCATATGCAAACTATGGCAGTGAGTCGACTGGTTTGTCTCCGGTGCTACCGTCGGGGACCTTGGCAGATGAGTTTCATGTTTATAGTATTGTATGGGATGCAACAGCGATTCGCTGGTATTTTGATGATGCGACCACGCCATTTCATGTGATCGATATTACCTCCGCCAATTTAAGCGAGTTTCGTGAGCCATTTTTCTTTATCTTTAATGTTGCGGTAGGCGGTAACTTTTTACCCAATCCTAACGGGACTGCAAGTTTCCCCCAAAAGATGATGGTGGATTATATTCGGGTTTATCAGTGAGCCGATAGTCCTGTCTGCTAGCATTGGCAGGCAGGACTTAGCCTAACAAAGCAGCTTAGCTGCCGCCCTCCAGTTTATTCCCCTGTTCGCTGATAGTATCCATTTAATTCTATACGCAGCTAAAATTAATCTTTCTTAAATTGGCTTGCTAGTCCTAGCCAAACTCCTCACTATATTCGCAATATTGTACGGACTAATAAGATGCCTTAGATAATAGTCTGCGCCTAAGCTGCTGCGAATAGACTGATATGAGTAAAGACAATAAAAATAACAACACTTTTTCATTAACGGATTCCGAACTTAAACAATTTCGAGATCAGGGTTGGATAGGGCCGTTTAAATTATTGTCTGAGTCAGAAGCCGCACAGCTAGTGCCGGAATTAGAGCGATGCCATGCCAAGACGAGAGGTATGTTTTATCCGGAAAAAATTGAGCCGGGTAAAAGCTACTATAAAAACACCCCTTGGTTTCAAAGTTTGCATGCGCTTTCACCGACGATAAGTGAGATTGCTCAGCGGCCAGAGATTGTCGATCGTGTTGCGCAGTTGATGGGTGATGATTTGCTATTGTGGGGTGCAATTAAGTTTAGCCAAGCGGCTAATAAAGGTTATCACTGGCATACGGATACCGAGTTTGATTTTGCTGATGGCATAAGTATCTGGCTCGCAGTGGAAGGCGTGACTCCAGACAATGCCTTAAAGATTATCCCCCGGTCTGATAATTTTAAACCGATGCCAGAAGAGTATATTGGCTCAGGCAAATACAGTATGGAAGATTTTTCATCCGATAAACTTGCCCTGAGTTTGGCGCGCGAATCCGATCCGGGCGCTAATATTGTGCGTCCGCCAGTTCGCGATAGTGAGTTTTTTATTTTCCGTGGCAAGCTTTGGCATGGTAGCGATAATAATACAGACAAGACGCGTCATGCTATGGGGCTTAGATACAGCTCCACTAGTCAATCATTACGAATACCGCTGACTTACCTACAACCAATGCAGTGGGACCCAGCGCTGCCCCCTTGCGTTTTGGTGCGTGGCAAAGATGATTACGGTAATAACAATATAATTGAAATGCCAAAAGTGAAGTAAGTATTTTGTTGCTGGCAGATTTTTTAAAACTTTTGAGAGAGGTTAAAGAGAAATAATATGGAAAAGAAAACGCAAAGTAATTTAGTATTTCACGCAGGTGTTGTGATTTTATTAGGGATGCTGTCAGGCATTCCAATGTCTATGGTGATGATGGGTGAAATGTCAGGCGTAGTTAATGACTGGAGCATCAGTCATATGGAGGGTTTGATTAATGGCATTCTTATGTTGGCGGTCGCGGCGGCGGGTTCGCTTATTGTTTTATCGCAAAGACAAGAGAAGTGGTTTTATTATTTTGTTCTTATCACCGGTTATGGTAATGCGTTTTACGGATGGGCGAGAGGGATCACTGGTGAGACGGGAATGGGGGATTCGACCACCATGGGGGCGATAGTGGTGCAGGTGCTTGGAGGCTTGCCGGTGATTACTGCTTTTGCGTTTGTTATTATGTTGATGGTTGGGGCGAGGAAGGCATAGCTGTTTGCTGTCGATATTGTTTTAATTTTTAATTTGGCGGCTAGTAGAGATTGGAGTAATTAATTGGATTTCATTCTTGATAATTAGGTTAAATTCAAAGCCGTCGGGGGTGGGCCGACGGTTTTGATCCTAATCTTTAGAAAGCTAATCAGCCGCTTTAGATAGTGAGCCCCTGTCGGGCGATCCCCGGCAACCGTTTACGCTAACGATAAATAAAACAGACATCGCCTAGAGGCTAGAAATCCCAACACGCCTAGTGCACAATGAAAATCGAAAGCCAAAAGTCATGATAATTCTAATAGGTCGATAAAATGCGAATTCATTTGCTGCTTACATTATGAAACATCGAAAGGTCAGGATTGATTTTTCAAACGCTTTACCGCATTGGAACCCAGCCGAGCCTGAGTTTAGCCAGCGTCAAAATGCTGCGTCTACGGTATTACCCCATCTCGAACCATATTTAAATAAAGTAATGAAGTTAGCCAAAGATCAATTGGCTGATACCGACGCTGTGCTTAAAGATGAAATTGCCTTGTTTATTAAACAAGAGGCTAACCATTACAAACAGCATCAAGCATTTAACCGTATGCTATATGACAATGGCTATGAAAAATTAAAAGTTTACGAGGCAGGGCTTCAACAAGATTATGATCAGTTTTTAAAGCAGCGGTCGCTGAAGTTTAATCTTGCTTATTCCGAAGGTTTTGAATCATCGGGAATTGTCGTTGCGGAATTTTTCTTTAAACATGCAAGCCGTTGGTTGGACAACGCAGATGATAGCGTAAAAAAACTTTGGCTCTGGCATTTAGCAGAGGAATTCGAGCATCGAACGGTTTGTTATGATGTATATCAACGTCTATACGGTAGCTACTTTTATCGTATCTATGGGTTGCTGTACGCGATGGTACATTTGTTTTCTTACGGTGGTCGAGTGGGGCGCTATTTGATTACACAGGATCGAGAGTCTGGCTGTATTGTTAATGATTGGCGGTCGCGTTGGCGCTTGTTGCGGTTTCAGGTTTTTCAGAGCGCCTATCTTGGGTTTAAGATGCTGCGAGTCCTCTCGCCGTTTTACGACCCAGCAAACTATGCTATGCCTAAAGCTGCTGAGCAGGTTTTAGCGGAAGCCGATCTGGCGACTTCCACTGAGAACTAATTATCGAACTGCTCGCTCCCTATAAGTCCCATCGTAAATATTTTATCAGATTATTTTTTCCCAAATACCGAGCCTAAAAACGCGCTACCTTTTCCTATAGGGTCTTGTCGAATAAGTGCTTCTTCTTTGGCGACTTGCGAAAACAATCCGGCCAAACTTTCACGCAGCACATGTTGCTGAAGATCTAGCTCGGGTTTGTTAGCAATGGGTAGCTTATTATAGGTTGTTAAAAAACTTTGGTATTCACTGTAAAAACCGACCTTGCTTAAATGACTTTCAATGATTGGCTGATATCTTTGCCTAAGAATATTTTCGGTCTTAGATTCAAAATATTCTGTAGCTGCGGTATTGCTGCCCTGAATAATGCCCAATGCATCGCTAATGCTCATTTGTTTTACCGCACCAATAAACACGGCTTTTGCTTCGGTGGCCGCAGCTTCAGCACCTTGATTCATAAGTTGTTCAATCTCATCGACTTGCTTGTTTAAACCAAACGTTCGCAGTGTGTTGGTAATAGTATTGAGTTGCTCAGGCATAGCGATTTTATACGCTGGGTTGCTGCTATACCCACCAGGTTCTGATAGTGATTGAGCGGCACGGGTGCTGCTGAGTTCCAGTGTTTCTTTTATCGCTTGCGAGTAGCTTTGTTCAGAGTTTTGAGAAAGCGCTTGGCTGACTTCTAAGCCGGTTTGCAAGGCTTGCTCTAAGGATAGCTCCGCGCAACCGCCTAATAGCGAAAAGGATAAAATGCCAATAATAAGATTGTTTTTAAATGCCATGATTGAGTATCCGATGTTGAATGAGTTATTTGCTGAGCATTCTACAAATTCTGTGTGGAAGCTGAAAGCGCTAATTGTCAGTGAAAAAAATGGAAGTGGTTGTTTTCCAGTCTTGTGTCAAGGAAAGCCTGTCGAAGAACCCCGATGATACTGTAAACTGTCGCTTTTCCTTTTTCTGATTGGATTTGCAATTTTGACAGCCCCTTCTCACTCTATTGAAGTTCGAATAACAATTGCACTGGCGTTTCTTGGGCTGGTACTTGGCATCTTTGTCAGTATTGGTGTTTTGTCCGGTGATACACAGGGGCGTGTGAACGTATTGTATCTACTTTTGCTATTTGCAATCTTGCCGGCTTTTAGTCTGCTGTTGAGTTTGTTGTTCCTAGTGTTTAAGCAAAACGGTTTGACAGGCATTATCTTGAGCTTGCCTGTTTGGCCGAAAGAGTTTTCTCGATTTCAAGTGAATATTGGATTAAGTGGTCAGCGGCGGCGTTGGCTGTTTCTTTATTCTCAGGTGTTGAGCTTGGCGTTTGGTGTGGGTGGGGTTATTGTTTTCTTTGCCTTATTGTTAGGAACCGATGTTAATTTTGTTTGGCGCAGCACCTTGCTAAAAGCCGCCGATCTGCAACCCATACTGAGTGTTATTTCCGCCCCGTGGTTTTTTTGGAGCGATGCGCAACCGGGATTGGAGCTAGTGCAGCAATCACAAAATTCTAGAATCGCTAACGACGGAAGTGCTTATTCGGAAAACTGGTGGCAATTTGTGTTGGCTGCACAGCTGACATACAACCTTATTCCGCGTGCACTTATGTTATTAGTTGCGCGCTGGCAATTAGGCAGTAGACGCTTTAGCGATGCTGGATCAAATGCCGCATATGGCGAAATAGATAATTCACTCTCCAAGGTTTCTTCGGCGGTATCTCTAGCCCCGATTGCACATAGTTTACCGAGTGCTTATGTGCTTCTCGATTGGAATTCGGCGCCCGAGCAATGCAGAGGTTTTGTTACTCGGTCTTTTGGTCCTCCGGCAAGTCAGCTTCCGCTCAATGCGCTTACGTCAGTGCAAGCATTAGCGGCGATCGTCGATACTGCCTGCATTGTTGTATTAGTAAAAAGCTGGGAGCCTCCGTTGGGGGAATTAGCAGATATTCTCAAAAGCGTAAATGCAGGCCAAAAGGGTTTTATTCTTCCGCTAGATTGGGATAAGGAGAGTGTTAGACCGACTAGTGTTGCACATCTTCAAGAGTGGCAGCGCTTTGCCGCCACGCTTGGCGATTGGAAGATATTGCAGCCTGGAGCAAATTCGTGAATCCAATATTTGCCGTTGTAGGTCATCCGAATAAAGGTAAATCATCCATCGTAGCCACGCTTGCGCAAAACGACAGTGTGGAAATATCAGGGCAAAGTGGCACGACTAAAGAGTGCCTGCAATTGGATGTTGAAATAGGGCAAGCATCCTATAGCCTAATTGATACACCAGGTTTTCAAAGACCAACAAGGGTGTTGGCTTGGCTTCAAGCGCAGGCGAGTACTGCGGAAAAACGTGCAGACGCTGTTAGAAAATTTTTAAGCGATGAAGATTGTCAACAGCAGTTCCCCGATGAGGTTCAATTGCTCACGCCAATAATGAACGGTGCTGCGATTATTTATGTTGTAGATGGTTCAAGACCCTACGGCCAAGAATACGAAGCCGAGATGGAAATTCTACGGTGGACAGGACAGGCAAGTTTGGCGCTTATCAATCCTATTGAAAATGAAGAGCATGTTGTTGAATGGCAGCAAGCTTTAGGGCAGTACTTCAATGTTGTAAAAGTGTTTAACGCTATGCAAGTGGATTTTGAAAAGCAGCTTTCCGTTTTGAAATCTTTTTCTCATATTCGCGAAGACTGGAAGCCCGCTATTGAAGCTTTAGTTGCAGCCTATAAAAACAGATCCAATCAGCGTCGTCAGCAAACCGCTGAGCTTCTCTCCACGTTGCTTGTTAAAGCTTGCTCCTATCAGCTAGACCAGAAAGTATTAACCAAAGATCAGGCCCTTGCGCTGCAGCCAGCAATGGAATTACGCTATTTTAAAGGGCTAAAAGCGCTTGAGCGCAGCCATCATCAATCACTTAAATCGCTGTTCTCATATAACCATTTGGATAGTGATATTGATGACTTGCCGGATGGGGGGAACTTGTTTGATACCGAGAAATGGATTCTGTGGGGTTTAAATCGCAAGCAGTTAGTCGCAGCGGCAGCGATGGCTGGCGCGGCAGCGGGAGCAATTATTGATATTGGTTTAGCGGGCCATAGTCTCTTTTTAGGCGTGTTAGGTGGCGGAGTGATTGGCGCTACCAGCGCCTGGTTTGGAGCCGATAGTTTAGCGGACTTTAAGCTCAAGGGTTTACCGCTAGGAGGGGTTATCGCTCAGCAGGGGCCTATGCAGAATCGAAACTTTCCCTATGTGCTAATGGGTCGATTTCTTCATTTGGAGGAGTTACTTAGATTGCGCACTCATGCACAAAGAAATAGTGTGCAAATAGGAGAAGGTAAATTGCAGGAAAAAATATCCCAACTAAGTGCTCAGCAACAAAAATACCTTCATAAGGCTTTGAGTCGAATTAGCCGGCAAAAAACGGTAGACAATCTGGCTGATACACTGCTGCCTTTGTTGCCAGTTGAAGTGGACTAAACGTTTCTTGAGCGTATTGAGGTTTAGCTCATAAAGTGCCTGTTCCATTGACGAATTTTTGGCTTCTATACGAGTGTTTGATTAAACATGAAGAAAAATTTCTATATGTCATTGAGCTGCATCTTGGTTTTGCTTGCTTTTATCGTAGGTGTCTATTATGGATTTCATACTGGTGTAAAAAATTATTATCATTTGGAGAATGTATTATCATCTAATCTTGATGTGCTTCGAGCGAAAGATTTGAAAGGTGGTAGTGAAGAGGAGCTAAAGCATATTTACTGGGAACATGAAATATCCATAGGCGAGGCTATAGATTCATACAATTGGTATCATAGCTCAGGAAATCATTTTTTCTCAAAGGTGTTTTTATCCGGCCACCTCGAGCATCTAGAGCAATCAATTGAAAATCTAGCAAGTTACCGCAATCTGAATCCAGTCGAAACTGAGCCGGAATCGCTAATCTGCAAGCATCTTGAGGCTGATACAGCTAAAGAATATTGTTTGAAAAGGTTAGAAGAGCGACAAAATATAGTTAGAAAATATGCCGAAAAAAGCTAACGAGCTGGTGCACGTTGGCAAAGACAGCGAGTTTCAAGGGGCCAGTGTACAAGAGCATTAATAGAATTAGCGCGCCTTGAGCTAGAGATTATGTTTAATGAGATAATACCCCGTTTACGCAATCCCAAGCTTTCTGAGCCAGTGAGTTATGTTCGGGATTATTTTGTTAACGGAATTAAAAAAATGCCTATCACTTTTGATGCAAATCATATCGAAGGCGCTAAATAAAAAACAGGTAGTCGATTAGACGGCTACACATACAATGTGATCTACAGCTATTAGGTAATGATATGAGCGATTATTTTGAATGCACCCCAGTAGGGTTGGATTTTTTAGAGCAAACAAAAAATGTTTACAAAGCAGAAGAGATCATTCGTGCAACACCCGAGCAAATATTTGAAGTGTTTGAAGATGAAGTCGCTTGGACTGTTTGGGCACCACCGATACAAAGAGTTGAGTGGACATCGCCGAAACCCTTTGGCGTTGGCACCACGCGGACCGTTTATATGATGGGTGATATGGACGGCTACGAAGAGTTTATCGCGTGGGAGCCGGGTAAGCGTATGGCTTTCACATTTATCGGCTGTAGTAAGGACAATACCGAAAAATTTCTGGAGGATTATCGGGTAACAGACTTGGGTAACGGAACCTGCAAAGTCGTGTGGTATATGGCAATGGAAAGCCGAACGGGGCCTAGTTGGTCCGATGCGATAAGGCGGCCGATTATGGGTGCGGTCAATCGATGGATGTTTCGTCGTTTTAAAAAATATACCGAAGCGTATGCTTTAAAGGCTAACGACAAAAATTCGTGACACGCTGAAAGCATCGTCCAATATTGGCGCGTGAGGATTGCTTAAAAAGCTAATTTATACCTCTGTGATAGTTGAATAAGCAAGTTGACTAAAACAAGTTGATAAAATTTAACGGTCACAGGGATTTTTCAACAGCCCTCGCTTTTTTAGCGAGCTCTACCAATGCTTGACGAGCTTCAAGTGCTGAATGGCAGGCTGTTTCAAATTCAAACATAATTTTCTGTGTGCCAAGTTTTATCACAAAGCCATTACTACCAATGTCTAGCATGCTAGGTGTTGTATTGGGTGGTAGTAAATCTATTTCAGCGTATTGGCAGTAATCAACCATCGCAGCGACATGGTCTTCATTCATATGCTCGACCATTCTAGCGCGCGTCTGCTGGTCAAAAATATCATTAATTTGGATTGCTTCAGCTGACACTATTTTTTTGTTCCCTGAGCTGTCTACTACAATATGCTGTGTTGTGGTGCTCATAAAAAGATTTCCTTCAGGTTTTGATTTAATTATGTACTAGCAAGTGTTCGTTGCCACTTGCTAATGATACAAACGAAGAGTTGATACCATAGAGTTTTTTTATGTTTTCTTGCCTTAGCGTTTTCTTGGCGTTACCTGCATCTATTTTTTTTCCGTTCATTAATAAAATAACTTGATCAGCATATTGATAGACATGATCCAAGTCGTGCAAAACCGTGACAACGGTTAAGCCTTTTGAGCAAAGTTCTTTAAGTAGCGTAAAGAACGCTAATTGATGTTGAATATCCATACTCGACGTAGGTTCATCGAGCAATAATAATTTGCCTTGGTATGCATGATTAGCAATGCCAAGTTGAGTGAGGGCGCGAGCGCACATCACGCGCTGTTGCTCACCACCTGAAAGTCTATCGAATCGGCGCGGTAGCAATGAGCCAATGCGCATTTTTTCTGAAGCAATATGCTTATGCTGACTTGCATTTTTGTAATCAGCTGTACTCAGTGCTTCAAAACTCATTTCAATAATTTCTTCACACTTAAAAGGAAACTGCGTGTCATGAAATTGAGAAACTACAGCACGTTTTTGAGCGAGTTTGGCTGCTTTGTATGCCGTTAGAGTTTTATTATCAAAAAGAACCTCTCCGTTAGCCGATGGTATTTCACCGGTTAACAATTTTAGTAAAGTAGTTTTTCCCGCGCCATTTGGACCTACAATACAGTTAAACGTTGCTGGAACTATCTCCCAACTAATATTTTCGAGTACTATTTTATCTCCGATGGATAGTGTTACATTGCTGATGTTGATCATAATATTTTCGATCTGTAGTGCCTATCGTTGTTCTGACTTAATCAATAGCCAGATAAAAAAAGGTGAGCCAATGAGTCCGGTGATCACTCCAATAGGCATTTCGGCGGGTAGTACTATTGTTCGCGCCATAATATCTGCGAGCAGCAAAGCAATTGCACCCAGTAAGCCGGATGCCGGAAGCACCCACTGATTGTTTGCTCCAAACAGCATTCTGGCGATATGTGGCATAACTAAACCAACAAACCCAATAATGCCACTTAAGGCAACAACGCTGCCTATCGCGCAGGTATTTAATACCAGCAATCCGCCTTTAACGCGCTGCACGTTGTGACCTAAAAAATAAGCATGATTGTCGCCAAGTGAAAGTGCATTGATCGCTTTGGCATAGCGTAGATTGATCGCTGTGGTAAACAAAATAAACAGGAGTACGGGTAGGGTAAATTGGTTACTCGCTCTAGTCAGAGATCCTAGTGACCAAAACGTTAACTCCCGCAGTTGTTGCTCATCACTAAAAAAGATAAGTGCACCGTTGATTGAGTTAAACAGCGCATTTATTGCAATACCCGCTAGCAATAGTGTTGCGGTATTCATGGTCGGAGAGCTACTAAAACCATTAGAAGCATTATTAGAGGCTGTGCGCCAAAAAAATATGCGTCGCTGAGACAGCATAAATAGCAAGGCGGTTGCCATTAAAGCGCCAAGCATTGCGGTAATAGGTAGTGATAGATTGGTATTAAAAAGCCATTTTGAGCCAAGCACGATATAGGCGATAGCACCTGTCGCAGCGCCAGCACTGACACCGACAATGCCCGGGTCTGCCAGCGGGTTTTTAAACAGTGCTTGGAAGCAAGCACCTGATATTCCCAGAGCAATGCCTACGGTCATTCCTAATAATAGGCGTGGGATGCGTAGCTCAAGTAGAACTAATTTTTGAATATCTAGCTCAGATGATGCAGCTGCATTAGAAAAATTATCGCTGAATAAGGAAAAAAATAGATCATCCAGTTTTAAAGGGATAGCACCAAAAATCGTACTTGCTATCACTGCTATCGCTAGCGCAATATAGAGAGAGAAAAATGCTGGTGATAGCAGAAGACGCACGTGAAAGCTTAATCCCTTAAGGCTGAATCATTTTAGCTAGGGCTAACGCGGCTTCTGCGCTGCGTGGTCCGAAACCCAGCAAGTATTGCGTATCAAAAATATAAATACGTTGGTCTCTGGCAGCCTGGGTTAATTTTAAAGCGGGGAGTGCAGCGATGCTTCGTACAATATCTTTATGGGTATTCGATGGAGCGGTATTGACTGACTCTACCGCACGATGAGTGGTAATAATAATATCCGGATTTAATTTCGCTAGCGCTTCAGCAGTCACCGTTTTATAACCGCTAAAGTGATTGACTGCGTTCTCTCCGCCTGCGAGTTGAATCATACTATTCGCCGCCGTGTGTATGCCGGCTAACAGTGCTTCTCTGGCTTCAAGGTTCATTAAAAATGCAATGCGTGGCGGTTGATTTGGGGATGAATCATCTTTACCGCTTGGATTTTTTTCAAGATAGCGATTTAATAAGCTGACGTCTTGAATGATTTTTTGATTGAGCTGCGTTGCTTGCTCAAGTCTATTTGTTTGCTCGCCGATTGCATTTATCGCGGCATGTAAGCCTACAAAATCTCGAGTTGCCGCTAGGCTCAGCATCGGTATCTGGAATCGGTTTAATTGTAAGATGGTTTCAGGTGGTCCGGCGCCTTCATCTATAACAATCAGTGTTGGCTTTATCGCTAGAATGGGCTCAGCACTTAAGGCGCGCATATAACCCACTTTAGGTTTTTGCTTGGTTTGTTGTGGATAAGTACTACTCGTGTCAATGGCGGCGATACACTCACCAAGGCCTAATGCATACAGAATTTCTGTATTAGCGCCGCCCACCGATATTAGCCGTTGCTTGCTATCGCTATTGCCGTTTATTGCGCAAGGAAAATGCTTAACTTTGGATTCACCAAAGCTAGAAACAGAAAAAAAAATGAAAACTACTGTTAGCAATAAACTTGCCGATGATTCAATAGTTTTCATAAAGGCTGGTTGTAGAATATTATTTTTCATTATGACCCTTGTCGTTAATGTGCCGAATTTTATTAAGGTCGGCATTCTCAAATTGGTACGCTTGTGCAAAACCGCGGACGTAGCTGGCATGAGAAGCGTTTAACGTAACAACATGAAAATCCTGCATCTTTTCGAGGTGCTCCATAATTCCTTTGAATCGAGCTTTCATTGCATCGATTACCAATAAAAAGGTATCGCTATCTCTACTATGTAAGGTTGCATCGCAGGTGTATGCCAATCTCTGGCGAGCAAACAATTGCTTGGTCTTTTCCTCGGATTCAATAAATAACACTGAGGCTTTAGGATTGTCGACCAAGTTGTGCGTATGTGCGGCCAGTTCACTGATATAGATACCAAACTGGTTTTCCTGTAACTGAACAAAGGGCGCATAGCTAGCGGTGGGGGTCCCGCCAAGCGTTGCTGTGCTCAATTGTATAGATTTAAATTGGTCGCGAAATTCGCGCGCTTCGCTGGCAATGTCTGCCAGATCATCGACTACTGCTTCCATTATGTTCACCTGATTTTTGTCGTTAGTTATGTTGCTAGATGCTTGGGGGTATTTAATTTCGCAATACCGCTTGCATTTGCGATTTGTCGAAATCATAATACGAATCATTATCATTTGCAACAAGGTGAGAGAGGTTTTTCTTGGTTTGACGCAAAACTTAATGGGTGAGAGGTCTCACGATTCAACGGAGTGTTCCTGTGTTTGAAAAGAATGAGTTTGACAAAAACGTGATTGACGAAAATGTGTTGAGTAAGAAGGGGCGTAGCAAAACGCTGTTAAACAAGAGCGAAGATTTTGAGAGTATCGCTTCCAGCGGCGCGAGGGATAATAACGCGCTGATTACTCTTATTGCTAAGAGGAGGTTTTCAGTTTCACGACCGCTTGGTATCGCCTTTGCTTTTTCTATTTTGCAGGGCATTCCATCAGCCTCAGCAGAAATTAATAGCTTTCAGGCGACTGAGGGTGCGAGCTGGGGAGGCTGGGTACGAAGTGATACGGCTACCGTTTATGCTGAGTGGGATGCGATGTCACCGTTGGTGAATGGTGTATCAAACTTCACCCCTGATGGTGGGCAACACGGAGTTTTGGTTCCCAACTCTGCGGCTGGTGCAGATCTGCGTGTTGTACCGTTTACCGCAGGGCTGACCGGAACCCAGAATTATTATAGCCCGTTCAATACGCCAGATTTTGATATCAGTATTCTGACTGATGCGGCCCATCAAGTGCTTAGTGGCGAGGTAACGATTGCATTGCAGGTGGCTATTTTGGGGGCTGAAATTGACGATACACAAGTGCGATTAAATTGTGTCGTTGCCCATGCTGATGATGATAATAATGCATCAACCAATAGTTTTAACGATGATGTTGATCCAACTCAAACCGACACGCCGATAACGGAAACAGATTGTATTCCCTTCGATAGCAAAGAGGTATTAGAAACAGGGTCCTCTACTGGCCCGCAAGGTGAAGAAGGAATTGATAATGAGTACTTATATGTTTGGCGTATACCGTCAGCCTTAGCCGCGTATACCTTTGATATCACAGCCACAGGTTCGAGTCTGAGCCTTGATGCATTGGCAATTGATATTGGACCTGCGCCAGCGACAACCATAGCACCTGTTAACGTGCCAATCCCTTGGTTCGCAGTGTTGTCATTGGGTTTGTTTACGGTATTGATTCAACGTAACGTGAAAAATAATCAGCCTAGGAATGTGTGATGTCTAAAACGTACGAGATTGATTACGATGCCAATACGGTCATCGAAACCTTATTATTTTTGGTAAGCCGCTACCAAAAAAATCCTGAGAGTCGGGTTAGGCTGGCGATCGTTGAGCATATGGCGATGTTGGAACATCACCCTAGTGTCACCTCTGATAGTTTACGGAATACCGCTAAACGCCTACAGGAATTTTGGTCCTGTGATTGTGATTTAAAAAAACGAGAAGATTTTCATCAATGCCTGCGGCCAAAAGATTCAGTCTTGCATTAGTTAAAAATAATAGTTGATGGATTTATATTTTTTGGTCGCAAAATTTAACAGGTCCGAAAACTAAAAATTGAATTCTATACTTAGACGATAATCTCTTCCCGGCGCTGTTTCACCGAGCCCACCATTGAATCCTCTTAACTGATAAGTTTCATTAAAAAGATTATTTACAGTCAAATTTACATGGCAGTTATCGTTTGGATACCATTGTGCAAACAACTGCTCAGTATGCCAGCCTTTCACTTTGATTTGATTATCTCTTTCGCGGGCGAGTGCAGTGAGCGTTTCATTATTGATAATACGAGAGCCCGCTAGCGAGCTTTTTAGACCAAGCTGAAAACGGCTATCAAAAAGTTTAAAACCGGCGGTAAGGTTATAAGTGTCTGGCGGAGGATTGTTTAATGGAAAGCGGCCGATACTCTGCTTATTATTTAATAGACCCAATTCATAACCTTTTAGGTTGGAGTAATTAAACTCAGCAAACCACCAGTCGGCATCTAGCGCTAATTCAATCTCAAAACCATAGCGAAATTCTTCACCAGGCTGGATCACTTCGCCGTTAACTTCTTCAATGGATTCTACTAAGCGTTCAGTATGAATGTCGAAATAGGTGATCTTCAATTCAGCTTTAGTTAACGTAGAGTTAAAGATGTCATTTAACTGCAGCGCAACACCAGTCTCTTGGGTAACCGAAGTCTCAGGCTTATACAAATCGGCACAAAACGCATTCTCTTGTTTGAACGCATCGCTGGTGTCAGCATGGGCACTTTCTAGCGCTTGAAAGTTAGCTAAGGCAGCAAGAAAGGCAGCTACGTCACCTGCAAACTCATCAAGGCTGGGTGAGTTGGTGGGTCTAGCAGTAAACATAGTGAAGGTTTTGCATCGATTAAAAAAGGCGGTAATGAGCTCGTCGCCATCGTCGTTATTGAGTGAGCGACTATAGAGTTCATCCGCCAGTGGCGGTCGAAAGTTTTCGCGGTATCGATAAAAAAGCGATAAGTATTTGGGACGCCAACTGAGCTCTGCGCTGGGTGTGATATCACGATAATGAATGTTTTTCTTGTTGCTTCTTAAGTGCAGTAGTCGCTGGGTTTCTGCATCGTCAGCGGCCACACTAATATCATCGTAACGTGCAGCTATTGCAAGCTTCCAAGCCTGCCAGGTAATGGCATAGTCTAAATAAAAAGCCTCAGTGATTTTAGTACCCGGTGGTTGATTCGGGTTGTTCGTTGTAGCGGATAAAAAATCGTCGTTGAAATCGCTAGGCGTTAGATTGTCCTCGCGGAATGTTCGCTTGGATACTCTTTTCTCATCAGTATATTGAAAGCCAAAGGCAATACTATGTTGCGTCTCGTCAGTTTCAAATCTGAATGTGTTGCTCGCATGGCTACTAAGAATATCAAAACTAAAATCATCAAAACCGCAGGCCGTGCTGCGGTAGTTAGGTTCTCCATTATCGCTGATAGGGCATCCTCGGGTTAAGCTGCCGCCAATATCGGTAATGGTTTTATCGATAGTTCCGATAGTGATGTTAGCGTTGATCCAAGGATTGTCAGGATGGATGTTAAGTCTTAGTGTGGTCGCTTGTTCGTCACTTTCTCTTCTGACGATGCCAAAGATAGGACTGGCACTTTGAGGGTCAAACGGTTCTCGCGCCTCGCCATCACTTTGACGATGGCTAATCCCTATATCAAAGTCGTCTTTATGCCATTCAAACTTTGCCAGCGCGCTGAGCTTTTCTTCGTCAGAGTCGGGTATCGATTCCCCATCAGGCAAATGAAAATCATCGGTTTCGCGCCAAGCGCCGCTGACGATGAGATCCGTATCTTGGCTTGGCGTGGCATAAACATTCAGCAAGTAACGTTGTGCCTCATTGTTACTATGCCAGCCGCTTTTGATTGTCGCGCCAAGCGTTTGTTCGTCTTGTAGTAGGTCGGATGCGTCTTTGGTTTCGATTTGAATCGCGCCGCCAATATAGCCTGCGCCTTGATTAACAGCTGATCCGCCGCGGAAGACGGCAATTTCCTTTAGCAGCTCGGTTTCGATTTCTACACTCGAACCTGATCGGTATTTTTCGAAATTTTGTGGGACGCCGTCGACAATTAGAAGCACGTCTTCGTTGTCAGAGAAACCGCGAATCGAAAATGATTTGCCGCGTGTCCGAATGCCACCTTCAATACTTAAGCCTGCAACGCTATCCAGTGCTTCAAAGACATCATTGGATTGGCGTCGGGTTAAATCTTCTAGATTTAAGTGGCTAACCGAGGCAAGTTCGTCAAATTCAATTTTCTGCCGACCAATCGCGCGCCCCCGAACAATAACCTCCTCAATCACTCTATGCTCATCTCTACTATTGTCTTCTGTCGTTTTATCCGCATGTACGCTGGTAGTGTGAGAGCTACAAAGTATGAGAGCGCTAACGATATGGATTCGAATTTTCATTAATGGCAGGCGTTAACTAGGCGGCAAGGATTCATTTGAATGCGATGTATGATTTATAGATGAAAGGGATTGCGATTGGGATTCGCAATAGATCTGAAAGAAGGTGACAACCGGACGCTTAGCGCATGGCAGACAGCACTCGGAGAGTGAGTATCTGCTGCACTAAGGGAGCGAAAGCGTCCGGCTGTCATAACGTTATCGTTTACGACGAGCTACTAGTCCAAGCAGCGCCGAACCAAATAACCAAGCACTCGCTGGGATAGGGACAGGCGTGTTAGATAGACTGACGGAGTCCAAATCATAAGTCACACCAACCAAAGGGTCGAAACCTGTGCCATTGAAGGGTAGGGTCACGCCAATTTGTAGCCGTTCAATAGTGTTGGCAAATACCGTATTAAAATCGGTTCCAGAAAAGCTATCGAAATAGTTGGGCTCGATTTCCAGAGACAGTTCAGTCCAAATACCACTGGCTACGGTACCTGCGAAATCGTTGCCTGTTCCCGCGCCGGGTGAATTTACCGAAGGTGCAAGTCGGGCAAAGAAATCAAGATCGACGCCAGCATCGTGTCTAAGGTAAAAACTTAAAACTGTATCGTTATTGGCGGGATCATAGTCGCCAAAAAAACTGCCTCCCGAGCAATTTGAACCATCTTGATTGTTACATCTAAACACCACACCGGTTGGGCCAAAGGCGCCGAAGAAAACATCGCCTGTTTGTGAAATGTAAGCGCTGCCGTCTTCGCCGCCGCTAGCCGTTTGGGTAAGAACCGCTGTTCCGCCACCATTGGCAAGTGTTGTGCTCCAGTCTGCAATGCCGCCATCAAAGCTTTCAGTGGTGGATAAGACGGCTGCGCTAGTGGCAGAGGAGAGAGTGCTAAGCGCAAGAATGCTTGCAGTAGCAAGGGGAGTTATTTTATTCATTTTTCTAAACCTCAATAAAAACAATAAGTTAATTGGAATTACCACTCTCTCCTGCGAATGCAAATGATAATGATTCGTATTATTGTATAGGCGGCAGATAAAATCAACTGTCTTGCTCAGTAAATTGTGTGTTTAGCAGGCTAATTTTTTTTGAGAAGTATTTAGAGGGGCAATCTAAGTGGCGCAAGAAATTCTTTTGAGGCAAGTCTATAGGGGGAGTTAGTCGTTTGAAGGAAGAAGCTAATAAGTCGAGAGCTTTTAAAGTGCTTGTCCCGTTGGCGTTTGTGAATTGGGTGCGATCGCTACTCTGACATGCATCGTAGTAAAAACCTCTAAGCTGAGCTTATATGCAGTATCAATTTTTACTAGAATCGGTCAACATTACTTTTATCAAGAGTTACCGGCTCGCTATTTTTTGAAACAATAATTAACGCGTTGATTTACAAGGATTTTAAAAAAGGATGAAATCACCGGTATTCAATCCCTTCCTAAATTCCTGCTCGAGTTGTCGAATGCCGTTTTTAGCGCGCATGAGGCAACCTATTGAAAATTAAATAATTAAACGCTTATAGACCCCATTGCCTTAAAAAATAGATGGCAAGGGCAGTGTGAGCACGTTGCTATTGAATAAACTGTTATAAGTACTAGGGGGTACAGTGGAGCCTAACAATCAAGCAGCAAAAATTATGGTTGCTTCGAAGCCCATCAACTTTTATGCGTACTCTACGCTGCTTCTGGTAGCAATGACTG
>CAJQQO010000281.1 GCA_905480475.1 uncultured Pseudomonadales bacterium | reverse complement strand
TCAGCTTATAACTAACAGGTTAAAACTGTGGCGTTACTATGAGTACACCGCTACAACGTTGTTTTTTATTACACCAGCGTGCCTATAGAGAAACCAGTGTTATTGTCGACTTGCTCTGCGAGTCGGAAGGGCGCGTCAGCGTTGTCTGCAAGGGGGTGCGGGGTTCGGGGAATAAATCGGCGTCATTGCGAAGTGTGTTACAACCTTTTGCTATGCTAGCGGTTCAATGGTCAGGAAAATCCAGTCTTAAATCATTGCGCAGCGCCGAGGTGTTAGAGCAGGCGCCTTGGTTATCGCAGCATCAACTCTATGCGGCGCTGTACCTCAATGAACTACTAATGCGACTGTTCCAACAAGGCGAATTACACGCCGATCTTTTTCAACACTATCATTCCGCAATTGCCGATTTATCTCGTTCCGATGCGGCTGATAGAAGCAGCACCGAAATTCCATTACGTCGTTTTGAATTTACTTTGCTAGCCACCTTAGGTTTTGAGGTGGATTTATTTTATGACTCCAGTAGTGGTGAACCAGTGTTGGCGGATAAAAGTTACCATTTTCATGGTGAGTTTGGTTTAAGTAATATTGAAAATGCCTCATTGGATTCAGACGGCCAAGCCATACCGCAAAGTAAAAAAAATAGTGTGCCAATATTGGGTCAACATATATTAGCCTTACAACAACAGGACTATAGCGATGACGCGGTTAGGCGGGCGGCGAAAAAAATTATTCGTTTAGCGCTTGCGCCACATCTGGGTGGGCGACCATTAAAAAGTCGTGAGCTATATGCGCGCGCTTAACGTTAAGTCAAAGCGTGGCAGAATCTTCAAAAATAATATCCATGTCGTTATCGTCATACCATTGCTGTAGGCTTTTTATTTTTTGATTGACCTCCTCTAGCTGAAAATCTATATCAGCAATCGACTGAGCATCAAAACAATTAACAGGCTGTGATTTTAGAAAACTCTCACATTGATTCAATTGTTGTTGCAAGGCGTTTGCGCCAGTCATAGCGGCAGAGCCATGTAACTTATGAATATGATCGATAAGTTGTTGGTAATATTTATCGCTGTTTTCTGCTCTGCTTTCCCCGCCGTTAACAAGCGTATCCATCAGTGATTTGGATAAAGCCGCCGCTGGTTTTAGCTCATCCATTAGCATGATAAAAATCACACGCGCGTGCTTGGTATTGCCAGCAGTTTTTCTTATCGCTGTTTCGATATCAAAAGTACGACCGCTTTTCTTACTGTCAGCGTTGGCTCTTATCTCAAGCGACTGATCCATTATTGTAGAGTTAGTGGCTTCATTAGTTCCGCTATTATTATTGGCGAAAAAGAGTTCTCCCAGATTGGCAAGTTGTTCACTTTTCACCGGTTTATAGGTCACTTTATTAAAGCCCGCATCCGCTAGTTTGCGAAATTCCTCGTGACTGGTATGCGCCGTGCAGGCGATAATAGGTGTGGCTTGATAGCTTTTGCGGCGGCGAATATTTTTGATTAAGCTGATTCCGTCCATAGGTTGCATTCGTATATCCAGAAATAGCCAGTCGTATTGCTGCTGGTCAACGAGTACTAGAGCATCTTCGCCATTGGATGCTAAGTCTACCCTGCATTCAAAGCTAGTCAATAACAAGGATAATAATTCGGCGTTTGATGCATTATCATCTACGACTAAGGTCTTTTTGTTTTTTAGTAAGCGTTTGTCCGAGTTGTTAATAGGCTGGCTGTTTTCACTGAGGTCTAATTTGTTGGCGCGATTCAGCGATAATTTAAACAAAGATTCGATAGTAAAAGGCCCATTGATAATTTGGCAGCTTGCATTATCGGCTAGCGAGCCATTTAACTTATCGCAATTAATGCTTAAGCCCATTGGCGCTTGAAGTATTTTTGCTATCGGGTTATTGATAAGGCTGTTATATAGCATGCCTTCGTTGCGATTAATCTCATCCACTTGTTGTTTGTTAATCAAAGCGATAACCAGTGCATTGCTAGTGGTTTTATTTTCCAAATGCTCAGCAATACTAGTGCTGTTATTTTCTATTGGCGAGGTTGCTGTTGAGAAGGTCTCGATATGCAGGTTTTTGTTAAATGCATTCAGTCGTTGCTCTAGGTTAGTTACCGCAGGAAGATAGTCACCCAAAATAATTATATGGTTAATGCCATTGATATTGATTTTTGGTTCGGTTTGGCTAGATTCTTTTATAGGTACAGTAATTTTGAAACAGGAACCTTGTTGGATTTCGCTTTGAAGATCGAGCTTGGCACCCAGTCGATTTAATATTGTGGCGACAATAGATAAGCCTAAACCCAAGCCTAATCCCGGGCCTGCTTTGGTATGAACCGTCTCTGAAGGATGGCTGACAAAGGTGGAAAAAATATCCACCTGTTGTTCTTTGGCAATACCAATGCCGGTATCTTCAATTTGCAACAGTAGCTGTTTGTCACCGTGTATATCTTCAATCAGCTTTGCTGTGATTTTGATATGGCCTTGGTCAGTATAACGAATGGCATTAATGCTTAGATTCGAAATAACCTGCCGCAAGCGTAGTGGGTCGGTTTTAATTTGACAGCCAAGCAATGTGTCAAAGTTAGTAAGCAGAATAAGCCCTTTACTCTGCGCCTCGTAGGTCATGATATTCGCAATCGATAACAACAAACTGTGGATATCCACAGTTTGGTAATCCAGTTGTAACGCTAAATCACTGCGGACAGAAAAATCCAGTAAATCATTGACCAGGGCAGAGAGGTGCAAGGCATTGTCGTTAATTCTTTGTAGAAAATTGATTTGTTGGTCAGTATCCATTTTTTTATCAAGCAAGATTTTGGAAAATCCTACAATACTGTTTAGTGGTGTTAATAATTCGTGTCCGGTATTGGCAATAATTTGCGACTTAACCCGGCTTGCTTCCATCGCGCTTTGTTTGGCAAGCGAAAGCTCAGAATTTTCTATCTCGCGCTTTCCTAATTGTTGTTCAAGCAGCTGTTGTTGCGTGGCCTTGTTTTCAGCATGACCAAAGAGCGATTGGGATTCATATTGTTCAAGTTGGCTAATACTGTTATCCAGCTCGCTTAAAAAGATAAAGGCTTGTGGGTTTCCTGTAGCATCGTTATAGGCGGCAAGTGTATTTTCTTTATTCCTCAAGGCTTTACCATCAGTCGTATCGAGGTGATTTAGCAATGTTTCGCTATCGTTGTTTGCTAAATGTTTAAGCCGCTGGCTAATATATTTGGATTCCTTATTCAGTCGCCTATATATACTTAGTGTGAAAACGATAGAGGTACACAAGGTTAATAGCGCGACGAGATAAGCAAACAAATGATCGATGCGATTCGCTGGCTGCTTGGCTAGTGTAATACTGCCTAACACAGTGTCACTGCTACTAGCGCTATTACGGTCTAGCGCATAAATATTGGCTTGAGTATTAAGCCAGCCGCTTGAAGACAGTTTTTCTTGGTTAATATCGGTATCGGTATCGGTATTGTTACAGCTGAATTGGGCGAGCAGGATTCCGGTTTGAGTGTTCGAGTATTGCCATGTTTGTCCTTGCCACTGAATACAGAGCCAATCAATTTTATTGTTGGCAGTGGAGGTGCTTAGCAGCTGGGTAATTTTGCTTTGCTTAAGCGGTGTGATTAAAGGTAACTGCGAGAGCAATTCATTTTTAAACTGATCGAGTTCAGCAGCCTGTTTTTTAGGAAACAAATAAAAGGTGTCAAAACAGAGCAGAAACAGGCAAACGATAAGTAGCAATACCTGTACTACCAAAGCATCTCTAATCGTAATGGGCAATCCACGAAGACCTGCGATCATAAAAACAATACCGAATAATAAAAGGTTTTATCCCCAGTGATAGCTGAGGTTAGCATTGGGCGTCAAATAGACTCGTAGCGCTAATTTGACGCTATTTATCGCCTGCCTCGGTAGCACAGCTGAGGAGGCTTGGGAGGCATGGATCTGTCTCGTTGGCTGTCACCCAAAAAGTGTTGTTAGGGCGACTATTAGCCAACTAACTTTGGTATTATAAGCAAATTGGCAGCAGAGGTCGCTAGAGTTTGGAATACTTGTTTTTGCAGCGCTGCAGCGCTGGCGTCTATGCTGGCCCCCACGCTGTTAGAAGCTAACATCAATGCAAGACAGATTGGCTGGATATCGATACGTGACATACCCCACCATTGAAGACTATGTAGGTAACACACCGTTGGTGAGGTTGCAGCGGCTATACACTGGCCCAAACGAGATATTGCTGAAGCTAGAGGGTAATAACCCGGCCGGTTCGGTAAAAGATCGCCCTGCATTAAATATGATCACTCAGGCCGAGGCCAGAGGTGAAATCAGCCCGGGTGATACATTAATAGAAGCCACCAGTGGTAATACCGGTATCGCACTAGCGATGGCGGCCGCGATTAAGGGCTATCGCATGCTGTTGATTATGCCGTCGCATATGAGTCATGAACGTAAACTGGCGATGGCCGCATACGGTGCTGAACTGATTGAGGTAAGCGCAGAAACCGGTATGGAAGGTGCACGTGATTTGGCTGAGCTGATGCAATCTCGCGGTGAGGGTAAAGTACTTGATCAATTTGCCAATATCGATAACCCCGATGCACACTATCATTCCACTGGTCCGGAAATTTGGCAGCAAACCAACGGACAGATTACCCATTTCGTCAGTTCAATGGGAACGACTGGCACCATTATGGGTGTTTCGCGTTATTTAAAAGAAAAAAATCCGGCGATTCAAATCGTAGGATTACAGCCTATGGATGGTGCCAGTATTCCTGGTATACGACGTTGGTCACCGGCTTATTTACCCAGTATTTATCAAAGTGAAAAAGTTGATACGGTCATTGATATTGATCAGCAAGATGCAGAAAACACCATGCGAGCATTGGCAAGTAAAGAAGGTGTTTTTTGCGGTGTATCTTCTGGTGGTGCAATCGCCGGTGCACTAAAAGTGGCTGAAGGTTTAAAAGACGCAGTTATCGTGGCGATTATTTGTGATCGCGGTGATCGTTATTTATCGACCGGTGTTTTTGATAGTTAATCGTTGTCAGTAAATCACGAATCGTCTATAGCTAATTAACAGCAAATGAATTAAACAAGGACGTTACAGAAGAAGATTATGGTACAAGTTAGACAAACCTCTCCCAAGCACGACAACGGCACACTTGATGTCGATACTTGGCTAGCGACATTGCCCGGTTTCGATACATCCGATACCGTTAATCGCATGGCGATTGCCTGTCAATTAGCTGCCGCTGCGCAGCCTGATCGCTCTGCAAAGCCTCAGACAATTATCAATGCGCCCAAACAAAAGCCAAATGCATCTGTTAGTCGGTTAAGTGATGTCGATAGTAATGTGGCTGATGCTAAAGGTATTGATGCCAAGACATCAGAAGCTTTGCAAATCGATAGTCAACGCCATCATGGCCTAATCGGTTGCTTTGATGCAGGCCTGGAGATGGTGGGTATCTTGGCGGATTTGCATATGGATGAAGAAGTCCTGATTGCCGCCATTATTTATCGTGCCGTGCGCGAGAATCGAGTAGCGATTGAATTAGTTGAATCCGAGCTGGGTGCTGAAGTCGCCAGTTTGGTCAACGGTGTATTGCGTATGGCGGCGATCTCCAGTTTGCGAACAGAAACCGAGCCGGTACTTGGCCAAGGCAATGCACAGGTAGAAAACATTCGTAAAATGTTAGTTGCCATGGTTGATGACGTGCGTGTCGGTCTGATCAAACTGGCAGAGCGCACACAGGCGATTCGTGCAGTTAAAAATCATCCCGACCCGGAAAAACAAATTCGTGTGGCGCGGGAGGTTTTTGATATCTACGCGCCGCTGGCGCACCGTTTGGGCATAGGCCAAATTAAATGGGAGCTTGAAGATGTTTCGTTTCGCTACCTTGAGCCTGAGGCCTATGGCTCCATAGCAAAAATGTTAGATGAAAAACGGCTTGATCGTGAGCAGTATATTGGCAATGTCGTGCACTTGGTTGAAGATAAACTAAAGGCTTCCGGTATAGAAGCTAACGTCAGCGGCCGCGCCAAACATATATATAGCATCTGGCGAAAAATGCAGCGTAAGGGTGTTAGCTTTGATCAGGTTTACGATATCCGCGCTTTACGTATTATGGTTCCACAGCTTAAAGACTGCTATGCCAGTTTAGGCATCGTGCATACCTTATGGCGTAATATCCCACGTGAGTTTGATGACTATATCGCCAACCCTAAAGACAATGGTTATCGCTCATTGCATACCGCTGTGATTGGCCCCGAAGCGAAAGTGTTAGAGGTGCAAATACGCACCAGTGCGATGCACGAAGAGTCTGAACTCGGTGTTTGCGCGCATTGGTTATATAAGGGTACGGATACTAACGGCAATAATCAGGGTTATGAGCAAAAGATCGAATGGTTAAGGCAGGTATTAGAGTGGCACGAAGAAACCGGTGGTAATGCCGATATCAGTGAGCTGGCCGGTGAACTTACCCACGACTTTGGCAAAGACCGTATCTATGTCTTTACCCCTGAAGGCCATGTTGTCGATATACCCTATGGTTCAACGCCGGTCGATTTTGCTTACCATATTCATACTGAAGTAGGGCATCGCTGCCGCGGTTCCAAAGTTGATGGTCGTATCATGCCGTTAAGTACCGTGCTAAGAAACGGTCAAAAAGTTGAAATCATTACTGGTCCTGAGTCCGCGCCCAATCGTGATTGGCTGCGCGCCAGTATGGGTTACTTAAGTTCAACCCGAGCGCGATCCAAAGTACGGGCTTGGTTTAAAAAACAAGCGCGCGAACAAAATGTTCAAGCCGGGCGCATGTTGTTAGAGCGTGAGGTGAAACGTTTAGCCTTAACTAGCGTCGACTACAAGGTCTTAAGTAAAAAACTTAACTATCTAACTGTTGAAGATTTATCTGCGGCCTTAGGTGCGGGTGACATCTCTGCTAGCCAAATCTTACGGATGGCAGAAACTTTATTTGGTACTCAAGAAATCGCACGCCAACCGCTGAGTAAGCCAGCGACGCCAAGCAATAAACGACAAACTGATAACGCTATCACCGTTTTAGGTGTTGGTAATTTATTAACCCAGATTGCACAGTGCTGTAAACCCGTACCCGGTGATGATATTGCTGGTTATGTCACAGTGAGTCGTGGCGTAACGGTTCATCGCAAAGACTGTAGTCATTTTTTACAAGTTGATAGCCAGCAGCACGAACGTGTTATCGAAGTGAGTTGGGGCGCAGAGAAAAGCGGTTTGTATTCGGTGGATATCGCTATTGAAGCCTACGACCGCACTGGTTTGCTGAGTGATATTACTGGCTTGCTTGCCGCGATGAAGGTTAACGTCATTAATGTGAATACCCATAGTGATAAAGATAAGCATACGGCTGATATGCGTTTGACCTTAGAGATTCACAATATCGAAGAGCTAGTACGTATTCTTGCACGACTAAGCAATATGCCGAATGTTATTAATGTCGAGCGATTAAATTAATGGCAGATTACTCGATCGATGATTTATTGTATTTAATATCGCGGCTACGCGATCCGACCAGCGGCTGTCCTTGGGACCTTAAGCAAACGCCGCAAAGCATTATTAATTACTCGATAGAAGAAATCTATGAGCTTGCTGATGCCATTGAGCAAGCGGTTAATGTAGCGGCTGATAAAAATGCTCAACTCATAGATCACAGCGATGATATTAAAGGTGAATTAGGCGATGTACTATTTCAAGTGATTTTTTTGGCGCAGCTTGCCAGTGAAGAAAAGCAGTTTTGTTTTAACGATGTAGTACATAGTATTTGTGCCAAGCTGGTTGGCCGCCATCCACATGTTTTTATTGATGGCAAACTTTATTCCGACGCCGATTCACAATCCGCTAGTGATGTGAGCAAAGATAATATCGAAGCTGCGCAAGTGGCAAAAAATTGGGAACAGATAAAGGCCGCCGAGCGAGCAGCTAAAAATCGCGGAGAATTATTTGACGATGTGCCGTTTGCGCTGCCGGCTTTATCACGATCAGCAAAATTGCAAAAACGTGCAAGCCAAGTTGGATTTGATTGGCCCGATGCTTGGGGTGCATTAGAAAAATTAAAAGAAGAAGTCGCTGAGCTAGAAGCGCTAATGACCGAAGCGCAACAGCGGAATTTAACTGGCGAGCAAACTGAAAATATCGTAGAGCAGACACCAGCACTGCAAGAAGAATTAGGTGATGTACTGTTTAGTAGTATTAATGTCGCAAGAAAAATCGGCGTCAACGGTGAGCAGGCTTTACGACTCGCCAATCAAAAATTTGTTAATCGGGTTAACGCGGTGCTTGAAAAATATAAGCACCGCCAAATTAAACAGCAGCCAGATGCATCGTCACTAAGAGGCTCTGATATCAAGGCTGATATTATTAGGATCGATAGTGAAACGCTTGATCAGCTATGGAATGAGGTTAAGCGGGACGGGCTATAAGCGTGCATTGAGCCGGTATATTGTCGAGCTTATTGGATCCACGGTTTTTTTAGCTATTTATACCCCAGATCCTAAGGCAGGCGCAAAAGATGCTTGTTTATACAAGTTTGACTGTGTATCTTTGCCGATCTCGATATTGAGGCTATTTGCTAAAGCACAGATGCCATGGAGGCCTTGATCGTATTAGCATACAGCTAATGTTGCAAAGACCGTTGCAAAGACTCATTTTTAATAGCGTCTTTAATAGAGATGTTATAAAGAGCCGTTTAGAAAAAACGGTTATCAAAAGCAGCTATCAAAAGCAGTTATGAAAAATAGCCACAGCGAATGTTAATAGTTAGTTGCTTTAGTCCTAACGTTTTAATTATGTTTGGCTAAGTCTGAATCAACTATTGGTTTTATCGTCGAATGCCTTGTCCGCATTTAATAAAGCGGATCGCATAGCGATAAGCGAAGCCAAAAAGCTAAAGAGTTAAATAAATTTTTATTGTAAGAGGTTAATTGATGCGAATTATATTGTTAGGCCCACCGGGTGCAGGAAAAGGTACGCAAGCGCAGTTTATTATGGATGCGTTTAATATCCCCCAAATTTCTACCGGCGATATGCTACGGACTGCAATCAAAGAAGGTACCGAGCTTGGCATGCAGGTAAAAGAAGTTATGTCATCGGGCGGTTTGGTTTCTGACGATATTATTATTGCATTGGTTAAAGAGCGAATTGCCAACCCTGATTGTGCTAACGGTTTTTTGTTTGATGGTTTTCCTCGTACTACGCCGCAAGCTCAGGCAATGCTTGATGCTGGTGTCTATGTCGATAACGTTTTAGAAATATGTGTAGAGGACGAAGAGATTGTCCAGCGCTTGGGAGGCCGACGCGTCCATGAAGGTTCGGGTCGTGTTTATCATGTGATTTACAATCCACCCAAGGTAGCGGGTAAAGATGATGAAACCGGTGATGAATTAGTACAGCGCGAAGATGATTTAGAAGAAACGATACGCAAGCGTTTAGCGGTTTATCATGAGCAAACAGAAGTGCTAGTGGGTTTTTATCGCGATATGGGTGATGTCGAAGCATTAAAAACACATGCGCCTATTTATCATAGTGTTGATGGTTTAGGAGAGGTTGAAGCTATCCGCAACAAAATTATGGCGATGTTAGGCAAATAACAAAGTTTAAAAACAAAAAAAGGCTCCTTCGGGAGCCTTTTTTATTGCTCGATTAAATATATTAATGATTATTGAGTGATACATCGACATAAATTCACTGTTTTCACTCTAACGCGGACCACGATTATGCGCATTTTGTTCGAAACACATGCCTTATTTATTAATAAATCGATAAATAATTAGTTATTTAGAGAAATTAAGCGCGCATTATTGTTCTTATATCGTCGCTTTTGATTAATTCTGCGTACTTTAATCTTACTTTCGTATTGTTATAGCGCTAAATTCGTTTGCCGCTATTTAGGAATAACATCGTTAATCAGATCGCGATATTCGCTTAATTAATTTATAAAAGCACTGAGTGCATTAGCAATTAATGGAAGCTAATTAACTTAAATTGAATCAATAAACGGATCGATATTGTTTAAATAATCTATAAATAGTCCTTACTAACTTTGCACAAATTGAATAAGAATTTTGTTTGAATTAGTGAAACAAGAAATAAAAAAATATTCGGCAATTTTTTAAAATTAAGAAAATAAATCAAAAAAAAATGGTGAATTTGTTCGAAAGAGTCTATTTTCTTCAAAAAAGGCAATAATAATTTAATTTTTCACAAAAAAAGTCTTGCAAGAACGTGAATTTAGTTTACTTTTTAATTAAGATTCATTAGTCAATTGTTTACTGTGACTTTGTTGGTTGGATGTGTTGATTTTGACGTGGTTATTTCGAGGTAGTTTATTTCGACGCCAAATATCGAAACGGTTACATCGACTTCGACCTTCGTCATTGATCGGTCATCATTGATTAGCGTATCTAGGCAATTAAATTAATAAGGCGAGGAGACTCCGCATGGCAATGGTAAAAAAGAAAAAGGCAGCTAAGAAAAAGGCAGCCGCGAAGAAAAAACCAGCTACTAAGAA
Organism: uncultured Pseudomonadales bacterium; assembly: GCA_905480475.1. Classification (GTDB taxonomy): domain Bacteria; phylum Pseudomonadota; class Gammaproteobacteria; order Pseudomonadales; family UBA7434; genus UBA7434. The sequence continues at coordinate 2,043 of CAJQQO010000281.1, read as the reverse complement.
GAAAGCAGTAGCTAAAAAGAAAAAAGTCGCTAAGAAGAAAGTAGCGAAAAAGAAAGTAGTTAAGAAAAAAGCGGCGAAAAAGAAAGTTGCTAAGAAAAAAGTAGTTAAGAAGAAGGCAGCTAAGAAGAAAGTTGCCAAGAAAAAGCCTGCTAAGAAAAAAGCTGCTAAGAAAAAAGTAGTTAAAAAGAAGGCAGCTAAGAAGAAAGTTGCCAAGAAAAAGCCTGCTAAGAAGAAAGCAGCTAAGAAAAAAGTAGCTAAAAAGAAGGTTGTTAAGAAAAAGCCTGCTAAGAAAAAAGCTGTTAAGAAAAAAGTTGCTAAAAAAAAGCCCGCTAAAAAAGCTGCCAAGAAAAAGTCAGCAAAACGTGGTCCAGGACGTCCTAAAAAGCGCTAATCGCACTTTTTAGACGATAAAAACCCCTCTTTATGAGGGGTTTTTTTTTGCCAATAGTCTTTTAATTGTCTTTTGCATAACAAAAAGCTTCACAAATAGATGATTATCATTAAAAGATAGGCGAATAGCTTCACTTTATTACTTGTTAGGTGCTTTTTACCGCGTAAGCGTCGATTGAATCGAATGTCATGTCGATTTAAGGACTTAGGTATGCGCTTATTATCGAATTGAGTTAGTGATTATCGTTTTGCCGAGCTTCGAATTGGCTCATATCAACTGCGCTATTGATATTGGCAAAGGCAGATTCCAGCATATCGATGCTTAGCTGCTCGCTTTGCATTCGATCCAGCCAATTTCTGATAGAGCTAGCCGATGACATGGCGTTTTTAGCCGTCGATTGTTCAATATCCTCAATTAAACTCTCAAGTGCATTAACTCCAGCTGAACATTTAAGCAATATCGCTAAATGATAATGACCTTGCTTGTCTACTGGATAACTTACTTCAGAATCGGACGCTGCCAACACTTTGGATAACTTTTGCACGATATCGTCTGGAAGTGCTGGGATATCGCATGGGCAGATAAAAATCCATTCGCTTGAGCAATATTTGAGAAATTGATAAATACCGGCAAGTGGGCCACGCAAAATTGGCTTATCTTTGTTTTTACTCGCTTGCTTTTCACAAGCTCGGTTTTCACGATCAGCGTTTTTACTGCCATCACTCTCTTCAGAACTGCCAATATCGTTAAAACAAACCGCTTGTTCAAATAATTGTCGGGTTTGCCTGTCGCTGGAATCTTCGGCGTTATTATCTTGCGCTTGGCTAAAATCAATAAAAGCGATATTTGCTGGATAATATCCTTGAAGTATCGATTGGTACTGTTGGATATTTTGATTGCAGCTTATCGATACGGTATTTACTTGCGGGGTAAGCCTGTCTAAAACATGCTCGACCATAGTTTTTGCGGTATCGGCGTCTGACGATTTTATGGAATCGTGATTGGATTGCAGTTTTATAGGAATAAGCCCTTTGTCCTGATAATCAAAGCGACGACTTTGGCCGCCAGCGAGAATCAGTGCGCTAATATTTGTTTTTTCCGGTTTACTCATGGTTTGCATTGCTAATCATTGTTAATTAGGTTTTGTGTTTTGGGCTAGGTCAGATAGTCAAAGCGCTATCTTAGCCTAAATAGCTTATCCGCATAAATGTTAGCGCTCGGCTAAAGTGAAACTATTGTGTACTATACGCCGTTCAGTAATTACGCCGCTTTTGGTGTTTGGCAAAGGTTGTTTTTAAGTATTGAATATTCTCGCATTAGAAACCAGTTCTCAACATTGCAGCGTCGCATTACAAGCGGGCAAGCAGCTGTATTCACGCGAGGATAACTCGGCGCTTTCCCATTCCAGAAGTTTATTATCGCTGATTGACCAAGTGTTAAAAGATGCTGGTTTGGCAATGTCAGAGTTAAATGCAATAGCGGTTTCACGCGGCCCGGGTTCTTTTACCGGCTTAAGAATTGGCATTGCGGTTGCGCAGGGTTTGGCGTTTGGGCAGCAACTGCCTATTGTACCGGTTTCTTCATTGGCTTTGGTGGCGGCTAACGCTGCGAAGTTTTGCGGTGATAAATCCATTGCTACAGAGCGAGTGTTG
>CAJQQO010000280.1 GCA_905480475.1 uncultured Pseudomonadales bacterium | reverse complement strand
CGCAAATCCTGATGGATTATTATCAATCTTTAGAGAGCGCTTAAGCTGTGACTGATCAAGATGCAAAGGCTTTAGAGGGTTTGCCCTCATCGGATCAACAAACCGAAATAGAAGCGGCGGTATTTCGTCGCTTGCTGGCGCATCTTGATGAACGCAAGGATGTGCAAAATATTGACTTGATGAACTTAGCCAATTTTTGTCGCAATTGTTTATCGAAGTGGTATGTTGCCGCAGCTGAAGATCGTGGTGAATCCGTCGAAATGGAAGCCGCTCGCGAGCGTGTCTATGGCATGCCTTATTCCGAGTGGAAGGAAAAGCACCAATTAGAGGCAACGGCCGAGCAAATGGAAAAATTTAACGCGCGTAAAAAGTAATCGCTTATTGATGGAATTGCTGTTTAAGGCGGATATTTAACCCCAGCTTTAAAAACTCAGGTCGCAAAACATAGGCCTTAGTATCTAGCGCCTAAAACGGCGAACCGTTTGGAATAAATCGGTTATCACTATGTTGTTTGATCCATAGCAGCATTTCTTTATCCAGCTTACTTCCTCGGCTACGTAAAATCTTATTAATATAAATCACCGGCGATTTTGCTCCGCCCACCCAGTGCCCCAATTTCATTTCAACGAGCGTAAAAAAGCGAATTAACGCAATAAGCTGTTCGTCGCTATAGTCGCCAAGCGCTGACTGCCACGCCGTTAAATCGGCTTGCATAATGGCGTTTTGCTTCTGGTCTTGCTCGCTCATTTGCGTTTCTAGCTGCATTAAGTCCGGGCCTTCAGCAATCGTTAGCAGGCGCCTAAGCAGTTCGCCATCAACGGTGATATTACTCGCACTTTTCTTTGAATCCGGATCCCAAGAGCCTGTGGTCATTGTCTTTGTGCCTTGTAGTCGCTAGTCGTCAATAAAAACTTGTCGGATGCTGACTTGTTACTGGTCGGTGGCATTCGATATGTCGCCAGTATTATAAGCCACAGTATCTACCTTAAGTAAGCTTAATGATCGGATTAAGCACAGAGCGTAACGTATTAGGGAGAGGGTATGCGCCGTAAAACCGTACAACGCATATAGTTACACTATTGCCTATACCCAGCGTCATCAAAGCGCTTTACACTTAATCGCATATTATTCGCCTGAGTCACCTTGGTTTAGCTGGATAAGAGGCTAATTTTTTGGTCCATTGAACTTCTGTGTTGCAATTTGTCACAAACTAATCGTTGCTGCCACAGCTTGCTCAGTTAGACTCGTCAGCTATTTTCAGCAAAGTCTAACGATTTTGCTAATGTTTTGGCCAGTGTTAAGTGGCAGCTATTAAGTGACAGGGATAGTTAGCTACAGGCTCCATCCTGAAGCTGCTTATTCTTATAATGCTAGATGGTCAGCAAACCCTATATTCTTATTTTTACAGTATTCACTATGCTTGGAACTAAAAAAAATCGTTGGTTGTATATTCTTGTTGTGCTGATTGGCATTGCGGTGTTTTGGATAATTGCCAATAGTAAGCCCGCGCCAGTTGCCAAAGCTATTCGCGTACCACCGGTGCCCTTTGTTGATGTGCTGAGAATTCAGCCCGGTCATAATCAAGTCTGGATTGAAACCCAAGGCGTGGTGCAGCCAAAAACAAAAATCGAGCTGATTGCACAAGTCTCTGGCAGAGTGATAGCGGTTGATAATCAATTTGTCGCCGGTGGCGCGTTTGATGCTGAGCAAGCACTAGTAAAAATTGAGCAAGATGATTACCGCATTGCGATTAGTCAGGCTAAAGCAACCTTAGCCGATGCTAAACAATTATTGGCGACCGAAAAAGGGCGCGCGCGACAAGCTAAGCGCGAGTGGCGTGATTTAGCTAATAAAGAAGCCAATGAGTTATTTTTGCGCAAGCCTCAGTTAGCGAGCGCCGAGGCCGGAGCGGATGCTGCCGAAGCCAATTTACAAAAAGCCCAGCTCGATTTGGCGCGCACGCAAATTACTGTGCCCTTCGCCGGGCGAGTGTTAACTAAGAATGTCGACCTAGGGCAATTTATCGCACAGGGTAGTCTGATCGCCGAGGTTTATAGCACCGATATTGCCGAAGTGCGTTTGCCGCTTACTGCGCGGCAGAGACAAATGGTTAGATTACCCAGTGCCGATACAGGGATTCCGGTTAAATTACTTGCGCGTTACGGTGATGAGCAATATCAATGGCCGGCTACACTTGATCGGTTAGAGGGTGCGGTTGATAGTGAAAGTCGACAGTACTATGTGGTCGCATCGATAAGTCAGCCTTTTGATAGTAAGCCAGTGGATGAGGTCTCAAACAATAAACCGGCATTATCAGTTGGGCAGTTTGTTACGGCCCAAATTGGTGGCGCGTTTATTGAGAATAGTTTTGTAATACCGCGCACGGCTTTGCGTCAGCAACAACAAGTGTGGCTGATGCAAAATAAACAACTGCGTCTTGTTAGTGTTGATGTTATTCAATCTAATGATGATTCCTCATTAGTTAAACTGAAAGCAGGCGCGGATATTGACGGCGAGTTTGCGTTAATTGTATCGCCCTTATCTTTGGCCTTGGACGGCATGACGGTTCGTGAGCGCGGTGGAAGTGAGCGTTTAAGTGGCACCAACGCCAAGCAGGTCGAAGTTAATGCTGATATCGCTGCTGAAACGGCGGTTGAAACTATCGCTGAGAGCGAGAATATAAAAACAAACGACGAAAGCAGTCTAAAAACTCCCGCAGCTCCAGCTGACAAAGCAGGGTAACGGTACTTATGCGGTCTATCGTTCAATGGTTTGTTGATAATCCTATCGCCTCAAAGCTGGCGATGGTTTTTATCGTTTTAGCTGGTTTAATGAGCTTTCCTCTTCTCGATAAAGAATTTTTCCCGCAAAGTAGAATTGATCTTATCAAGGTCTCGGTTGCCTATCCGGGTGCCGGGCCAGAAGAGGTTGAAAAGCAGATTTGCTCACGTATAGAAGAAGCGGTACAGCAGCTCGGTGGTATTGAAGAGATTCGCTCGGTTGCGCGTGAAGGCTTTGGCGAAGTGACCATTGAGGTAAGACCCGAAGAAGATACTCAGCGGTTACTAAATGATATCAAAGCCAATGTTGATGCTATCAATACATTCCCTGCTGAATCCGAACGCCCTCAAATAGTAGAGCTGCGTTGGAAGAGCACCATGATGCGGCTGCAACTCGCGGGAGACTTGCAAGAGCGCGAGTTAAAAGAGCTGGGCGAATTAATTCGCGAAGAAATCGCTGCGCTGCCATCGGTTGCGATTGCCGAAATTCATACGCCACGAAAATACGAAGTGGGTATCGAAATTTCGGAAACCGCTTTGCTTGATTATGGCTTAAGTTTTGATGAAGTCTCCGCTGCGATTCGAGGCTATTCGCTCAATGTTCCGGGTGGCAAAATCCGCGATCAAGGCGGCGATATTCTTGTACAAACCCGCGCTCAGGCCAATTACGCTAAGGACTTTAAGCAAATTCCACTACGTAGAAAATCGGATGGTTCGCTATTAAGAGTGGGTGATGTTGCCGATGTCGTCGATGGCTTTGAGGATCTGGATCTTTACAGCGCGCTGAACGGTAAACCTTCGCTGGAAATATGGGTGCGTAACCAAACGGCACCCAATATTTTGCGCACCAGTGAAGCCGTTCGCCAATACGTTGAGCAAAAATCCAAAACCTTACCCGATGCGATAGAGTTAAGTATTTGGTCAGATGCCTCGGTAAGTTATAAAGGCCGGCTCGATACGCTGATTTATAATGGCGGCAGCGGTTTAATGTTAGTGTTTATTGTATTGCTAATATTTCTTCGACCGTCCTTAGCGTTTTGGGTTTGTAGTGGAATAGCTGTCGCGTTTCTTGGCGCTATTTGGTGGTTACTACTCACGCCGGTGTCGCTAAATATTATCTCCATGTTCGCCTTTATTATGATTCTCGGCATTGTGGTGGATGATGCCATTATTGTCGGCGAGTCGGTGCATAGTCGACAGATTGAATTGGGCGATAAACGGCTGGGTGCAATAGAGGGCACCTTATCGGTACTTGCGCCAGTGTGGTTTGCCGTACTCAGTACGATGATGTTTTTTATGCCATTCTTTTTTATTGGCGATGGGCCAGAGGCTGCCAATATTGCAACGCCGGTCATTCTGGCGCTGATTTTTTCTTTATTTGAATCGCTGTTTTTATTGCCTTCGCATTTAGCCAACCATAGCGGCTTTTTGATAAATCGCTTGCAAGCGTTAATTGAACGGCTGTTGTCGCCGCTAGCAAAATTCTTACAAAAGCTTGAGCGTGGCCGCTCGGCCTTGTCTGATTTAATTCCTGCCTTTGCTGGCCAGCAGTACCGTCGATTTTTATTAAGAACATTATCGAATCGCCCTTTAAGTTTAACGACCTTTGGTTTTTTGTTTTTATTTGCCGTGGCATCGATTCAGGGCGGTTGGTTGCCGTTTAGCTTTTTCCCGCGAGTGACATCGGATTATATTAGTGCCGAGGCAACTTTACCTGAAGCCGCGCCGTTTAGTCAGTTAATGTCAGTGGCCGAATATATTGAAGGCTCCGCTGACAAGCTCAAAACCGAAACCAATAGTGAATACGGTTACGAGGTAATGAAAGGTATTCATGTTGCAGCTTACGGTTCAACGGTGCGAGTAACGGCCTTGCTTGAGGATGGCAATGATAGACCGGTAGGCTCCGAGGTGTTGGCGAAAAGATTGCAAGAAGAAATTGGTGAGCTGCAAGGTGTTAAAGAATTGTCGGTTGGCTTTACTATTTTCAAACTTCCCAAGCCTATTGAATTTGTTATACGCAGTGATAACCAACAGCAGCTTGAAGCTTTCTCTGCTGATCTTGTCGCCATTATGTCGAATATGGACGGTGTCTATAATGTCGGTTCGACGCTTGATAGCCCGTCCAATGAAATTAATTTAAAGCTTAAACCCGAAGCGAATACGCTAGCAGTGAGTTTAGAAAATGTTTCGCAGCAAGTGCGGCGCGCCTTTTATGGTGAAGAGGTTCAGCGAATTCCTCGACTGCGTGAAGACGTTAAGGTGTTGGTAAGATATCCACGTAAAGATCGCTCCTATGAAGAAGCCTTGCGAGAGATGTATGTTATTCGCGGCGGTCTTGGCGGCAATGATTCAGCGGATATCAGTACTTCAGATAATTCTGTTACCGATAGAGTGCCGCTGGAATCGGTGGTTGATTTAGAGTATCTCAAAACTTATAAAAAGATTGAGCGACTCGATCGCAAGCGTGTTGCTAGAGTGAGCAGTGATATTCAAAGCGGGTTTAGCGCTGGGCAAATTGTTGCGAGCTTGCGAACCGAACACGTTCGGGATTTGCTGCAACGCTATCCCGCGGTTAACGTCAATCTAGAAGGCGAGCAGCAAGACAATGTCGACTTTTTACAAGAGGTCTTGCTGTTTTTGTGTTTATCCATGCTGGGAATTTTTGCCATTATGGCGATTATGTTCCGCTCCTATTGGCAGCCACTATTAGTATTAACCGCCGTGCCGTTTGGATTTATGGGTGCGATATTTGGTCATTTGATCGTAGGGGTTGGCATTAGTATGTTTTCGATTCTCGGCATGATGGCTTGCGCTGGGGTAGTAGTGAATGACAATGTGGTGTTAATTGATCGTATTAATCAGTTACGCCGTGCCGGTTACTCGGCACGACGTGCGGTTGCCGATGGCGCTGTGCAGCGCTTTAGGCCGATTGTGCTGACATCGATCACCACATTTCTAGGCTTAACGCCAATTCTGCTAGAAAGTAGTGTACAGGCGCAGTTCTTGATCCCTATGGTGACTTCGCTATCATTTGGCGTGTTATTTGCCACCGCGGTAACCTTATTATTTGTACCAGCCTTGTATTTAAGCGGTGAAAATATCGCCTACCGTTTTGATCGACGTAGAACCACAGTGCGACGCGAGCCTGCTGCGATAGCTGATATCGAAGCTGGGGGTTAGGCTAACAGTTAAGTCGATAGTTATGCCGATAGTTAAGCATCGCATCGGAGCTGGAGCCGATGTGAATGTTATTTTGCATCGGCCCTGAACTTGCCAACAAATTGGCTGATTTGCCGCTAAAAGTCCCCTATAATTCCTCTCTCTTGCAACACTGCATACTCACTTTAGCTGTTGTTCCGAACAGCGGCTATAAAAAATCAGCTAAGCGCACTTGCCGGTGCGGACGTCCAAAACTGGCCTTTGTTACCAGCTGTGCAGCTTATTAGCGAAAAGCGGATTGATATGAACCCAAATTATCTCGATTTTGAACAACCGATTGCTGACCTTGAAGTCAAAATTGAAGAGCTGCGCTCGGTTGGTCATGATAATGATCTAAATATTGGTGATGAAATCACCAAGCTATCAGAGAAAAGCGCCAAGCTCACACAGAAAATCTACTCCTCATTAACCCCTTGGGATATTGTTCGAGTGGCTCGCCACCCGCAACGCCCCTATACCAAAGACTATATTGAGCGCGTATTTGAAGAGTTTGATGAATTGCACGGTGATCGCCAGTTTGCCGATGATGCCGCGATTATTGGCGGTTTAGCGCGCTTACAAGGCGAGCCAGTGATGGTGATCGGTCAAGAGAAGGGCCGTAGTGTTAGCGATAAGGTGTCGCGTAATTTTGGTATGCCGCGGCCCGAAGGTTATCGCAAAGCGTTACGTTTAATGGAAATGGCCGAGCGTTTTTCTGTACCGGTGATTACTTTAATCGACACACCGGGAGCTTACCCGGGTATAGACTCAGAAGAGCGCGGTATTTCACATGCGATTGCCAAAAACCTCGCGGTTATGTCGGCAT